>CAZQCL010000074.1:0-8640 GCA_964592435.1 uncultured Oscillospiraceae bacterium
CAGCAGTGCGCTATACCTATATGAACCCTGATAGCCGCATGTTTTCGTTCATTTCTTGGGTAAAATTCTCTTGTAGCTGTCTATAACCCTTTATTTATCTATATCTTCGGACATCGCAATTAGCTCATAATTCAAGTGTACTATTACCGCTTTCCATACATTTCCTGATGTGCTATGATGAAGACGGATACAACAAATCGTCAGGAGGTTTCAATATGTGTGATACGCTGGTTGCCCTTGGTAATTCAACAGTAGACGGCTCCGTCCTGTTTGCTAAGAATAGCGACAGACAACCCAATGAGCCGCACATCATGATCAGGGTTCCGAGAATGCGGCACGATCTGGAACAAAACAAATATGTAAAGACAACATATATCGAAATCCCTCAGGTGGAGCATACATATGAGGTCGTGTTACTCAAGCCCTCATGGATTTGGGGCTGCGAAATGGGCTGGAATGAGTTTGGCCTGAACATAGGGAATGAAGCGGTGTTTACCAGGGAAAAGTATGAGGCATCCGGACTCACAGGTATGGACATGGTGCGAATTGCACTGGAACGCTGCAAGACCTGTGAGGAAACAGTGGAGCTGTTTGCAGATCTGTTGGAGGCTTATGGGCAGGGCGGGAACTGCGGCTATGAAAAGCCTTTTACTTATCACAATTCCTTTCTGATTGCAGACAGGGTATCAGCTTGGGTCTTTGAAACAGCGGGAAGATTTTGGGCAGCAAAGCAGGTAAAAGATACTTATTGCATATCGAATTGCCTGTCTATCGAGAAAGACTTTGATAAATGCCATCCCGATCTGGTTAGGCACACCATTGAAAAGGGCTGGTGTAAAAGCGAGGCAGATTTTGAATTTGCCAGATGCTATAGTGATAAGCTCTATACACACTTCAGCGGTTCAATTAACAGGAGAGAGTCATGTGAATCAGCCCTGCGGACAGCAAAAGGAAGCATTGATGTGCAGCTCATGAAAAAGATTTTGCGTGGCCATGCAAGGGAGCTGGATGGCAGGCTTTTTAGAAGAGGCTCAGTTAAAAGCATTTGTATGCATGCAGGCGCGATGATTGGCGATCAGACAACAGGTAGTTATGTTGCATCCATTAGCGACAAAATGTGTACATACTGGGTAACGGGAGCGTCGACGCCTTGCATCTCAGTATTCAAACCGCTGTGGCTTGAAGATGAGATGCCGATTTTTAGTGAACCGGAGCAAGCACAAGCCATAGAGTATTGGAAGCTGCGGGAGAAGCTTCACAGGCATATCCTTCAAGGGGATATTGATTTATCGGAGCATATAAAGCTGCGTGATAGCCTGGAGCAGGATATAGAGGAAGCGGTGGAAGCAGCACAAAAGGCAGATTTGTCCGATGGGACCGGACGTTCCGGCTTGATGAGGCAGTTATTTGAGAGGGAAGAGAATTTCATCCGTTCACAGCTGGCGCGCTGCACCGGCGCATCGAATAAAATAAAAGGCGGCCTGCATTACCGGCGCTACTGGAAAAAGCAGAATGCTAAGTTATTTTAAGATCATATTGTTTTAGACTAAATCAAGTAAAAACGGCGAATTGCAAAATTCGCCGTTTTCAATGGCACTTACTTAAAGCAAAAATGACAAATACTCAATGGCATTGCTAAATACAGCAAGCAAATATAATAAATGTTAAGTTTAGGGTAAAATGTTTCCGGCGGCCTTATAGATTCCGTACCACTCCTCGCGGGTGAGATTGATGTCGGCAGCCTTTACACAGTCCTTCAAACGTCCCACATTCATGGTTCCGGTCACAGGCTGCATTTTAGCAGGATGGCGAAGCAGCCAGGCTATTGTGATGGTTGTATTGGTGACCCCATATTTTGCAGCGATCTCATCGATTTTAGCATTAAGCTGCGGGAACTTTGCATTGTCCAGGAACACACCTTCAAAGAAGCCGTACTGGAAGGGTGACCAGGGCTGTATTGTGATGTCATGCAGGCGACAGAAGTCCAATACACTGCCATCACGGTTTACAGCAGAATCATTAAGCGTGTTGACATTAACTCCCTGCGAAATCATATTGGTGTTGGTAATGCTTAGTTGCAACTGATTGGCGACGATTGGTTGCTTTACAAACTTCTTTAGCAGCTGAATCTGCATAGGGTTCTGATTAGAAACTCCAAAGTTGCGCACCTTGCCGTTCATTTGAAGAATATCAAAGGCCTCTGCAACCTCTTCGGGTTCTACAAGCGCGTCGGGGCGATGCAGGAGCAGCACATCCAGATAATCTGTTTTCAGGCGTTTCAAGCTACCGTCCACCGCTTCTAAAATATGAGATTTAGAAAAGTTATAACCAACGCCGCGTTGTATACCACATTTGGATTGTATGAATATCTTCTCGCGCACTGAGTCGTTCATGTGAATTGCATCGGCAAATATCTTCTCGCACTCACCTCCACCATAAACATCTGCGTGGTCGAAGAAATTGGCGCCCAGGTCAAGTGCTGCCTGTACAAAACGCTCTGCAGCCGATTTGTCCAATTTGTTCATGCGCATGCAACCAACGGCAATGACTGGCACCTGCAAATCCGTTTTTCCCAGCTTCATTGTTCTCATAACCTTTAACCTCCCTATATATTTGTATTAGTACATTCGTATACCTTTATTATACACATTGTATAGACATCAAAACAAACTAATCCTAAAATTTTGGTTTATTTAGTCCCTCACTTCAAAACAAAAGCAAGAATAAACCGATATGGGCAAGCATATGTTAGAATAGCTAAAGAAAATTGGGAGAAAGTTCCTGTGTCTTTGGTAATATACATAGGGGGGTTATTTGCATGGCCAAATATATCATGGCATTGGATTCGGGTACCACAAGCAATCGTTGTATTCTGTTTAATGAAGCAGGTGAAATGTGCAGCGTAGCACAAAAGGAATTCACACAATACTTTCCAAAACCCGGTTGGGTGGAGCATGACGCAAATGAAATATGGTCATCGCAGTTAGGTGTTGTGACGGAGGCAATGCAGAAAATTGGTGCAGGAGCAGAAGATATCGCTGCCATAGGAATCACAAACCAGCGTGAGACAACAGTTGTATGGGACAAAGAAACTGGGGAACCGGTATATCATGCAATTGTCTGGCAGTGCAGAAGGACTTCGGAATATTGCGATTCGCTGAAGGAAAAGGGATTGGTAGACACAATCAGGCAAAAGACAGGTCTTGTAATCGATGCATATTTTTCAGGTACGAAGGTTAAGTGGATTCTTGATAATGTAGAAGGTGCCAGAGAGAAAGCAGAAGCAGGCAAGCTACTGTTCGGTACTGTAGAAACATGGTTGATTTGGAAAATGACAAAAGGAAACGTTCATGTGACTGATTATTCCAACGCGTCCAGGACTATGTTGTTCAACATACTGACACTCGATTGGGATGATGATATTCTCGCAGAGCTTAATATACCTAAGTCGATGCTTCCAAAAGCCATGCCCTCCAGCTGTATTTATGGGCAAACGGATCCATCCCTTTTTGGCGGTGCAATACCTATCGCCGGAGCTGCCGGTGATCAGCAGGCTGCACTATTCGGCCAAACATGCTATAGCCCCGGTGAAGCAAAAAACACATATGGAACAGGCTGCTTTATGCTCATGAATACGGGAGAAACTCCGGTATTTTCTAAAAACGGTCTTGTTACAACAATTGCCTGGGGATTGGATGGAAAGGTGAACTATGCTCTGGAAGGTTCCATCTTTGTCGCCGGTGCAGCAATTCAATGGCTTCGTGATGAGATGAAGCTGATTGATTCTTCAGCGGATTCCGAGTATGTGGCAAAGAAGGTGCCCGATACCAACGGCTGCTATGTAGTTCCTGCATTTGTCGGATTGGGTGCGCCTCATTGGGATCAATACGCAAGAGGGACTATTGTAGGATTGACCAGAGGCTGCAATAAGTATCATGTTATCCGTGCAACGCTGGAATCACTGGCTTACCAGACATTTGACGTTATTAAGGCCATGCAGGAGGATTCCGGAATTACTCTCAGCGCGCTTAAGGTAGACGGCGGGGCATGTGCAAATAACTTTCTGATGCAGTTCCAGTCGGATATTATCAATGCTCCTGTTTTGAGACCCGAATGCGTGGAGACAACAGCGATGGGTGCGGCCTATCTTGCAGGCTTGGCAGTGAAATACTGGGATACCAAGGAAGACGTTGTTAGCAACTGGAAAATTTCAAAAACATTTGAGCCAAACATGGAGAAGGAAGCCAGAGACCAAAGAGTAAACGGCTGGAACAAGGCAGTGAAATGCTCCTTTGGATGGGCGAAGGAAGAGTAAAATCCCTGAAGATCGAAATTCTGCGGATCAAATTTTTTTGGGAGGTATTTATATGTTAGTGTTTATTGCTGAATTAATTGGCACCGCTATGCTTATATTGTTGGGCGACGGCGTTGTCGCGAACGTTACTTTAAATAAATCCGGCATGAAGGGTGGCGGCTCTGTCCAGATCACATTTGCGTGGGGCCTTGCCGTAATGCTACCGGCGTTTATATTCGGAGCAGCTTCAGGAGCACATTTTAACCCCGCATTGACACTTGCGCTGGCTGCAGGCGGTTCCGTAGCCTGGACACAGGTTCCGATCTATATTGCCGGACAATTTGCCGGAGCAATTTTGGGTGCATGCCTAGTTTACCTATTATACAAAGGCCAGTTTGATGCTACGGAGGATCCGAAAACAAAGCTTGGTGTATTCTCAACATCCCCCGGCGTACCTAATGTAGGCCTCAACCTTTTAAGTGAAGCAGTCGGTACATTTGTACTGGTGTTTGGAATTCTTGGCATTGGCAATGTTGTAGGCGTCGTGTCAGGCGTGGAGAAGCTGCTGGTATTTGGTATTATTGTTTCAATTGGTATGTCCTTAGGCGGTCTGACCGGATATGCAATCAATCCTGCACGTGATTTAGGTCCTCGTATTGCTCATGCAATACTTCCTATCAAAGGAAAAGGAAGCTCGAATTGGGGTTACTCATGGATTCCTGTATTGGGGCCGATTGCGGGGGCGTTACTGGCACAGCTTTTGTACATAGCAATTCCCTGGTGATTGTGGAGGATCAATGTCAGAATTACTAATTATTCTATGCGATAAAAGCATAGTTTCTGTAGCGCATGGTAATATGCATTAAGTTGTAATCAAATGCAAATGCCATGCGCACATTTTATATTGAATCCTTATATCGGTTCAAATCAGCTAATCAACATTAAAAAGAATCGAAGGTGGATTACCGTGTATGATGTAATAATTATAGGTGCCGGTGTGACGGGCTGTGCAATAGCCAGAGAGCTTTCGAGATACAATATAAATGCCTGTGCCATAGAAAAGGAAGAAGACCTTTGCTGTGGATCCTCGAAGGCCAACAGTGCCATTATTCATGCCGGGTTCGATGCGGCTCATGGGTCGTTGATGGCAAAGCTGAATGTGGCGGGAAACCGCATGATAAAACAAATGGTGAAGGATCTGGACATCCCTTTTCGCACAAATGGTTCGCTTGTTGTCTGCTTAAGCGAGGATGACAGGCCGAAGCTGGAGGAGCTATATCACAGGGGGATTTCCAACGGCGTAGAGGAACTGAGGATACTGACAAAGGAAGAAACACTGGAAATGGAGCCGAATCTTGCTCAAAGCATTGTAGGCTCACTATATGCACCAACTGCGGGTATTATATGCCCATTTACCATGACACTCGCAATGGCGGAAAACGCTTATGAAAACGGAGTGCGTTTCTTTTTTGATACGGAGGCACTGGGTATCGATAAGCTTGAGAAGAGCTATTTGATAAAGACAAATCAGGGTGATTTTGAAACCGGCTATATAGTAAATGCGGCCGGTGTTTATGGGGATAAAATTCACAACATGGTAAGTGAACATAAAATAAAAATCACGCCAAGGCGGGGTGATTATTGTATACTCGACAAGGTTACAGGAGCTTATGTTGACAAGACGATCTTTACGGTGCCCGGAAAATTAGGCAAGGGCGTTCTTATTTCTCCTACGGTTCATGGAAATCTTATTGTCGGCCCAACAGCCATTGATATTGAGGATAAGGAAGCAACGGCTACAACAAAGGAAGGGCTGGATGAGCTGATAAATAAGGCAGGAATGATTGTCAAGAATCTTCCCATAGGGCAGGTCATTACATCCTTTGCCGGTTTGCGGGCTCATGAAGCGGGGCATGAATTTCTGATTGGAGAGCTGGAGGATGCCATAGGCTTTATTGATGCTGCGGGAATAGAATCGCCAGGACTGACAAGCGCGCCTGCCATAGGCGACATGGTGGCGCAGATACTAAAAAACAAGATGGGGCTAGAGCCCAAAAAGAATTTTGTTGCTACAAGAAAAGGTATATTAGATCCTAAACAGCTTTCAATGAAAGACTACAACGAATTAATAAAAGAAAATCCGGCATACGGTATGGTTATTTGCAGATGTGAAACGGTGACGGAAGGTGAAATTATCGATGCCATTCACAGACCGCTGGGAGCAAGATCTCTGGACGGCATTAAGAGGCGGACAAGAGCAGGTATGGGAAGATGTCAGTCCGGCTTCTGCATGCCCAGGGTGATGGCTATTCTGTCAAGGGAATGCAAGAAATCCATGCCGGAGATTACAAAGCAGGGCGGATCCTCTGTTATAGTTGCCAAATGCGTAAAGGAACAGGTGGTCAGAACCATTGCTGACTCGCAGGGGGTGAATCGCTTTGACATCATATGAGCTAGTTGTAATAGGAGGAGGCCCTGCCGGGCTTGCAGCGGCGGTATCGGCCAGAGAATCCGGAATCCGCGGTATTCTTATACTTGAAAGGGACAGGGAGCTGGGCGGTATACTGAATCAATGTATACATAATGGCTTCGGCCTACATACCTTTAGGGAGGAGTTGACAGGTCCCGAATATGCCAGCCGTTATATAAACAAAGTGAAGGAATTGAAGATAGATTACAGGCTGAATACCATGGTGTTGCAAATCAGCAAGAATAAAGTGGTTACTGCCCTAAACCGGGAAGAGGGGCTGCTTGAGATTCAAGCCAAAGCCATTATCCTGGCAATGGGCTGCAGGGAAAGATCAAGGGGAGCGTTGAACATCCCGGGTTATCGACCGGCTGGGATTTTTTCAGCCGGAACGGCTCAGCGGCTGATGAACATGGAAAATTATCTACCGGGCAAGGAAGCGGTCATTCTGGGGTCGGGCGATATCGGTCTGATCATGGCAAGAAGAATGACTCTGGAGGGAGCAAAGGTCAAGCTTGTAGCTGAGATAATGCCCTATTCCGGAGGCCTTAAGAGAAATATAGTGCAATGCCTAAATGATTACGGAATCCCGCTAAAACTAAGCCACACGGTAATAGAGATACATGGCAGGGATAGGATATCGGGTGTTACCATAGCAAGGGTGGATGAGAGGGGAAAGCCGATAGTGGGGACGGAGGAGTATTACTCCTGTAATACCCTGCTGTTGTCTGTGGGACTGATTCCGGAAAATGAGCTATCCAAAGAGCTGGGGGTCGAATTAAATCCCATTACGAATGGCCCGATTGTTGATGAAAGCCTGGAGACCTCGGTTGAAGGCGTATTTGCCTGTGGAAATGTGCTCCATGTGCACGATTTGGTTGATTACGTATCCCAGGAGGCGGAGAATGCAGGCCGGAATGCCGCAAAATATGTGAATGAATCCGGTAAGGATATTGCAGAGGATCTTGCGAAGGATGCTGTAAAGGGCATTGTAATAAATACTACGAAGGATGACAATGGCTCACGGGTTACTGTTGTTGCCGGAGATGGAATTCGCTATACGGTTCCCGAAAAAATCAATATAAATAGAATGGATGATAGCATCACAATACGGTTTCGTGTGGCCGACATTTACAAGGACAGCTATATCGGCGTTTATCTGGATAAGGAACGAATTTTACATAAAAAGCGGCTGATTATGGTTCCCGGTGAGATGGAAGAAGTGAAGCTGGAAAAAGCAAAGCTGGCAGTACGCAGCGAAATTAGAACCATCACCATTCAAATCGAGAAGGAGTAGTGAAGCAATATGGAGACGAGGGAACTCATCTGTATCGGCTGTCCTCTTGGCTGTAGAATAAGTGTGGAGTTGAACGAGGGAGCGATACAGGGTATTTCCGGGTTTACTTGTAAGCGAGGAGAGGTATATGCAAGAAAAGAGATAATTAATCCTGAGAGGATTGTTACATCGACGATAAAGGTTAATCAGGGGGATAGGCCCCTGGTGTCAGTAAAGACAAAGAAGGAAATTCCGAAGGATAAGATATTTCAGTGCATGAAGGAAATTAATCTAATAGAGGTGAATGCCCCTGTAGCAATTGGCGATGTTCTTCTTGTCAATGCAGCAGAAACAGGGGTGCCAGTAGTTGCCACAAAGGATGTTTTAATAGATCTCTCAAAAGATGCCGGTAGGGCATCTGTCGAAGAGTGAATAGTCACAGCAGAAATTCAATTTGACAAAGGTCAATTTACGCGATATATTTGTATTTGCAGGATTACTTATATTTATGCAATTAAGTCGACGTTTCGCGCATAAGTATTCAACAAAGACTATATTATCGAGGAGAATTATTATGAAAAAGATTGTTACATCAATACTTGC
>CAZQCL010000075.1:0-8560 GCA_964592435.1 uncultured Oscillospiraceae bacterium
GCACAGGAAGAAACAATTAGAATGCTTAATGTATATGCCGAGTTCTGTGAAAATGTGCTGGCTATTCCGGTAATAAAGGGACAAAAAACAGATAAGGAGAAGTTCGCAGGGGCAGAGTCAACCTATACGATAGAGGCGCTTATGCACAATGGTTTAGCACTCCAATCCGGCACATCGCACAATTTCGGTGATGGGTTTGCCAAAGCATTTGACATACAGTATACCGACAAATCCAACCAGCTTCAGTACGTGCATCAGACCTCCTGGGGCATGTCTACACGAATAATCGGCGGCATTATAATGGTACACGGCGATGACAGCGGACTGGTATTACCGCCAAGAATTGCGCCGGTTCAGGTAATTGTCATCCCTATATCACAGCATAAGGAAGGCGTTCTCGAAAAGGCTTCGGAGATTTGCGATAGATTGTCCGCCATTGCCAAAGTGAAGATGGACGATTCAGATAAGTCACCGGGCTGGAAATTCAGCGAGCATGAAATGAGGGGCGTACCGGTTCGGCTTGAGATTGGGCCTAAGGATATTGAAAAAGGGCAGGTTGTGCTTGTAAGGAGGGATACCGGTGGAAAGACCTTTGTTCCGATTGATGAAATCGAAACAAAGGTAGCTGAGCTGCTTGATTCAATACATGATAGTATGTTGAGCAAGGCGACTGCATTAAGGGATGAGAAAACCTGCACCGTTACAGAGTTTGCAGAATTCGAAAGAATTATCAGTGAGGCGCCCGGATTTATAAGGGCAATGTGGTGCGGAGATATTGCCTGTGAAGAAGCAATAAAAGAAAAAACCGGAGCGACATCACGTTGTATACCCTTCGATGAAGAGGCTGTTTCCGATAAATGCATATGTTGCGGGAAGGAAGCCAAGTCACTTGTGTATTGGGGCAAGGCGTACTAGACGGCAGCGAGAGTGAGGCGTGTATCTACGGATATCGCTCTGTTCTTCAGAAATAGTAGGCTGGAGGATAAAAAGGACGGCTTACTGTAAAAATTGAAAATTTATTACCTGCATATCACATTTATGCAAATAATTCAAAAATATTTGTCAATACTATAAACAGTATAAATCAAATAATTTTGCATGAATAGACAATTGGAGGTAATAGTATGAAAAAGAAAATTGTTTTAGCGGTGTTGTGTATTCTAATTGTTTCGACAACCTGTTATGCATCAACCGATGGCAGCAAAGTGACTACACAGCTGGCACTCGAAAAAATCGGGTATGATGCGGCGACTGTAACTGTTAACAGGCTTAATCTAAGAGAAGGCCCGTCAACAAGCTATCCTTCCATCTGTAAGCTTGAAAAAGGGCAGGCGGTAACGGTCATGGGTAAGCTTGGGGACTGGTATGCGGTATATTATCCGGACACCGGCGTGGTTGGTGCGGTTGATGGCAGATACATTGAGCTTGCAAATGGTGATGCAGTGCCGGTTACCAAAGACGGTATCGAGGCCAAAAAAGCCCCCGCGAAAGACAAAGCACCTTCTACAGACACTATAACGCTTTCGGAGGATGAGCAGAAGCTACTTGAATTGGTTAATAAGGCGCGTGTGGATAAAAAGCTGGAGCCACTCACGACAGACGCGAACTTGATGAAGGTTGCAAGGATGAAGGCAAAGGATATGGTTGACAACAATTATTTTTCACACCAATCGCCTACCTATGGTTCGCCTTTTGATATGATGAGGCAATTTGACAATATTTTTAAGTCCGCAGGTGAGAATATTGCAGGTAACAAGACGGTTGAAGGTGCATTTAAAGCATGGATGAGCTCTGAAAGCCACAAGAGTAATATACTAAATGCCGGGTTCAAAGTAACCGGTATAGGGGTGGAAAACAGTGCGACTTACGGAAAGATACTGGTACAGCAGTTTATAGGCAAGTAAGATCTAAAATAAGAGCAGGCGGCTGTTCTGAATATTAGGGAACGGCCGCCGTTTGTAAGGCCTTGCAACTAAAAGCCGGGGTCTACAGTGAACTTTTTGCCATTCAAATAGCTTAAGGGTGTATTGCCTTCTGCAAAAGCGAATTCCAGATGGCATGCCCAAAGTGCCTGATACTTTCGACCAAAAGCACGATTCACGGCATTTGAACCATATTTGCCGTCACCTAAGATCGGATGACCGATGAAGGATAAATGGGCTCTGATTTGGTGCGTGCGCCCTGTTACCAGTTCAACCCCAAGATGGCTTACATCTGTTGATGAATCATATTTAAGTACTCTGTATGCAGTAATGATTTCCCGAGAGCCTGGCATTTTATGCTCACTGACAAAGACGCGGCTTTTGTTAGAGCCTTTCCAGAGATATGCCTTGAGCACTGCTTCCTTCTTTTCCATTTTTCCCTTTGCAAGACATTGGTAATATTTCTTTATTTCACGGGATTCAAGCTTCTTAAGAATTATGCTATAGCTAATCTCATTTTTGGCGATGAGCACAAGCCCGCCTGTATTGCGGTCCAGGCGGTGGCACAAAGAAGGCTGGAATTGAGCTTTGTTGAGTATATGCCCATTCTTAGCCTGCAGATAATCTCGTACCAGGTCAATCAATGTCCCGCCGGATTGGCCTTTGTCAGGATGAACAGGAATGCCTTGGGCTTTGTTTACAAGTAGTATGTTTTCATCCTCATAGACAATGGAATAATTCTGTTGAGATACATTTGCTATAGCTTTTCCCGTCCTAAAAAGCAAGTTGTCAACAATATATATTTCCAATTTGTCTCCCGGCATGACAAGATAGTCCTTTCCGACCCTGATCCCGTTGGCTTTGATGTCACGCTTGCGAAAAGCCT
The DNA here is from genome assembly GCA_964592435.1 of uncultured Oscillospiraceae bacterium. Lineage (GTDB taxonomy): Bacteria > Bacillota > Clostridia > Acetivibrionales > DTU013 > JAAYBT01. The sequence continues at coordinate 2,809 of CAZQCL010000075.1, forward strand.
TTTGTAGAGTGCTGAAGGATAGGTTAGGATATAATGCCTGGAGCAGCTTTTCAATTTTCATATTCGCGTTCTTTTCAGTTACTGTAATCGATTGCATAAATACTCCAATCACCCGGCGCTCAGCCTGGTATAAATTATTATTCCATAAGAAAGACAAAAATCCTTCTTCTACGTATTTAGGCGGCATAACTCTAAATTTATACATCGGTTTCAAATAGACTAAATAGCTGACGCGGACTTAGGGTAATGCATAGTGAAAATTTAGGGGTTTCATTTGAAGAAAAAATTTGGTACAATAAGTTTACGGTATGCGGACAAGCTAAAGGCGTCATTCGAAAGTCGCATATTGTGCTATCGCTGTTGTACACTGAATCCTCTATAAAAAGATATAGGGGAACGGGGATTTTACCATTTGGTGAATTCATACTTGATTACAGTCTGCTGACCACTTGCTGCATCGTGGTAATAAGGAAGTTTCTTCTACTTAACCCGCCGACTAACCCCGTAAGTGGAAAGGAGAAAGCTACATATGGAACGGAAAAAAACAATCTGTGCTGCAGCAATAATGGCTGTCATCATGGTATTGGGTTCGACTTTTGTTTCAGCATCATCCGTCGTGCTGAAAAAGGAGTGCGAAGGCACTGAAGTAGTGGCTTTACAGAAGGATTTAATAAAGCTGAAATATCTTTCGTCAAATGCTACGGGATATTTTGGGGATTTGACAGTGGATGCAGTAAAAAAAGTCCAGAGGGACTACGGATATGAGGTTGACGGAATTGCCGGAGATGATACGCTTTCACTGTTGGATAGATTAGTGGGCAGAAGTAAGACTTCAGCCAATTCAAATTTGATGCAGGAAGGTGACGAGAATAGTTATGTTACCTCATTGCAAAAAAATCTCATCAAGCTCGGCTATCTTAGCACAAATGCTACAGGATTTTACGGGCCAGCGACCAAAGCAGCGGTTACAAACCTTCAGAAAAGGTATGGATATTTGGCCGATGGAATCGCCGGAAGCGCTACACTTGGGCTAATCAATGACCTGATAAGCGGTAATGGGTCTAAGACTGCAGTTAAAGCTGCAACAGTTGAAGCACCGGCTACACAACAGGATAATACAGAGAAAAAGCAGCAAGATAGTCATATGCTGAAGTGGTTTGGTGTGGTAGAGAAAATTTGGGGCAGGGGCGATAATGCTACTGTATATGACATAGAAACGGGCAAGAGCTTCAATATTAGAAGAACCTACGGTACTAACCATGCTGATTGTGAAACGCTTACAAAGGCCGACACGGCTATTATGAAGGAAATATACAATGGTACCTGGAGCTGGGAGAGAAGAGCCGTTATCGTAAAGATTGACGGTTACGAGATTGCTGCCTGTATGACGGGTTATCCTCATGCGGGGATGGATAAGTATTCTGCAAATAAGACAATATCATCAAGGAGCGGCGGCTATGGTCGTGGGACAAATCTTGATGCGGTTAAGGGCAACAATATGAATGGAGTGTTCGATATTCATTTCCTCAACAGCAGGAATCATTATAATAATAGAGTTGATCCAAAGCATCAGGAGAAGATAGTGGAAGCGGCTGAATGGGCGGTAAAGAACGCTGAACAACAGAATGCGGAGAATGAAAACACCGAGAAGTAAAATGCGGTAATTTAATGAAGCCGGTAAAAGGACCTATAGGTCCTTTTTTTGAAGTTAGCTCTACATAACTATCGTAACAGTCAAGTTCAGAAAGGGCGGGAGAACATGGGGAAATACATTTTAGCATTGGATCAGGGAACATCGAGTTCCCGCGCGGTTTTATTTGATAGGGAGCAGAATATTGTGTGTATTTGCCAAAAGGAGTTCACTCAATTTTATCCCAGGGAGGGCTGGGTCGAACATAATCCGATGGAAATACTATCATCTCAGCTTAGTGTGCTGGAGGAGCTTATTGCCAAAAGCGGAGTTAGTGTAAATGATATTACTAGCATCGGTATCGCAAATCAGCGTGAAACCACAATCCTGTGGGATAAAAAGACAGGCTGCCCCATATATAATGCTATTGTATGGCAGTGCCGTCGTACTGCGGATGTTGTTGAAGAGCTGAAAGCCAGAGGGTTAACCGGGTATATTCAACAGGCTACAGGGCTGGTTCCGGATGCCTATTTTTCCGGCACGAAAATCAAATGGATCCTTGATCATGTGGAAGGAGCGCGTGAGCGCGCGGAACGAGGTGAAATTCTCTTTGGTACGGTGGACAGCTGGCTTATTTGGAATCTTACCGGGGGCAAGGTACATGTTACCGACTACACGAACGCTTCACGCACAATGATTTATAATATCAAAAAGCTTGAATGGGACAAAGCAATGCTCAAGGAGCTCGGAATACCTCTGGCAATGCTGCCGGATGTGCGTAATTCAAGTGAAATTTATGGCTATGCATCAATAGAAGGAAGAGAGATTCCAATTGCAGGCATAGCAGGAGATCAGCAGGCGGCGCTATTTGGCCAATGCTGCTTTGAGAAGGGCGAAGCAAAGAACACCTATGGGACGGGCTGTTTTCTACTTATGAATACAGGAGATACCCTGTGTGAAAGTAAAAATGGTCTAATTACAACCATTTCTATAGGCATTGATGGCAAAGTTCAATATGCATTGGAAGGAAGTGTGTTTGTAGCCGGCGCGGTAATCCAATGGCTTCGTGATGAGATGCATTTCATTAGAGAGAGCTGTGATGCAGAGTATTATGCCAAAAAAGTGAAGGATACCGGAGGAGTCTATTTTGTGCCTGCCTTTACCGGCCTTGGAGCACCTCATTGGGACATGTATGCCCGCGGGAGCATCCTCGGCATTACACGAGGTACAAGGCAGGAGCATATTATCCGTGCAGCGCAGGAATCCATAGCTTACCAGAGCTACGAATTGGTGAAGGCAATGGAACAGGATACCGGGATTGCCATTGGTGAGCTTAATGTAGATGGGGGCGCCAGTCGTGACAGCTTTCTTATGCAGTTCCAGGCCGATATCTTGAATAAACGAGTTTATCGTCCTCTGAACACAGAAACAACTGCTCTTGGAGCTGCCTATCTGGCAGGGCTTGCAACGGGAATGTGGAAGGACAAGGCTGAAATCAAGAGAAAACGAAGCAACGATGTGATATTTACCCCTGATATGGATGACAAACATCGTGAGAAGCTATTGCGCGGATGGGGAAAAGCAGTCGGCCGCAGCTTTGATTGGATAGAGCACAGCTAAATAGAGGAAAAGGCGAGGTTCTATAAGTTGATAAATATTAGACATAATTTTCATAAAAATGCAAATAATATATCCTGTATAATTGAAGAATTGCGATTATGAAAGGAGGATGTCTGATGGCTAAAAAGGGAAAGTCAAGCGGTGCAAATAGAAAGAGTAAGCCTTCCGTCAGTAATGACCAGCTGGGGGAGAACGCAGGCGAAGGTCGCTTTGAGAAAGCCATAAACCCCAAAGGCGGTAAAAGCCGCTAAATAGAAAGATGAGCACGGGGAGAGGGGAAGTTTCTTGAAAAACGTATGATGCTGATGATAGCATGATATAACTTTTGAGAGATATTCCCTTTTGCTTTTTATGGGTGAGATAGCCATTTTAATGCAATACTCTTGAATTTGTCATCGAATAGCCGGATAATGAAGGAAACCGTAATGGTTCAGGCATTAGAAGTATGGAAGAAGCTTTCGAATTTATTAAGATAATGAAAAGGGGGATAAATGTTGTGTTGACAAAAACAGAATTGGAAGCAGCAAGGGGAAAAGCTCTTAAGTATTTCCAAAAGGCGGGGATTATACTTACCGAGAGTGAAAAGAAAAACCTGGAGGTTGCTGATTTCGGCCTTAATGAGCTTGAGAGCACCGGGCTACAGCTTGTCACTTATGTAAATACATCCAGGTGCTGCGCAAAGGAAATGGTATTGTTCCCTTGCCAAACCTGCCCCGAGCACCGTCATCCGCCGATAGATAGCGAGCCGGGCAAGGAAGAAACTTTCCGCTGCAGATGGGGCGAGGTATACCTTTATGTTGAAGGTGAGCCTGCCGCTTCTCTAAAGGCAGAGCTGCCCAGGGGACGGGAAAACACCTATACGGTCTGGCACGAAATTATACTTAAGCCGGGCCAGCAGTATACTCTTTTACCGAATACGAAACACTGGTTCCAAGCAGGACCGGACGGAGCTGTTGTATCAGAATTTTCGACTACAAGCAGGGATGAGGCGGACATATTCACAGACGAGGATATACAGAGGATATCGAAAATAAAGGATTAGCCAGAACACAAATCTTAGAAATTCGCCATTAACACGTATGATCTTCTGTGAACCTAAATGAGTATAACTAAATTGAGCAATTTAAGAACTGTCCCTCTGCGGAGAACTGTCCACTACGGCTATGGACTGTGGGTGGCAGGTGTGATAAAGTTTATGTGTACGAATTTTTTCAGGAGGGGTGATGCGTATATGCTTAGGAGCCTTAAGCAAAGCATTCTGGAGGCTAATTTAGAGCTGCCTGAACGCGGACTTGTGGTTTACACATGGGGAAATGTAAGCGGTATAGACAGGGACAAGGGACTTGTTGTGATTAAAGCAAGCGGTGTTCGATATGAGGAAATGACAGCCGAGCACATGGTTGTTCTGGATATGGAAGGAAATGTTGTAGAGGGGAAGCTCAACCCTTCATCAGATACACCTACACACCTGGCATTGTATAAAGCATTCCCCGGTATCGGCGGGATTGTACATACACACTCCATGTGGGCGACTGCATGGGCACAGGCCCAGATGAGTCTGCCATGCTACGGCACGACCCATGCGGACTATTATTATGGAGATATACCCTGCACGCGGTTGTTGAGATCAGAGGAGATTAAGGGTGATTACGAGTTAGAAACAGGAAAGGTTATTATTGAAACATTTAATGGGAAGGATCCTTTACAGGTGCCCGGTGTACTTGTCGCAAGCCATGGCCCTTTTACCTGGGGTAAGGATGCACATGATGCGGTACATAACAGTGTTGTACTCGAACAGATTGCGAAAATGGCATATGCGTCACGCACATTAAATTCCTCCATCCAGCCTGTACAAGATGTGCTGCTTGATAAGCACTTTTTAAGGAAACATGGGACAAACGCTTATTATGGGCAGAAATAATGAGTTTTTAGAAAGGGGCATAGATATGAACGACAAAAAGGAAAAAGATATTAAAGAAGTAAAAGATACAGAAGATATATTTAGCAGGAGTATTGAAAAAATGCCCGGGACAGCGTTTGATTGTTCTTGTGGAAGGAAACATAGTGTTGATATAGAAAAAATAGTTGTACGCAATGGCGGCGTACTGGATGATGTTGTTGATACACTTAAGCAATACCGAGAGGGCAAGCTTTTTATTTTATCTGACCAAAACACGTATAAGGCTTTAGGCGAATCGGTTGTTGAGCGGCTTAATAAAGAGGCCTTTTCTCTAAATTCATTTATATTTGAGCCGGGAATACATGATCTGCTGCCTGATGAGCGCGCAATCGGAAGACTTCTGATAGAAATGGAGCAGGATGCCTCCTTTATACTTGCGGTAGGCTCCGGTGTGCTGAACGATATTGCCCGTATAGTAAGCTATAGGATAAATAAGCCCTATGCAATCGTTGGAACAGCGCCTTCCATGGATGGTTACGCTTCAGTTACTTCCTCTCTTATTGTAAACGGAAAGAAGCTTACTATTCCGGGGAAATATCCCA
>CAZQCL010000076.1:0-8556 GCA_964592435.1 uncultured Oscillospiraceae bacterium
GGTGTCGGCTTTATCACAAACAGGCTTTGCGGTAGAATGTGGGCGAGCAGCCCTTGTATTTCTTAAAAATCCTGTTAAAGGTGGTAAGACTATTAAAACCGGATTCCAGTGCAATGTCCAGAATAGGCTTCTCGCTTTGCCTAAGAAGCTTCTCGGCCTGTTTAGCGCGGTAACTGTTGAGAAAGCTCAGGAAGGTCATGCCTGTATACTCCTTGAAAAGCCTGGAGAAATAATATTCACTGAAGCCGACTGCGGAGGACACATCCTTTAATGTAATATTAGAGGGATAGTTTTTTTGAATGTATTCAAAGGCCTTATTGATTTGCCTCATAGCCGTTCTCTTTTTAGGTTTGTGTGATGTGCTGTCACAATCGTTTTTTAGAGCCAGATTTCTGGCAATCACCACAATGATATCGAATATTCTGGCGTTTAAGGACAGGGCATATGCATAATCCTTTTTTTCGTATTCGTCAATCAGCTCTAGCACATATTTCTCCAGAGAGCTTTGAAACTCGGGAGCCTCATCACGGCTGATTTTTAATAGCTTTCCCATAAAAGGCTTGATATGGTTTATGCCGCCAAAACCGTCAAGCGAGGCTATATTGAATTGAATATAATATTGTTTGCCGTTTTTGCTGCATTCAATGATTTCATGTATCTCGCCGGCAGGGATCAGCAAAAGATCTCCCTTGGAAAGGGAGGCTTCTGAGCCTGATACGTTGAGACGACACAGGCCCAGCTCATTATATACCAGCTCCACTGCGTTATGCCAGTGGAGAGGGTATTGAAACTCTTCTTCAGTATTGACTACAAGCCGAAAGGGATACTGCTCTGTAAATATGTTTTTCTCATGAAGGCCTTCGATAATCATAACAACACCTCAGTACCATCATGATAGCAGAACTGAGCCCCTCCCGCAATATAGAGCAGCTATTGATGGATAGGCAGATACCTCCAATACATCATAGCTGCTGGTCTTTCTAGGTTATTTCAAAGAATGCCTTTTCCACCGGCGTACCTGTAAGGCTGACGCTCCTTGAGTCAGGCTGGCTTCCTCCGATAAATATCTCGAACTTTCCTGGTTCAAGCACTGCATTGCCGTCATCATCAATGAGGGACAGCTCTTTGGGGGTAAGAGTAAAAGCAAGCTCCGCCTTTTCCCCCGGTTTCAGGAAAACCTTCCGAATGCCGCGTAGCTGCCATCTTGGTGCTATTGAGGCACTTGTTTCCACATCTCTCAGATAAAGCTGTACCGTTTCCTCAGAAGCACGACTGCCTATATTTTTGACAGCAACTGAACAGGAAATGGTTTCGCCTGCCTTGAAGCTGCCTGCCACACTAATATCACTGTATTCAAATTTCGTAAAGGCAAGCCCATACCCGAAAGGATACAAGGCTTCATTTGCCATATATTTGTAGGTTCTGCCTTCCATGGAATAATCACGGAAATCAGGCAGCTCCTCGGTAGTGGCATAGAATGTAACGGGTAGCCTTCCCGATGGGCTGAATTCTCCAAAAAGAAGTGATGCTATAGCTTCTCCGCCTCGCCCGCCAGGATACCATGCCTGAATGATGGCCGGAACATGCTGATCTGCCCACGTTACAGCCAGTGCGCTTCCTGCCAGCAAAATCAATATGACGGGTTTGCCAGTGGCAAATACAGCCTCGAGTAGCTCCTGTTGAAGCCCCGGAAGGTTCAAATGCATCTTGTCCCCGCTGCCATATTCATTGCCGGTGTCGCCCTCTTCTCCCTCAATTGTTTCGTCCAGTCCCAGACACATAACGACCACATCGGATCTTTCCGCCGCAGCCAATGCTTCCGCAAAGCGGTCGCGAGGTTCGGCCAGACCGGTAGTCATATCCTTAAAGAGATGGCAGCCTTCGGAGTAGTAAATTCTGGTATCACTGCCTACAGCTGCTCTGATGCCCTCCAACACAGTGACATATCTGTCGGAGGTGCCGTAATAATTGCCTTGAAGGGCTGCACGGCTATTGGCGTTAGGGCCTATTACCGCGATTGACTTTAGCTTTGACTTATCAAGAGGAAGCAAATTGCCCTCATTTTTAAGAAGAACAAGGGACTTTTTGGCTACCTCAACCGAGAAATCACTGTGCTCTTCACAGCTATTAACCTCATATGGTATATCAGTGAAGGGTACATTCTTTGGATCATCAAACATTCCCAGCTTCATTCTTGTCACCATGAGCCGCGTCACTGAACGATCGATATCGGCTTCCTCCACAAGCCCCTCCTTGTGAGCGATTAGCAGATTGGCAAACAGATTTCCACAGTTCAGGTCGCAGCCATTTTTTACAGCCATTGCTACTGATTCGGGCGCAGTCTTTGTTACCATATGGCCTTCATGGAAATCCTTTATAGCCCAGCAGTCTGAGGTGACATGGCCCTTAAATCCCCACTCCTGGCGGAGTATATCATTAAGAAGCGTTTTGCTTCCGCAGCAGGGCTCACCATTGGTTCTGTTGTAGGCTCCCATAACTGCCTCCACTCCGGCTTCTTTTACCAATTCCTCAAAGGCGGGAAGATATGTTTCACGCATGTCCTTTTTTGATGCAACCGCATCGAAGCTATGCCTTTCACTTTCGGGACCGCTGTGGACGGCATAATGCTTGGCACAGGCGGCAGCCTTCAGATATTTCTTATCATCGCCCTGTATACCCTTTACAAAGGCAACACCAAGTCTTCCGGTAAGGTAGGGGTCTTCTCCGTATGTTTCGTGACCGCGGCCCCATCTGGGATCCCGGAAGATATTGATATTAGGCGACCAAAAGGTAAGGCCCTTATATATGTCGTGGTCGCCCTTGCGGATGCTTTCATGGTATTTTGCTCTTCCCTCTGTAGAAATAACATCAGCAATCCGGAACATCAAATCCTCATCGAAGGTGGCGGCAAGACCGATGGCTTGTGGAAATACAGTTGCAACACCTGCTCTTGCCACTCCGTGAAGAGCTTCATTCCACCAGTTATAGGCCGGTATGCCGAGCCTTGATATGGCAGGAGCCTTGTGCAGCATTTGGGTGACCTTCTCCTCCAGCGTCATACGGGAAACAAGATCCTTTGCCCGTTCCTCAAAACTCAGGCTTTCATCCAGGTAAGCCGGCTTTTTAGTCGGTTCGCCTGTGCAGTTGTTAGTCATGTTCATTGCCTCCTTAATTTTACACATTTATTCCGTAATAACATTCTACCTTTTCCGGATGGTTTTATCCTTTCACATTTTGCGTTTATTATCTCATTTATTGCTAATTTCGACTATGACTTAAAGTAAGCCATGGCTTACTTGTATGCACAAGTCTAGTATGATATAGTCGGTTTAGGCTGGAATATACAGATGAATATTATCTTACATTTGAATAACAACAGAGAGGGAGGAGCAAAGATGGCAGAGCTGAAAAGGTCGAAAAATGTTGACATTAAAAGTGTCAGAGTTTGGGATGGATTCTGGGGGAAATATGAGCAGCTTATACGTAATACCGTAATACCTTATCAATGGGAGGCGCTCAATGACCGGGTTCCTGATGCCGAACCGAGCCACTCCCTGAGAAATTTTCGCATAGCAGCAGGAGAAGAGGAGGGACAATTCGGCGGACTTGTTTTTCAGGATACCGATCCTTACAAATGGCTGGAAGCAGTGGGATACAGCCTTGCGACCCATCCTGCTCCGGAGCTGGAAAAGGTGGCGGATGAGCTTATTGATTTGATTGGAAGGGCTCAGCAGGAGGATGGCTATTTAAACACCTACTACCTGGTAAAGGAGCCGGGAAATCGCTGGACGAATCTGATGGACTGCCACGAATTGTATTGTGCCGGTCACCTTATTGAAGCTGCCGTTTCCTATTATGAAGGAACAGGGAAAAGAGAGCTCTTGGGCATTGCATGCCGCTTTGCAGATTATATTGATAGGATATTCGGACCGGAGCCGGAAAAGCTTAAGGGTTATGATGGGCATGAGGAAATCGAGCTTGCATTAGTCAAGCTGTATAAGGTGACAGGAAATGATAGGTATTTGAAGCTCTCGACTTTCTTTATTAATGAGCGCGGAAAGGAACCCTATTATTTTCTGGAGGAATGGAAGAAGCGAGGAGGAGTGTCCCATTGGCAAAAGGGTATTTCGCCCGAACCCGATATGACATATTATCAGGCTCACAAGCCCGTTCGTGATCAGAGGGAAGCGGTTGGGCATGCCGTAAGGGCAGTCTACCTTTATACAGCTATGGCGGATATGGCTGATTTGACCGGAGACGAGACGCTTGTGACAGCATGCAGGAATTTGTGGGACAATATCGCTAATAAGCGGATGTATATTACCGGTGGCATCGGCTCCACATATCAGGGTGAAGCCTTCACCTTCGATTATGATTTACCAAATGATACAGCCTACCAGGAAACCTGTGCATCTATTGGCTTGATTTTTTTCGCAAACAGGATGCTCAAGCTGGAGGCCAATGGGAAATACGCCGATGTGATGGAGCGGGCATTGTACAATTCCGTAATCAGCGGAATGAGCCAGGACGGTAAAGGGTTTTTCTACGTCAATCCGCTGGAACTGCTTCCAGAGGCTTGCGCGAAGGATCCCGGCAAACGGCGTGTCAAGCCGGTCAGGCAGAGTTGGTATGGCTGCGCTTGCTGTCCTCCCAACATTTCCAGACTCTTATCCTCTCTGGGAAGCTATATCTATACAACAAGTGAGAACACCATATACACACACCTGTACATTAATTCACAAGCAAAAATGAAGTTGGATTGTGGTCAGGTAACAATAGAGCAGTGCAGCTCCTACCCATGGGATGGTGAAATAGAGCTTCAATTGAAGGAAGCACCGGGTTGCGAATTCACTCTGGCACTTCGCGTACCAGGATGGTGCCGTAATGCGATAATTGATGTAAACGGGGAAAGCATAGACTTGTCGGCAACTGTTCAAAATGGGTATGCCTTGGTACACAGGACATGGAAGGCAGGAGATATAGTTAAGCTGAGACTGATGATGCCGGTTGAATTCATTCAGGCTAACCCCCTGGTGAGAGAGAATGCAGGCAGGATAGCCATTCAGAGGGGACCGTTGGTTTATTGTCTGGAAGAAGCCGATAATGGAACTGATTTGGCATCAATTGAATTGGATACCGCTTGTAAACCGGAGGCAGTATTTGACCCGAACTTCTTTGGAGGGGCCGTTGTTATTTCCGGTAATGCTTTGCGTACCGATTACAGCAATTGGGTAAACAGCTTGTATCGGCCATTGGTTCAGGAAGACGGAAGCTCTTTCAAATTTAAGGCAATTCCGTATTATCTGTGGGCCAACCGCCAAATGGGTGAAATGCAGGTTTGGACAAGGTATAGATAACACAAAAAAATCATGATATAATAAACTCACCAGAAGCTCAAACACAGCAGTTAACAACCTCACTGGGATTATTGGTGAGGTTGTTGTATACTATTTACTTATTATATTTATTTGTTTTGAAAGTGAGAAGAGCAAATGCCCATTAAGATACCCGACAGTTTGCCGGCAGCAGAAGTGCTGACTGGAGAAAATATTTTCATAATGACTGAGACTAGAGCTGAGAGGCAGGATATAAGACCTCTTAGCATAGCTTTATTAAATTTGATGCCGACAAAAATCGATACTGAAACCCAGCTGCTCAGGCTGATTGGCAACACACCTATTCAGGTGGATGTGACCTTTTTGCACCCTGAATCGCACAAGTCGAAGAATACTCCCAAATCGCACCTGCAGAAATTCTACAACACCTTCAGCGAAATAGAGGATAAGAAATTCGACGGTCTCATTATAACGGGGGCTCCTGTCGAGCAATTGTCCTTTGAACAGGTCAATTACTGGGAGGAGCTGAAGAAAATCATGGAATGGAGCCTCCATAATGTTTATTCCACCTTCCATATATGCTGGGGAGCACAGGCCGGTCTTTATTATCATTATGGCATCCCGAAATATCCTATACCGGAAAAGCTGTCCGGCGTTTTTAAGCATAGAGTTCTTAAGCACAATGTGATGCTGCTTAGAGGATTTGATGAGTATTTCCATGCTCCCCATTCCAGACACACTGAGGTAAGGCGTCAGGATCTGGAAAAGGCAGGAAAACTGGAAATTCTCGCCGAATCCGAAGAGGCAGGCGTTTATATTGCAGCTGCCTTGAAGGGCAGGCAAATTTTTGTAACGGGGCATTCCGAATATGACCCACTGACTCTAAAAAATGAATATGACAGAGATGTGGGAAGGGGGCTGGAGCCAACCTTGCCCAAAAACTACTTTGAGAATGATGACCCGACAAGGCCTCCCATCGTGAAGTGGAAAGCCCACGCAAACCTTTTGTATGCCAATTGGCTGAACTACTACGTATATCAGGAAACTCCTTTTGATCTGGATCAGCTGGAGCCTGCATTTTAAAAGCAGGCAAAAGGTTGATGCGCAATTATATCATAAATTTATACAAATATGATATAATTGTGTTAAAAAAGTGTATAAGGGAGGGAGCATATGAAATACGGATATTTTGATGATGTCGCCAGAGAATATGTCATTACAAGACCGGATACGCCCACTCCATGGATCAATTATATAGGGAGCGGTAAGTACGGCGGTATTGTATCAAACACAGGCGGCGGCTACAGCTTTCACAAGGATCCGCAGAACCGAAGGGTGACCAGATACCGTTATAACAGTATTCCTGTGGACAGACCGGGAAGATATATTTACATAAGGGATACTGCTGGGTCAGAGTACTGGAACCCGGGCTACCAGCCATCCGGAACTAAGCTGGACAGCTACAGCTGCAGGCATGGGATGGGCTATACGGTGCTTGAAGGTGAGTTCAAAGCAGTTACATCAAGCCTTACGTATTTTGTTCCCGATGACAGAGATTTTGAAATATGGCTTCTAAAAATAACCAACACATTAAATATACCCAAGAAGCTTCAAGTATTCAGCTATACTGAGTTCTGCTTCTGGGATGCAATCAAGGATCAGCAAAATGTAGACTGGGTTCAGCAGATTAATCAAGGCCGTTATGACGACGGCATCATTACCTGGTATCCTCATTATGTCAGCGATAGTGCTTCTTTTTTTGCCACCGGGGAAAAGGTCAGTAGCTTTGATACAAATCTTGAAACCTTTATAGGACGCTACCGCTCCGAAGCAAACCCTATCGCAGTTGAACAGGGGGCCTGCTCCGACTCTATTTCCTACAGGACAAACGGAGTAGGTGCATTTTGCAATGAAATAGAGCTTAAGCCGGGAGAGTCTAAAGAGATTGTTTATGTACTAGGCTTTGCGGAAAATAGAGCTAGGATTAGGAAGGACATACAGCAATACTTGGATCCGGCTGAGGCACGCGCAGCGTTAAAACGGCTGAACTCCCACTGGGAAGACTTTGTGGGAAAGCTTTACATTGAAACTCCGGATAAGCATATGAATCGTTTTGTGAACATATGGAATCAGTATCAGTGCAAGACTACATTTAACTGGTCCAGGTTTGTTTCTTTGTATCAGCTTGGGCTTGGAAGAGGTATGGGCATCAGGGACAGCGCACAGGATACGCTGGGTGTCATGCATACGATTCCGGACCAGGCAAAGGAGTTGATTGCTAAGCTGCTCCGCTGCCAGTACACGGACGGACGCGCCTATCATCTGTTTTTCCCGTTGACCGCAGAAGGCGGCGTGGGAGATGCTCCAGTTACGAAATTCGACTGGTATTCCGACGACCACCTGTGGCTTATTTTGGCGGTCAATGCCTATGTAATGGAAACGGGCGATTTTGACTTCTTAGATTCAAAGGTGCATTACAATGATAAGCAGACGGAGGCGACTGTTTGGCAGCATCTGGGTAAGGCACTCGAATTTACGAACAATAACAAGGGACCACACAACATTGCATTAGCAGGGCGCGCCGACTGGAACGACACGCTGAACCTGGATACAGGGAAGGGTGTTGCGGAAAGCGTCTTCACAGCCATGCTTTTCTGCAGGGCAGCCGCAGAAATGGTTGACCTGTCCCGCTATCTGGGAAGGGAAGAGGACGAGGCCAGATTTGCCCACATGGGTGAACAAATGAAAAAGGCCATCAATGAAAGCTGCTGGGATGGGGAATGGTACAAAAGAGCCTTCGATGACGAAAGCAAGCCGCTGGGTTCAAAGGATAATACATTTGGGAAAATATTCATAAACTCCCAGTCCTGGGCTGTCCTTGGAGGTGTTTCAGACAAGGAACGCTCACAGCAATGCCTTGATTCGATTAATAGGCATCTTAACACCAAATATGGCATCGTGACAATGTATCCCTCTTACGTGCAGCATGATCCTACAAAAGGAGGCATCACGACCTATCCGCCCGGAGCCAAGGAAAATGGTGGAATATTCTGCCATACCAATCCCTGGGTGATGATAGCTGAGGTAATGATGGGCAATGGTAACAGGGCCTTTGAATATTACAAACAGCTTATCCCGGCAGTTCACAACAATGAGGCTGACCGTTTTGAGGTGGAGCCCTATGTTTACCCGCAGAATATTCTCGGCAAGGAGCATCCAC
>CAZQCL010000077.1:0-8523 GCA_964592435.1 uncultured Oscillospiraceae bacterium
CTCGCGGTACAACTCATGTGTCAGATCACGTTACAACTCACGTTACAACTCATGTTACAACTCATGCGACAGCTTGTGTCGACATCTATTGAACTAGCTTGTGCTATTACGCGCAGCTACTCGCAGTAATTGCATGATTGACCTATGGATTGTTAAAAAAAAGCCAAACAAATACTTAGCTCCGGATTCTGCCGGATAATATGGTTGTCAGGGAGGTCATTTATGAACACTCAAACTAAGACTTGCATGTGTAAAACTGAATCTGAGCATGACAAGCTTGCCAGAATCGAGAAAGTCATTGAAGAGTACAAGGACAAAGAAGGATCGCTGATTCAGATTCTTCACATGGCGCAGGGGATTTACGGCTATCTTCCGCTTGAGCTGCAGCAGTTTATTGCGGAAAGGCTCAACAAGCCCCTTTCCGAAGTAAGCGGTGTAGTCACCTTCTATTCCTATTTTTCTACCGAACCCAGAGGGGAGAACACAATACGCGTTTGTCTGGGCACTGCCTGCTATGTAAGGGGGGGCAAAAAGATAATCGAAAGGCTCAGAGAAATACTGGGGGTGGAAGTCGGAGGAACTACCGAGGATGGTAAATTCACACTGGAAGTGATGCGCTGTATAGGAGCTTGCGGATTAGCACCTGCCATAACCATCAATGACAAGGTTTACAAGCAGGTAAACCCGGATAAGCTTCGCAGCATTATAGATCAGTATTGAGGAGGGGAAACATGCGACAGATATTAAAGATTGTTGACAAATCAGATCTTTTGCGAATTAAGGATGACTACTTCAAAAAGCTGGAAGAGATGCGTTTTAAAATACTCGTATGCTCAGGTGCCGGCTGTATTTCCTCCAACTGTCATGCGGTAAAGGATGCTCTGATAGATTGCCTGGAGGCACATGGGCTTACAGATAAGGTACTTATCATTGAAACGGGCTGTATAGGAACCTGTGATCTGGGACCGGTCATGACAGTGACGGCATTGGATGGAAGGGAAGAAAGCAAGCGTGCTGCTGGCAAACAAGCCGACGGCGATGCTATCGTGTCAAACAAAGGTGTTTTCTACACAATGCTCACGCCTCAGGATATACCAGCTATTGTTGAATCACATCTTATTGATGGGAAGATAAAAACCGACAAAACATATTTTGATAGGAATTTGGATAGGAATATTCCATACATTGAGGATATTGACTATTTCAAAAATCAGACAAAAATAGCACTTGATAATTGCGGAAGAATAGATTATGGCTCGATGGAAGAGTACATTGCAAATGACGGATACATGGCTATTTCAAAGGTGTTGAATGACTTTTCACCACAGCAGGTGGTAGATGAGGTTAAAAGGTCCGGCCTGAGAGGTCGGGGAGGTGCGGGCTTCCCAGCGGGAATCAAACTGGAGTCAGGCATGAAGGCGCAGGATACGACAAAGTATCTGGTTTGTAACGCAGATGAAGGTGATCCGGGCGCATTTATGGACAGGAGCATCCTGGAAGGTGATCCTCACAGAATTATCGAGGGAATGATGATAGGGGGCTATACAATCGGAGCTCATAAGGGCTATGTTTATGTGCGCGCCGAATACCCTCTGGCCGTAGAAAGGCTGAGCCTGGCAATAGAAAAGGCAAGAGAAGCCGGCCTGTTAGGGCAGAACATATTGGGAAAAGGATTTGACTTTGATATCGAGATAAGAATCGGAGCCGGTGCTTTTGTCTGCGGCGAGGAAACCGCGCTGCTGGCTTCTATTGAGGGGGAGCGTGGCGAGCCAAGGCAGAAGCCGCCATTTCCCTTCGAGAGTGGGCTCTTTGGCAAGCCGACCATTATAAGCAATGTTGAAACCTACGCCAACATACCTCCGATCCTGCACAAGGGCGGCGATTGGTTTTCCGGCTTCGGTACTGCGGACAGTAAGGGCACAAAGGTGTTTGCTCTTGCAGGAGCTATAAACAATACCGGTATTGTTGAAGTGCCTATGGGAACTACACTGGGAGAGATTATTTTTAATATAGGCGGAGGCATCAGAAAGGACGGAGAATTTAAGGCAGCCCAGACAGGCGGTCCTTCCGGTGGGTGTATTACCAGCAAAAATCTTAATACGCCAATGGACTATGCTTCATTGGTGAAGCTTGGAGCCATTATGGGCTCCGGCGGTTTGATCACAATGGATGAGGACACATGCATGGTCGACATGGCAAGATACTTTATGGATTTCATTCAGGACGAGTCTTGTGGTAAGTGTGTACCATGCAGGCTTGGGACTAAAAGGATGCTGGACATTCTTGAAAAGATCACCAGAGGTGAGGGCGAAGAAGAAGATATTGAAACACTGCAGGAGCTTGGTGAGATGATAAAAGAGGCTGCTATCTGCGGTCTTGGGCAGACTGCACCGAACCCTGTGCTCAGCATGATTAATAACTTCAGGGAGGAATTTGAGGAGCACATCAAGTATAAGCACTGTCGAGCCGGCGTATGTGCCGACATGTTCATTTCCCCCTGCCAGAATGCTTGCCCTGCCGGGGTGAATGTACCCGGATACATTGCCCTTGTGGCAGCCGGAAGGCTTAGGGATGCATACAACCTTATTAGAAAGGAAAATCCATTCCCGGCTGTATGCGGAAGAGTGTGTACACATGAATGCGAAAGCAAATGCAGGAGAGGCCAGTTAGATGAGCCTATTGCGATTTCAGATCTCAAGAGATATGTAGCAGACTATGTACTGAAAAATGATGAACCCTATGTAGATCTTGTTTTCCCCAAGAATAATAAAAGCATCGGAATAATTGGCGCCGGCCCCTCTGGATTGACCTGCGGATACTATCTGGCCAGGCTTGGCTACGATGTGGATGTGTATGAGGCTCAGTCTGTGGCCGGAGGAGTGCTTGCTTTCGGGATACCGGAGTACAGGCTGCCTATAGAGGTGCTGAAGCACGAAATCAGAGTAATCGAGCAGGTTGGAGTCAAGATCCATCTTAATACGGAAATAGGCACCGATATGACATTCTATCAGCTAAGAAACAAGCATGATGCAATATACATCGCAACCGGCACGCAGTTTTCCAATAAAGTCAATATACCCGGTGAGGACTTGAAGGATGTATATCATGGATTGGATTTCCTTAGGGATGTAAACCTGGGTAATGATATTAAGATAAAGGGAAGCGTGGCAGTCATAGGGGGAGGAAACACGGCCATTGATGCTGCACGGACAGCTCTAAGACTGGGGGCACAGGAGGTAACGGTTCTTTACAGACGCCATATAAAAGACATGCCCGCAGATGCCAGGGAAATAAGGGATGCGATGGATGAGGGCATAAGGATTATTCCTCTTGTTGCACCGGTAAGCTTTATTGGAAGGGATAAGATAAAGGAAATTGAATGCGTAAAGATGGAATTAAGCAGCTTTGATTCCAGCGGGAGAAGAAGGCCAAAGCCTATTCCCGGTTCCGAGTACAAGATGAAGGTAGATATGGTCATTCCCGCTGTAAGCCAGTATTCCGATCTTCCCTTCATAAACAAAGATGAAGTTGAGGTGACCAAGTGGGGAACCTTTGTTACTGACCGTGATACGCTGATGACAAAAATGAAGGGCGTATTTGCCGGCGGTGATGTCGCAAGAGGTTCTGATACTGTCATCAGGGCTATTGCAGACGGGAAGGATGCAGCAAAGTCAATTGACAGATACCTGGGCGGAAAAGGAGTGCTCAATACCGGAGAGGATATCGATATACCTATGATAGTGGATGAGGATGAGGTTATGGAGCATGAGAGGTTCCCGATGAAATATCTTTCGCCCGAAGAACGCAGTGACAATTTCGATGAAGTAGTAGTGGGTTATCACAAGCTTAATGCCACCGCAGAGGCCATGAGATGCCTCAGATGCGACAGGAGGTGCTAGGAATGATTAATAGGGTTAATTTGACAATAAACAACAAAAAGGTAACCGGCGAGCAGAACGATACCATCATGGAGGTAGCTAAAAGGAACAATATCATCATACCCAGCCTATGCTATTTGGAAGGTGTCCATCAGATAGGATCATGCAGAATATGCGTAGTGGAGGTAGAGGGTGCAAAAACCCTTCAGGCATCATGTATCGTAAAGGTAAAGGAGGGAATGGTTGTTCATACCAATACAGAAAAGGTGAAGAAGACCAGAAAACTGCTTTACGAGCTTATGCTGTCGGATCATCCCCAGGATTGCCTGAGCTGTACGAGAAATCAGAGCTGTGAGTTCCAGAAGCTTGGGGAGCTGCTTGGTGTAAGCAAGCTCCGATTTGATGGGGAAAAATCCAAGACCTGTCTGGATGATAATTCTCCGTCAATTGTGCGCGATATGTCAAAGTGTATTTTGTGCAGGAGGTGTGTTACTATATGCAACGAAATACAGGGTGTAGGAGTCTTGAACGCACAGAATAGAGGGTTTAAAACAGTTATAGGCCCCGCGGCCGATCTGCCGCTCAACAGCGTAAACTGTACCTATTGCGGCCAGTGTACAACCATATGTCCCGTTGGAGCATTACAGGAAAAGGATTCTATAAAGGCTGTATGGGATGCCCTTTTTGACAAGAGCAAGAGAGTAGTAGTTCAAACTGCTCCGGCGGTACGGGCCGCTTTGGGAGAGGAATTCGGCTACGAAGCCGGTACACTGGTAACCGGAAAAATGGCATCGGCACTCAAGGAAATAGGCTTTGATGATGTATTTGACACCAATTTCGCTGCGGACCTGACTATTATGGAAGAAGGAAGTGAACTGCTTGCAAGGGTAGCAGATGCATTTTCGGGAAAGGGAGCTGTGCTGCCGATGGTCACAAGCTGCAGCCCCGGATGGATCAAGTATGTGGAGCACACATGGCCCGATGAGCTGGATCATCTCTCAAGCTGTAAATCGCCTCATGTTATGCTTGGGGCATTGATTAAAAGCTATTATGCAGATAAGCTGGGTATTGATCCCGAAAGCCTGTTTGTCGTATCTATAATGCCATGCACAGCGAAAAAATACGAAATTACAAGGCCTGAATTGATGAACGGAGGGCTTGCAAATGTCGATGCAGTATTGACGACCCGTGAACTGGCGCGTATGATCAAGGATTCCGGTATTGATTTCCGCTCTCTTGAGGAAGCTGAGTTTGATAATCCTCTTGGATTGTCCACAGGGGCGGCAGATATTTTCGGAACTACCGGGGGAGTTATGGAAGCGGCATTAAGAACAGTTTACGAGCTTGTCACCGGTCGCGAGCTGCCTTTTGAGAAGCTGCATGTCACGCCAATCGTCGGTCTGGAGCAGATAAAAACTGCGGAAGTGAAAATTGAGGAGCCATTGGACGCTTATCGGTTCCTTGATGGCGTAACGCTGAAAATTGCGGTAACCAGTGGTTTGAGCGGTGCGGCGAAGCTTATGAGCGAGGTTGCGGATGGGAGCTCGCCTTATCATTTTATTGAAGTAATGGGATGCCCGGGAGGCTGTATAAGCGGCGGAGGCCAGCCGAGGCCTACTGATGATGTTATCAGGCAAAAGCGCATGGAGGCTATATATAGGGAGGACGAGGGAAAAACACTGAGGAAATCTCATGAGAATCCTTCAGTGAGCAAACTATATGAAGAGTTCCTGGGCTCGCCCCTTGGGCATAAATCCCATGAGCTGCTTCACACCGGTTACACACCCAGGGGAATTTATAAGGAGGCAGTCAAAAATCCCCCGCCTCGCTGAAAGGCCGTTGAAAAATTTGCTTTTGAACCGAGGCGTTATAACCAGCATGAGAAGTGATATGCGATTATCTCCATATAAAGGATAAAGGAAATCAAGTGGGGCATGGCTGCAAGGTCATGCCCTGCCAGATTTTTCGTGTGTTATTCGCTAGCAACCCTCAGCACAGCACTTTTATCCGTTTATCCTCCTATTATCAAAGGTACTATTTCCTAGCATTTCCTGATTTATAATCTATTAGATATTGTGCAAACAGAAGCCTATTATGTTATACTATGAAAAAGTTTCTATTGCCTATATTTGCAGATACATATGTTTAGCAAACAATAATTATAGATAATAGGAGACAAATATGTTTGATTTAGTATCTATGGGTGAATTACTTATTGATTTTACAGAAAGCGGTTACTCGCAAAACGACATGCGGTTGTTTGAACAAAATCCTGGAGGCGCGGTTGCAAATGTCGTATGCGCAGCGGCACGGCTCGGTCTTAAGACTGCCTTTCTGGGGAAGGTAGGCAACGACTCCCACGGGCGGTTTTTAGCAGGTGTTCTGGATGAGGAAGGCGTGGATACAAGTGGCTTGGTTTTTACGGATGATGCCTTTACTACGCTCGCCTTTGTATCACTTTTTAAGAATGGTGAACGTGAATTTGCATTTGCGAGAAAACCGGGTGCTGACACGTGTATCAAGGCTTCAGAGCTAAAGACGGAAATTTTGACCTCTTGTAAAGTGTTCCATGTGGGTTCCCTGTCAATGACCGATGAACCGGCTCGGGAGGCGACTCTTCATGGGATCCTGACTGCAAAAAAAGCAGGTGCGCATATTTCCTATGACCCCAATTATCGTGCTCCCTTATGGAGCAGTGAGGCACAGGCGCGCAAACAAATGCGTTCATTGCTTCCCTACGCAGACTTTGTCAAGCTATCAGAGGATGAAGCCGAGCTTTTGACCGGGTACACCGCCCCTGAAAAGGCTCTGGATGTTTTATTAGAAAAGGATGTATCCATTGCTGTGGTTACACTCGGGGAAAAAGGTGCCATGCTTGGTGTTGGGGACACTCGTACTTTGATTCCGGCCTTCCCGGCGGAGCGACTGGTAGATGCAACAGGGGCAGGTGACTCTTTTTGGGGCGCATTTCTTTATTGCATTATTAAGGGAGCTCCGCTTGAAAACGTACCGGGAAGGCTAACAGAATATGTGCGATTCGCCAATGCTGCAGCAATGCTTTGCTTAGGAAAGAGGGGCGGCATACCGGGCATGCCTAATCTGCATCAGGTCAATGAGCTGCTTGCCCGGGTCAAATGACCACCAAAAGACACCATACTCTTTTGCCTGTATTCCTGGAGCTATTTATATTGTGTTGGTGTATGTTGGCGAACACGAACTTCTATTGAAAAGCTCAATGTTTCGAACAGTTTACCTGTTTACGAAAGGCGGTGAGGAAAATGGCGGTTAATTTTGGCATCACACTTGGCATAATCCATGCAAAGTCTGAAAACAGACGGCGCGCTTTGCATGGATATACGCTCAGCAGTCGCTGAAGCGTCGTTTGTCATTCTGGCTTTGCATCCTTAAAAACCATATAAAATTTTAAGGAGCGAGTTTGAATGAGTAATAAAAATCTCAGGGCATATAAAGAAGAGTATGATTATTCCTATACGTCCGGCGCATATGCGACAATTGAATTGCTGAAAGCAAATCCCGATGTCGTGAGAGCTGTTTATATTCACTCAAAATATGCTGGAACAGAGGATATAGGCGGTTTGTGCCGGAATAAGGGCATCCCTGTATTGAATGAAGACAGGGCGTTTGAACGAATCAACCAAAAAGAGAACAGTTATGTTTTGGGCGTTTTCAGCAAGTATTACTGTAAGTTAGTGCCAAGTCGTCCTCACATTGTTTTGGTTAATCCAAGTGATATGGGGAATCTGGGTACCATCATCCGTACCATGGCCGGGCTAAACATGCTTGACCTTGCAGTGGTGACGCCGGCGGCTGACATTCTCCATCCCAAGACGGTACGCGCATCAATGGGAGCGCTGTTTCGCATAAGATTTCAATGCTTTGCATCCTTTGAAGCATATAAAGATGCGTTCCCAGACCATGTATGTTTTCCGTTCACACCGGAAGCTGAAATACCACTCAGTCGTAGCAACTGTCCCAAGGCTCCGTTGTTTTCTTTACTATTCGGTAATGAAGCATCGGGGCTGCCCGATCAATGCAAATCGGCAGGGACAGGTGTTAAAATCCAACAGTCGGCTCTTGTGGATTCTTTGAATCTATCGGTTGCCGCCGGGATAGGAATGTTTATATTCGCAGATAAACATGGGTTGATTTGAAAAGTCGGACACCAAATTTGTGCCGACCTGATTCTTCGTCAGGTCGGCATAATTCTATCCCTATTTACGTTCACGGATTGGCACACAAATATCCATCTGAACCATATTGTCGTGTAGCCAAGCGTGATCGCGTTCATCATAAGCCTCGAAATCCAGACGCGTTTCATCATACTCGTATTTTGACTCTGGAAGCCAGCGGGTCAGTATTTCCCCCCATGTATCTGCTATGGCTTTTGGGTATTCCTCACTCGGAAGTTTCGGTGTAGTAAATACTGCGTATAACCCGCCCAGAATCTCTACTTTACGCATGTCCGGCTCGATTTTTGAGTTATCAGCATCTTTGTCGAATGTCACACCAAGCAAATAGGTAAATTCGCCGGTCGTCTCATCCACGTCGTAACAAAGGCCGTATTCGCCGTGAACAGCAGGGGTAAAAGCGTCATATAGCCTTGACAAGTGCTTCGCATAATCCA
>CAZQCL010000078.1:0-8520 GCA_964592435.1 uncultured Oscillospiraceae bacterium
GTCATTATTTTACTTATACAAAATGATAATTGGAGGGATTTAATATGCCAAAAGAAACTGGAAACATCTCTATAAATACAGAGAATATCTTACCAATAATTAAAAAGTGGTTATACTCGGAGAAGGATATTTTTGTTCGTGAAATAGTATCGAATGCCAACGATGCGATTATCAAGTTGAAAAAGCTTGTATCAATGGGCGAGGCAGAATTGCCGCAGAATGAAAAATTTTATATAAAAGTTATAGTAAATAAAAATGATAAAACTATCAAGGTTATCGACAACGGAATCGGTATGACTGATGAAGAAGTCAAGAAATACATAAACCAGATAGCTTTTTCAGGTGCGGTTGATTTTCTTGAAAAGTATAAGGACAAAGCAGATGAAAGCGGTCAAATTATAGGACATTTTGGACTTGGCTTTTATTCAGCTTTTATGGTTTCGGACAAGGTCACCATAGATACGCTGTCTTGGCAAGCTGGTGCAAGCCCTGTGAAATGGACAAGTTCAGGGGGAACAGAATATGAAATGGACACTTCGGAACGATCAGAACGAGGCACTACTGTTACATTATTTATTGCCGATGACTCACTTGAATTTTTGGACTACTACAAAATGAAGGAAGTTCTTGAGAAATACTGTGCGTTTATGCCCTTTGAGATATTCATTCAGGACGCCTCTAAGGAGAGGGACGGTTCTCCCAGCGAGGAGAAGAAGGGTGACAAGGAGCACAAGGGGGACAGTTCTCAAGAAGATGCAGGTGACGCGGACAAGGGGGACAGTTCTCAAGAAGTGGACAGGGAAGAGGACGAGAAAGCCACAGAGGAACAGGGAAAACCTATTAATGATACACACCCGTTGTGGTTGAAAAACCAAAAGGATTGTACTGATGAGGAATACAAGGAATTCTACAAGAAGGTATTCCATGATTTCAATGATCCTCTATTTTGGATTCACCTCAACATGGATTATCCTTTCCGCTTGAAGGGTATCTTGTATTTCCCCAAGCTTAAGCATGAGTTTGAAACCATCGAGGGACAGATAAAGCTTTATTACAATCAGGTATTTGTAGCAGATAATGTTAAGGAAATTATACCTGAATTTCTTATGTTGCTTAAGGGTACTATCGACTGCCCGGATCTTCCTTTAAATGTATCCAGAAGCTTTTTGCAAAATGACGGGTATGTTTCGAAAATCTCCTCACATATAACAAAGAAAGTGGCTGATAAGCTAACATCAATTTTCGAAAACGAAAGGGACAATTACAACAAATTTTGGGACGATATTAACCCGTTTATTAAATATGGATGCATCCGGGAGGAAAAGTTTTTTGACAGAGTGAAGGATATTGTCATTTTTAGAACAACAAATGGTGATTATGTCACACTAAATGGCTATTTGGAAAAAAATAAAGAGAAGCACAAGGACAAGGTGTTTTATGTAACGGATGAAAAGCAGCAGTCGCAGTATATTAAGATGTTCAAGGATCAAGGCATGGAAGCGGTTATTCTCAATGCGTTAATCGATAATCACTTTATACAATTCCTCGAAATGAAGAAAAGCGGCCTGAAATTCTCGCGAATTGATGCGGATTTGTCAGAAAGCATGAAGGATGCAGAAACAGCTGAAGTTGATGCAGATTTGGCAACGAAGCTCGAGTCAGTGTTTAAAGAGGCTGTGGGTAATGATAAACTGAAAATACAGGTGGAAGCTTTAAAAACAACAACGGTTCCCGGAATTATCCTGTTATCGGAATATTCGCGAAGGATGCAGGAAATGAGCAAAATGTACGGTATGAATGGGATGGATGTTAGTGGAATGTTCCCTGGTGAGCAAACTATTGTGCTGAATAGTAATAATTCATTGATAGAGGCTGTTGCTAAGATGGCAGGCAATGAGAACAAGAAGGATGATGTAACTTTGATTTGCCAACATGTTTATGATCTGGCTATGATGAGCCATAAGCAGCTTGATCCTGAGGCTATGACAAAGTTTATAGAGAGAAGCAATCTGCTTCTTGGCAGGTTAGCAGAGCATCGGGAGTAGAGTCTGGATAATGCTTTGTTAGTGGGGCTAAAGAAGAGATAGCAGGAGAAAGTCGGCTGTGTGATAGTATAATCAGCAAAGGGCTTGTAGGCGGAAATATACCCTACAAGCCCTTTCTAAGTCATTTCCAGAAGAGGAGGTCTTTTCTACAATAAAACAGAGTCTTATTTATGGTCGCTTTCACGAATTTCGATTCGTCTTATTTTCCCACTGATTGTCTTGGGAAGCTCGCTGACGAATTCGATAATTCTGGGATACTTGTATGGAGCGGTAACCTTTTTAACATGATCCTGAAGCTCTTTTACCAGATTATCGCTTCCAACATAACCTTTTGCAAGCACCACTGTAGCCTTGACTATTTGTCCTCTGATTTCATCCGGTACTGCCGTGATTGCACATTCGAGTACGGCGGGATGCTCAACAAGAGCACTTTCTACTTCAAAGGGACCTATTCTGTATCCGGAGCTTTTAATCAGGTCGTCCCCTCTTCCGACAAACCAGTAATAGCCATCCTCATCTCTCCACGCCATATCGCCTGTGTAATAGATATCATCATGCCATACTTTATGTGTAAGATCCGGATCTCTATAATAGCCGATGAACATTCCAAAAGGCTGCCGTTTGTCAGTGCGGACAACCAACTGGCCTTCTTCGCCTATATCGCAGGAATCGCCCTCATCATTAAGCAGATCTATATCATAGCCGGGAGATGGTTTGCCCATTGAGCCTGGCTTTGGTTCCATCCAGGGATATGTTGCGAGTGTAACAGTCAACTCTGTTTGGCCATATGCTTCCCGAAGCTTTATGCCAGTTGCCTTCAAAAACTGATTATACACCTCCGGGTTCAGAGGCTCACCGGCTATTGAGCAATATTTAAGATTGCTGAGGTCGTATTTCGATAAGTCTTCTTTAATAAAAAATCTATAAATTGTCGGCGGTGCGCAAAAGGATGTGACCTTATGCTTTACAATAACATCAAGGAATTCTTTAGGTATAAATTTGTCATAATCATAAACGAACACAGCAGCCCCACTAATCCATTGGCCGTAAATCTTACCCCACATTGCCTTAGCCCAGCCTGTGTCGGCCACTGTAAGGTGAAGGCCGCCGTCTTGTACGTTTTGCCAGTATTTTGCTGTAGAAATATGACCTAATGGGTAGGTGAAATTGTGCATGACCATTTTGGGCATTCCCGTGGTGCCGGATGTAAAATAAATAAGCATTATGTCTTCATTATTTGTTGCTTCACTGCCCGTGGGTCTTTCAAACACATCTGATGCATCTTCCAATTCACTTGAAAAATCCAACCAGCCTTCTCTGGATTCGCTGATCAGGGCTTTTAACTTAAGTGTAGGAGCATCGGAAACGGCAGATTCTATATGCTTTATGACTTCATCATCCGGAACGGAAACAATCATTTTAATATCAGCTGCGTTACATCTGTATACAATATCCTTTGCGGTGAGTAAATGTGTAGCCGGAATACAGATAGCACCTATCCGGTGTAAAGCTAGAAGACAGAACCAAAACTCATATCGCCTCTTGAGAATCAGCATGACCGGGTCACCCTTTTTAATCCCATGGCTTGTGAAAAAGTTGGCTGCCTTATCACTGTAATATTTGATCTGCGCAAAAGTGAATTGAGCCTCATTTCCAATGTCATCACACCAAACCATTGCTGTTTTGTCAGGTGTTTGCGCAGCAATTGTGTCGACTACGTTATATGCGTAATTAAAATCGTTGGGTATGTGTATATGAAAGTCCTCAGTAAAGTCTTCGTAAGATGTAAACTCATGTTTGCCTAAAAAATTTTCTAATAATTCTGACATTATAATAACCTCTATCTTTATAGTTTTGTAGTGTCCGCATAATAGTATCGTAAGCGGAGAGTCACCTATGTACTTAATGCTGTCATGGTGTTTATATTATTTTCTGCTATAATATAATTGCCAAAAATTTAGCGGCTTTTCCTCCTAAAGCTTTCATGCCGTGGTTGTAGCCGGAATCAAAATATAAGGAATCTCCTTCGTTCAGAATAAGCTGATGACCATCCAAATATATCATTAGCGTACCTTCCAATACATAGTTGAATTCCTGTCCGGGATGTGAATTTAGATGAATTGGTTTATCATCTGCCGATGGCTCAACATAAACACTAAAGGGCTCGGATTTTTTATTCACAAAATTATAAGCGAGACTTTGGTATTTGTAGGGATTTTTACGGTCAACACTTACACCTTTACCCTTTCTTACAAGAGAATAGGTGCGAAGCTTGGGATTATCACCTGTCAAAATGGCAGTTAGCTCAACGTTGAACTTGTTAGCCAATTCATATAGAAAACCAATAGGGATATCGACATCGCCAGCCTCATATTCTTTGTAAGTTTCAGCAGATATACCAAGTTCATCTGCCAAGACTTCTACGGAAATACCAGCAATATCTCGCAAATCTTTAATCCTAGCGGCAATTAGCTTAATCTGCTCTGACATTAAAATCATCCTTTCAATTGCATTGTATATTCATAAATAATAACACAAAGGTATCGCGAAATGCACACGTGTAGCGGGAAGAATCAATAAAACGTAAAAAAAATTAATGTTTTTAACTGATGGGCATGGCTGGGGGTAGTGAGGGGACGTTTCTCAATTTAGGAGCATCGTTGCAAAAACCTCGGCTGAAGGAGATAAGGGGACGTTTCTCAATTTAGCAATGCCCAGCCTTCTCGTGGGTATCGGCTCAACCAGGTTTAAAATGAAAAGCTTACCTTTTGATACGAATTCAGCTGCGCTTTCTTTTAAAACATGTGCAACCCCAAGTCCGATTTTTGAAAGTTCAACCAAAAGTTCTATGCTTTCAAGCTCGATTTCAGGGACAATATTTAACCCTTTCGATGCAAAATATAAGTCTAGATTGCGTCGGGTCGAACTTTCCTTCTTAAGCAATAAAAGGGGGAAAGAGGTTAATTCATCTAACGTCACAAGTCTATCCTTTAGATAGCTAAAGCGCGACGATGCAACAAATACATCTTCAACTTCGCGAAATTCCGGTGTCTCAATACTCTTATCTGTTACAGGCAAGGTCACTATTCCAAGATCAACGACGCCTGACTTAAGTGAGTCAATAATTCCCGGAGAGGTTCTGTTAATAATTTGTATCTTAATATTGGGGTATTTATCTATAAATTTTTGAAGAACTGGAATCAGAAGGTGGTGCAATATTGTATCGCCAACTCCTATACGAATTTCACCTGATCCCAATGATTGCATTTCCAGCATTTTGTCCTCTGCAGTCTTTAGCAGGGTGTAAGCCTGTCCCACATGACTATAAAGCATTTCTCCAATAGAAGTCAGTTTCACATTTTTGGCTCCTCTTATAAAAAGCGTACTGCCTGTTTGCGTCTCAAGGCTTTTGATTGATTGGCTTACAGCGGATTGCGTTACAAAAAGCACTCTTGCAGCTGCTGAGAAGCTTCCGGATTTAGCAACCATGTAAAAAATTTTATACAGTTCAAAATTAATATCCATAATAAATTCTAATGACAAACATTAAATATATTAATAATATTTATATATTATATCATGTATAATTTTAATGTAAAGCTATAGGGAATAAATAAATAAATGAGATGATTCAAAAATTTGGCTGAATGTTGAATGCGGGGTGCAAATTATGAGCGAAAATGGAATTATGAGTGAAATGGATCAGAGGCAAAAGGTAAGACGCATCTATACGGAAAAGAAAAAAGGCTATGATGTAGAGGCAGAAGGTGTTTTTAAAGATATTAAAAACAACCTTGGAGTTAATTCACTTGAGAGTGTACGTATTATTAATAGATATGATATAACCGATATCTCTGATGATGAATACTTAGCTACAAGGCATGTTGTTTTTTCTGAGCTGCCGGTTGATTATTTATACGAAGAGGAGATTGAATTTTTGCCAAAGGGAAAAGCATTTTCAATAGAATACCTCCCCGGGCAGTATGACCAAAGAGCAGATTCAGCATCGCAATGCGTCCGGTTTCTTACTCTTGGCGAAAAGCCGCGTTGCAAGACAGGAAAAATAATTGTGCTTGAGGGTGAAATATCTAATGAGGATTTCAAAAGAATAAAAGAGTATTACATTAATCCTGTTGAAAGCAAGGAGGTTTCGATGGAGAAACCTGCAACACTTGAAATGGAATGGGATTACCCGGGGGACGTTTCTCAAATAAATGGCTTTTGTTCGATGACAAAAGAAGGGTTAGCCAGTTTGCATGATGACCTTGGGTTGGCTATGTCGCTGGAGGACTTGGAATTCTGCAGACAGTATTTCTCTGAAAAAGAACAAAGGGATCCAACGATTACCGAGATTAAAGTAATCGATACTTATTGGTCTGATCATTGCAGGCACACCACATTTCAAACAAAAATTTGCAATATAGAATTTGAAGATGGTCCATTCAGTGATCTTATAAAATCCACATATGAACAGTATTTGTTATCCAGAAAATTCGTTTACGACAGCCGTGATAAAGACATTTGCCTAATGGATTTGGCTACGATTACAATGAAAGAGCTACGGAAAAGAGGAGAACTTGATGATCTGGATGTTTCGGATGAGATAAATGCTTGCAGTATTGTTGTTAATGCGGATATTGATGGAAAGAATGAAGATTGGCTTGTTATGTTCAAGAACGAAACGCATAACCATCCAACAGAGATTGAACCCTTCGGTGGTGCATCAACCTGCCTTGGTGGTGCTATAAGAGATCCTTTATCAGGTCGGTCATATGTTTATCAGGCGATGCGAGTTACTGGCAGTGGCGATCCAAGGACAAATATAAAAGATACGCTGACGGGGAAATTACCCCAAAGGAAGATAACAACCACTGCGGCGGCAGGGTATAGCTCTTATGGGAATCAAATCGGTCTTGCGGCGGGACAGGTTGCAGAGCTTTATGACGAGGGTTATGTGGCAAAGCGTATGGAATTAGGTGCAGTAATAGCAGCCGCTCCAAAAAAGAATGTTGTCAGGGAAAAGCCCTCAGCAGGAGATAGCATTATTTTACTTGGGGGAAGGACCGGACGTGATGGTTGCGGAGGAGCAACAGGATCTTCTAAGGAGCACGATGAGCATTCAATTGTGACATGCAGTGCTGAAGTACAGAAGGGTAATCCTTTAATCGAAAGGAATATTCAAAGACTTTTTCGAAAGGATAAAGTTAGCCGCATGATAAAAAGGTGCAATGATTTTGGAGCAGGCGGCGTGTCTGTCGCAATTGGTGAGATTGCTGACGGGCTGGACATTGACTTAGATAAGGTACCAACAAAATACGAAGGGCTAGATGGTACAGAGCTTGCCATTTCAGAATCCCAGGAAAGGATGGCAGTTGTTGTATCAAAAAAAGATGAGGACGAGTTTATCCGAAATGCCGAAGATGAAAACTTGGAAGCTACAAGAGTTGCTGTTGTTACAGACACCGGTCGTTTAAGAATGAAATGGCGCGGCAAGATAATTGTAGATATGAGCAGGGAGTTTATTGATACAAGTGGGGTCAAGCAAAACACAGATGTTTACGTCAGTTCACCTAAAAGGGATTATTCACGAGAACTATCCTTTATGCGAGAACCGTCCCTCCGTCAAGAAGCGTCCCCTGATTCGTGGGTACAGAATTTACAGAGGCTAGAAACTGGGTGTCAGAAAGGTCTGGTTGAAAGGTTTGATAGTACAGCTGGTGCAGGTACTGTATTGATGCCTTTCGGCGGGAGATATCAACTTAGCCCTGCAGAAGGGATGGCAGCGAAACTACCTGTTTTAGAGGGTGACACAAAAACCTGTACACTTATGTCATATGGGTTCAATCCGACGATTGCAAAGTGGAGTCCTTTTCATGGAGCAGTCTATGCCCACATTGAAGCTATTGCTAAAATTGTTGCAATGGGCGGTGACTACCATAAAATCAGGCTAACTTTGCAGGAATATTTTGAGAAGCTGGGGGAAAACCCTGAAAAATGGGGGAAACCATTCAGCGCGTTGCTTGGGGCATACTATGTGCAGTATAAGCTGGGATTACCTTCTATAGGCGGTAAAGACAGCATGTCCGGTACGTTCAAGAATATTGATGTGCCACCTACACTGGTTGCATTCGCTGTAGCCGTTAGTGATGCCAATCATGTGGTTTCTACTGAATTTAAAGGGATTGGAAGTCAGGTAGTATTGCTAAAATTATGTAAAGATTCGAACAAGTTGCCTGATTTTGTGCAGCTTGACAAGAACTATTCCAAAGTACATGAATTGGCGAAAGAAGACAAAATATTAGCAGCACACTCTGTACGAGGTGGAGGGGTTGCAGAGGCTGTTAGCAGAATGTGTTTTGGCAATATGATTGGTATTGAGATTGCAAAATCACCATGCGCTGCGAATCTATTTGAACCGGATTATGGCTCATTATTATTGGAAATAGACAGTAAGTATGATGTAGATGAACTTTTT
>CAZQCL010000079.1:0-8450 GCA_964592435.1 uncultured Oscillospiraceae bacterium
GGTCAGGGACGCGGATGTTATATTCATTACCCATACGCATTATGACCATTTTTCGGAGAAGGACGTGAAAAAAGTCATGAAGGAGGATGCCACACTGGTTATTACTGCCGATGCTGTGGCTAAGGCAGAAAAAGAGGGCATATCCAATATAAAAACGGTAGCCCCTAATGAATCCTCAAGTGTTGCTGGGATTGAATTTAAAACTGTACCGTCCTACAATCTCGAAAAGGAAAAGACATTCCATCCCAAGGAGAAGGGCTGGGTGGGTTACATTATAGCAGCGGGAGACGCACAATACTATATAGCCGGAGATACGGATTATATTCCTGAAATGAAGGATATAAAGGCCGATGTGGTATTTCTGCCGGTGGGAGGCACTTATACGATGAATTCGGCTGAGGCCGCTCAGGCCGCGAATACTATAAATCCAACTATTGCAGTTCCAATCCATTATGCGGATGTGGTTGGCACCGTTCAGGATGCACGGGATTTCATAAAAGCGCTGAACCCATCAATTAAAGGTGCTTTATTAAAGTAAGGTCAAATATCAGAGGCTTTTTTCACATAACCGGATAAAAGCCTGTGTGCATTGTCGTGAAATATTGCTCTGCGCTCATTCTCGGTCAGGTCTAGCTGCAGGAATCTTTGCAGTTCTTCCTGATGATCCCACATTGGGTAATCTGAGCCGAAGAGCATTTTTTCTACCCCGTGGCGTCTGATCATTTCGACAGCCCTGTCTGGGCTGAGGAAGGCCAGAGAGCTGGATGTGTCCATGTAGATTCTTCTCCCGATTAGATGCTCGCAGGAAAGATTCCACATTTGATATCCTCCGAAATGTGCCGCAATGACTACCAAATCAGGGAATCTGTCCAGCACTCGCGCAAGCCTTAAGGGGCTTGACAGATCGCTGTTTTTGTCGCCCATATGAATCAGTACAGGCAGCCTTCCTTCAATTTCTTCATATACAGGCATCATTTTGTCATCATCAATGGCGAATTTCTGGAATTCCGGGTGCAGCTTAACCCCCTTTAACCCTAGTGCTATAATGTTTTCGATTTCTCCGGCTACATCGGCCATATCCGGATGGAGCGTCGAAAAACCGATCAACTCAGGGTGCGAGGCCTGAACGGAGCATAAATATTTATTTATCGGGCGGATCTGCTGCACGGTCGTGGCAGAGGAATGGACAATGAATTTACTGACACCAATGGAACACCCGCTTTTAATCAGGTCATCCACAGTTCCCAACCGTCCCATTCCCACACCATAATAATCCCCTATGGCTTTGACTGCCTTTTTTGCAATTTTGTCCGGGAATATGTGTGTGTGAATATCAATAATATCATATTTTCCCTTTTGGCTTCTTGTGTCCATTTTGCTAACCCTTCTGTTCGTATAATTCTATTCATGCTGATGTGCCTGCCTCAAGCAGGCTTTGTTCAAGCTGTTCAGCTAAGCAGCATCCTGTCATTATCCAGCTCGGTGCCGCTCTTTCGGCTAAACTGATTAACTAGCCAGTCCACCGTGACACCATCGCGCTCTTTCCCACATATATCCATAATAATTTGCCCGTCATGCATCATTATGGTACGTGTTCCATACTCCAGTGCAGCTTTCATGTTATGGGTGATCATCAATGTGCAAAGATTGTTCTCCCTTACTATTTCATCGGTCATTTTTAAAACTTTATTAGCAATAGAAGGGTCTAGTGCAGCAGTGTGCTCATCCAGCAGTAAAAGCTTAGGCCTGACAATAGTGGACATAAGCAGTGTAAGAGCCTGACGCTGGCCGCCCGACAGCTTACCGACCTTTTCCCTTATCCTATTCTCTAAACCCAGATCCAGCAGAGCCAAATGTTCCCTGAATAAAGCCAAATCCGCCTTGGAAATGCCGGGTCTAAGGCCTCTGGGTTTACCCCTTGCATAGGCGATTGCCAGGTTTTCTTCTATAGTCATATCAAAGGCAGTTCCCATAAGGGGATCCTGAAATACCCTGCCAATATGAGCAGAACGTTTATGCTCATGAGCTTTTGATATATCGGCATCATCCAGATATATTTTTCCGTCGTCAATGCCGTATACACCTGAAATACAGTTGAGCAGGGTAGATTTACCCGCGCCGTTTCCGCCTATAACCGTTACAAATTCTCCTTCTCCAAGGGTCATACTGATGTCTTTTAGGGCAATCTTTTCATTAATGCTGCCCATATTAAAAATCTTTGTGACATTCTCAACTTTCAACATCATCATTACCCCCTTTCACTTTAGCCATGCTGTTCTGCCTTCCTGTAACTGAAAGCACCTTGTCACGAATGATACCCATGGATAGCGCCAGCGCGACGATAATTGCCGACACCAGCTTCATGTCGGTGGGAGGCATTCCAAGCCTTAATGCAATGGCCATTATAAAGCGGTATAGTATTGCGCCAAGCACAACAGCAATCAACCTTCTAAAGATGGTCTTTGTACCAAACAGGACTTCGCCTATGATGACGGAGGCCAAACCGATGACGGCCATCCCTATGCCCATGCTCAGATCAGTGAAAGCTTGATATTGTGCGATCAAGGCGCCGGAAAGTGCTACCAGGCCGTTTGATAGTGACAGCCCCAAGATAGTGGTCATATCTGTGTCGACTCCAGAAGCCCTAACCATTTTATCGTTGTCACCTGTTGCCCGAAGTACTAATCCCAATTTGGTTTTCAAGAAAAAGTATAACAATATAAGTATCAGAGCCAGTATTACTGTTGAAAGAATTAATGCAATATAGCTCTTCAGCGGTGTATCGTAAAAAGGCGAAAACAGGGTAGGGACGCCCAGTGCTCTGGATAGAGGTATGTTTGGCCTATTGCCCATTACCTTCAGGTTTATTGAATACAAAGCCAGCATCATCAAAATACCTGAAAGAATCGGCTGTATTTTTAGCTTTGTTGTCAAAAGCGCAGTTACGCTTCCTGCTGCGCAGCCGGCAAAAAATGCCAGAATCAATCCCAGCACCGGCTGACCGGCGACACATAAAACAGCGGAGAAAGCAGCTCCGAGGGTGAAGCTGCTATCTACCGTTAGATCCGGCATATTCAGTGTCCTAAAGGATATGAACACGCCCAATGCCATAATGGCATATATTATACCCAGTTCTAAGGATCCCTGTAATAGTAAAAGCATTGAAATATCCCCTTAAATATTGTTATTCCCCGAATACCTGAGCTGCTTGATTCAGTATGTCATCGGGTATTGTAATACCGATGGCTTCGGCCGTAGCCTTGTTTAGATAGATTTCTACATCATCTATTGTCCTTACCGGAATATCGCCCGGGTTCTTTCCCCCAAGTATCTCAACTGCCATATCAGCGGTTTCACGCCCCAGCATGGTGTAATTAATGCCGTAGGTAGCCAGGCCGCCATCTTTTACCATAGAATCCGCCCCAACATATACGGGAGTCTTAGTGTTTTCTGCAACCTGCGTAACAACAGGCATTGCAGATGCTATAGTATTGTCAATGGGAGAAAAAATGGCATCTGCCTTGTCGGCCAGGGTCTGTGCTACCTGCTGAACCTCGGAAGAATTGGTCACAGTACCATCAATCACTTCAAGGCCGTTACTTGCCGCATATTCCTTTAAATCGTTTATTACCGATAATGAATTTGTTTCCCCTGAATTATAGAGTGCCCCAATTGTTTTAATTTCAGGTGTAATTAGCATTGCAAGCTGCATGATTTTTTCGGCAGAAACAGCATCGGATGTGCCTGTTACATTGCCGCCCGGCTTTTCAAGGCTGCTTACCAGACCGGATCCCAGCGGGTCGGTGCATGCCGAAAACAATACGGGAATGTCCGCTGTCATATTAGCTGCAGCCTGTGCTGAGGGTGTTGCGATTGCTACGATCATATCGCATTTATCTGCTACGAACTTTTGGCAGATAGTGTTCAGGTTGCTTTGTTCACCTTGCGCGCTCTGATAGTCGATTTCGATGTTTTCACCGTCTTTGTAGCCCTTTGAAGCCAATTGTTCAATAAATGCTTCCCGAATCGTGTTAAGAGACGGATGCTCAACAATCTGGACGATTCCGATTCGGGTGACCTTTTTGCCGCCAATACCGCTGCATGCCGTAACAGACATGAGCATTGTGATTGTCAATAAGATGGCAGCGACTGTTTTCAAACTTTTTTTCATGGTAACTCCCCCATATAAATTATTTTTCGTCGTTTTTTATTTACGATGCGGGTGAAAACAAAAACACCTGCCCTAGTAAAAGGACAGGCGTTAACCTGCGGTACCACCTTAATTGATGCATTTTCGTCCTGCATCCGCTTCACTGAGTGCCGACACACTCATAGCCCAATAACGTTGGCTGAACGTCG
The DNA here is from genome assembly GCA_964592435.1 of uncultured Oscillospiraceae bacterium. Lineage (GTDB taxonomy): Bacteria > Bacillota > Clostridia > Acetivibrionales > DTU013 > JAAYBT01. The sequence continues at coordinate 4,360 of CAZQCL010000079.1, forward strand.
AAGGTTAATCGGCTCGTAAGACCCTTTCACCCCGCCCTCAGAGGCCCATTTGTCTGCTCCTGTCCACCGGGATCTCACCACACCCGACTCTCTTTGCGACCGGTTACACAGTTTTACTCCCTCTTCAACGGTTTAAAGGAATAATACCACAGTCCTGAGAGGTGTGTCAATATATTTTTTCTGCTTCATAAATAAGATTGCGAAAATCTGTATAACCACCTATCCCCTCTTCTGACACTTATCGGTAGCTTAGGGTTACCGTTCTTTTTTCCTAAAAAATATCGTTGATGTATTGCTATAAAGCTGATAGAATAGGGTTACTGCAGAATTGCAGCATAAAATATGTAAGTAAACCTTAAATCATGCTAAGGTGATGGAGAAGATCGTGAATAACCAGACTAATGAGGAAGACTTTTTTGAGTTGTTTAGGAAGCTACTGGAGGAAAATCACATTATTGGAAAAATTAGAACGTCCAAATTTTATAGAACGCTCTCTGGCTTTATTTCGGATTATTGGCTATTACTCTTTTTTACATTACTGATTACCTATCTGGAACTCCTATATCGACTGTATATTTTCGGAAACATGAATTTTGATTATTTTTTTGCCTTTGTCTTTGCATTATCCGGTGGTGCGGCCCTGTATATTTTTATTGGTTTGTTTCCTATAAGAAAGGTGCGAGCTGCCAGCTCAGTTATAACTTTTTTGGCGGGTTTGGTCTATGGCACACAGCTTGTTTATTACCGTATTTTCCAAACACCTCTTTCATTGATTTCTATTACCGGTGCCGGAGATGCTTTGAAATTTGTAGACATCATTCTCGAAGCAATCTGGAAGAATATCATAGCGATACTGCTGCTGTTCGTGCCCTTCATACTACTGCTGATATTTAAGAAAATCCTGGTATTTAAGGAAAGAAGCTTTATTGAATGGAGCTATGTTCTACTGTTCTGCGTTATAAGCTTTTCCTCTGCAATTGTTTGTGTTGCTTCTACAGGGGATGAACCGATATCACAGTATAATTTATATTTTCATGAAACATCACCGGAGCTTTCGATAAATAAGCTGGGTGTGATGACAACGATGCGCCTGGATCTTGAGAAACTTGTTTTTGGAGAAGTAAAGAGTGAGATTGAGGATGAGCTGATGGATAGCAGCAGTGAGAATACTCCTGGCTTGCCGGAAGGAACCGGGCCATCGAATAATGATGCTTCTTCAGAACAGGGCGGTTCTACGGGATCGAATAAACCCGGAACGCCGACACAAATCCCAGGTGATAGCGGAGAAGCAGGTAAGGCAACAGACGGTGACAGGCCTTCGGAACCTCAGGAGCCGGCCGCCCCGTTGAAACCGTACAATGTGATGGACATTGATTTTAAAACACTTATGGCCAGCGGTGAAGATAATCCTCTTTACACGATGCACGAATACTTCTCTTCGGTTGAGCCTACAGCTACAAATCAGTATACAGGCATGTTCAAGGGCTGCAATCTGATCATGTTCACTGCTGAAGGATTTTCGCCCTATGTAATAAGCCCTGAATTAACACCAACCTTATATAAAATGACCAATGAAGGCTTTGTGTTCAATAATTTTTATAATCCGGTCTGGTGGGTCAGCACCTCGGATGGGGAATACGTCGCCTGTACAGGCTTGATACCAAAGGGCGGCGTCTGGAGCTTCTATAAATCCGCTGAGAATTCTATGCCTTTTACCATGGGCAACCAGCTTAAGAAGCTTGGCTATATAACAAAGGCATATCACAACCACACATACAGCTATTACAGAAGGGATCTTTCGCACCCCAACATGGGCTATGACTATAAGGGTGTAGGTAATGGGCTTGCAGTAAAGGAAACCTGGCCGGAATCGGATCTGGAGATGATTGAGGTCACTGCTGATGAATATATCGGCCAACAGCCTTTCCATGCCTATTACATGACGGTAAGCGGGCACATGAACTACAATTTCGGCGGGAACCATATGGCAAGAAAGAATAAAGAATATGTTGAAGACCTGCCCTATTCAGATACTTCAAAGGCATATATCGCCTGCAATCTTGAATTGGAGTTTGCTCTAAGCTCATTGATGGAAAAGCTGGAGGCAGCGGGAGTAGCCGAAAACACTGTTATAGTACTTAGTCCCGATCACTACCCTTATGGGCTTGAAAAGAAATACCTGGATGAGCTGGCCGGTCATGAGGTCGAAAAGAATTTCGAATTGTATAAAAGCACACTGATTATATATAAAAAGGGCATGGAGCCTGTTATTGTGGATAAAACATGTGCCAGTCTGGATATTATCCCCACATTGTCAAACCTGTTTGGCCTGGATTATGATTCGCGTCTACTGATGGGTTCCGATATTCTATCGGATTCACCGGCACTGACCATATTTTCGAACCGAAGCTGGATAACGGACAGGGCAAGGTACAATTCAACCAGCGGTAAGGTCACCTTTACGGATGGTACGAAGCAGGACAAGGAATATGTCAGTTCTGTGAATAGGAAGGTTTCGGATAAGTTTAGATATTCTAAGAGAATCCTTGAAACTGATTACTATGCCAGGATAGGATTGCCCAGGTAGAATAGGTTTACGGCGGTAAAGCAGTGTGACAGATTAAATGCTGTTACCATGGCAAAACAGTGTTGCTGAGCAAGTGGATAAAAGGCGGCAATTAGGGCGCCTTTGCCATCTATATGTAGTGCCCTAATTTTTGCCAGCGCCTTTTATTCTGTCTGTTTTGTCTTTTGTGTCTTTCCTTCCCGCGAACTGAAATCTGGGAAACGGTATTTGTCTTCTACTGATTTGCGACAATAGGTGCTGATAGTCAACTCCCTCTGTTCTGCAATAGGTGTCAAGCATACTCCTTTTTTCTGTCTGGGGAAATGTAATTAGCCCATTGTCATAGGTTCCGTCTGCAAGCATTAGAAATACCCCCCTTTCTGTGCTAGCGTTAAGATTGCCATTATAGCTAATTCTATAAATTATCATTATCACTTGGTATCTACCGGGATCGCCTTTTGCCTCTCGGCTCCACGCTGCCCTGTAGCTCCGATTCCTCAGGTATCACCGAGTAGTTATTCTTTGCTGTTGAGAGAATAACAATGGTTCTTGTATCTTGTACACCCCGGACACTTTTTATGCGGTCGAGCAGCTCCTGCAAGGTCGCCGTATTCTCTGTAACCACTTTCAGCGCATAATCGTAATCGCCTGCCAAGTAATGGCACTCCAATATGTCGTTCTGCTCCATTACAAACTCAGCAAATATATCCGAAAACCGTGGCCGCTCAAGTGTTATGAAAACAATTGCCATAAGCGCTTTATTGAAATGCTCCGGGTCTACAATTGCCGTATACTGCATGATAACGCCCAAGGCTTCTAGTTTCTTCAGCCGTTCACTGACGGCAGGCACTGATAAATTGATTTCAGAGGCGATTTCGGATGCCGTTACTCGTGCGTTCCTTTGTAGTAGCTTAATTATCTTAACATCCAAATTGTCCATGCTAATTTACCTCTTTTTTCATCTGAATCTTTTTATTCCCTCTATACCTATTATAACCCACGACGGTAATATTTTAAACAGATTTACGAAAATACGAATAAATTTAAGTGGGATAAGCTAAAACGTTTAAATAATTTAATAAAAAAGTAGAAATACCATATATAGGCTAAAAAAGTTCGGGTGTCGCATTGTGAAATGCCCATAGTAATGATATGTTTACTTTGCGCTCCAGGTCGTGTATAATATTAGTAAAAATATGGTTGGCCTGCAAGATGTGATCATAGGAGGGTAAAAAATTATGGATAGATTCGAATACAAAACGCTGTTTACTGATGCAAAGGGAGTATTTGGAGGCAAGGTCGACCAATACGCATACCAAAATGAATTGAATGAATTAGGCTCCCAGGGATGGGAGCTGGTAAGTACTGTCGCTGCTGCTCAAAGCTATGGTAGTACAAGGTGGATAATCTCGGTATTTAAGCGTAAGTTACAGTGAACCGCCAGACCTAAGATTACGGGGATAAAATAGATTGGTCGACCTACTTCCATGGTAGCTTAGGGCACGGGACTTTTTGGCGAAAGCGA
>CAZQCL010000080.1:0-8431 GCA_964592435.1 uncultured Oscillospiraceae bacterium
CCAGAGGCGTTCCCAAGGCATTTCCAGAGATTATTTAGGCTAGGCGCATAGGCGCTCAAGGCATAGATGCACAAGGGCATAGATGCACAAGGGCATAGGCGCACAAGGGTATGGATGCACAAGGGTAAAAGCACATGAAGAGTAACACGGGGCATGTTTGCTAGGATCAATGGCAGAAACGCCCTTTTTCCTTACCCATTGTATAGGATTCTTCGTTGCTGGCTCTTTAGAATGATATATTTTAATTTGTCATCCTAAGTGAAACGAAGGATCACTGCTGGATTTGGGCTTACTTTAAAACCAAAGGGGACTACTCGAAATTTCAACTTTAGGACAGAATTATTCTATATAAAGCCCATATTATAGCTAAAAATCCATAAAAAAGGCCCATTTCTGGCTAAAATAGTCCTAAAGTTGAAAAAGTGAGTAGTCCGGTCTGTTTTCACAATCCTTTACCCCTTTATAACAAACTACCTGCCATTTCTCTTTGTGACACTCTTCCTGTAATCTCCTTAACTTCACCACATACCCATAAATTCTTTACAGCGCTACATGTACAATCACATTTTTGCAACTAACAACTTACCATCGCCCTTTTACTGCGCTGCACTTATCACCTCTTCATTACAGCGCTGCGTGTGCAGCCACTCTTTTGAAACGCACCACCTGCACTAGTTAAGTTGATCTGGCTACCATACCTTCTTTTCAAGGTTCTCTTCATACCATCGCCACAAACCGGTGCTTATCTCCTATAAAATCTCATCCATTCTCGGCAGCAATTCTCTAATTTGAATGTGCATTTTTTCGAAATCCTTTGCCCGTATGAATATTCGCTTTCCCAGGCTTGTCGCAAGAGTGTGTGCAAAATCATTGCAGGCAACAATGTCATACAACTGAATGGTGTTCATATGCAATACTTTTACACCCTTCCGATTTAGGATTGTCGATCGTATAGCGTCTTTGCCCTGTTCCTGCGGACGACTGTGATATGCGAAACTTTCGTATTCGACCGCAACTTTCACCTGTTTATAATATAAGTCCGCAAAGCAGCTGCGCTGTCTAATGTGCAGTGGAGATCCTCCCTTAAGCTTTATCTCATAATTGAAAACAGCGCCACCAAGTCCATATCCTCCCAGGGCATTAGGCAGAGTCAAAATCATGTACACAAGTGATTCCATGATTGAGGCGGAACCATTCTCCACATATTTTATAGCTCGTAATGCTTTGCGATGTCCACGGTGCCCCTGTGTTTTCGCTAGAAACCTATTGACCTTTTGCTTTGATGTGGTTGCCTTGAAGGGCTCGCCCGGAGGGAAAGAACACAGTTGCAGCCCAAGGAGGATGAGGCGGTGAATACTTAATTGGTTTGCGAGTTCTAAAAATATTAGTTCCGGCGACGCAACCCTTTTACCGCTTCGCTCAGTGACAGCATTGACTGGAAGATTTAGCCCACATGAATGAACCAGTTTACTTTTTCGTCTAAATCTCTCACTGTTGTCATTAACTGTGATATCTTCCGAACCGTATTCAGAAAGATGGAACCCAAGGACATTATCGATATTAGGGATGTCCCATGTTTTGGCGGCTGTAAGGTGGCTAAAATACTTTTCCATACTCGATGATTCGCACCTGTCTCTCTATTTTTGATATATAAATAATTATAACATAAGTACAAATATATGGAAAATGTTTTGAGTAGAGTTTATCGTCCTTATTTGGTAACTAGGTGCAGGATTGTACGTAATTGTATGAGATCAGATGGATTGCCCAGAATAGCGGGCAGGTAGGCAGGGTTCACCCAAAATGATAAATGGGGAGATTTTTCTTTGGATGTTCGGGGTGACAGGGGAGCAGGCCCTTAGAATGGCAGAGGTGTAAGCATAGTTTTGCTCAGAATGACAGCGGGGCGTAAGAGTACTTTTGCAAAGAATGACAGCGGGGCGTAAGAGTACTTTTGCAAAGAATGACAGTAGTGTAGGTGTGCTTTTATTCAGAATGAGTAGGAAATGCTCAGAATAACAGGAGGCAAGCTCGCTAGAATGACAGGAAAGCGTCTTGGTTTATCAGCATGAAAATGCTCAACAAAACGTTCATACCAAACTGCTAGATTTGGGCTTACTTTAAAACCAAAGGGGACTACTCGAAATTTCAACTTTAGGACAGAATTATTCTATATAAAGCCCATATTATAGCTAAAAATCCATAAAAAAGGCCCATTTCTGGCTAAAATAGTCCTAAAGTTGCAAAAGTGAGTAGTCCGGTCTGTTTTCACCTAGTATCACCCTTTTTAGAACGCTCCACCTAGCATCATCCTTTACATCCCGCCACCGTCCATAATCTTTTGCAGCCCAACGCCTAGCGTCATCCTTTACGTCCCGCCACCGTCCATAATCTTTTGCAGCCCTCCACCTAGCGTCATCCTTTACATCCCGCCACCGTCCATAAACTTTTGCAGCCCAATGCCTAGCACCACCCCTTTTACAGCTCTCCACCTACTATTTCGTAAAGTTAACGCTAACAACGGTGAAGCAAACCCACGGCGAAGCGAACCCTTCACAGTAAGAGGGGTCTATGTGGTACAATAAGCAAGATAGCTCCTAATACTCCAAATCACTGCTACTATGGTGGATGCAGCTCAGGATGCAAAGCCATATGGGGATGCTTGTTGTAAAGGGCGTTCTGGACTAAAAAATATCAGGATAATTCTTTCTTCTTTTTCCTACAGTAAAGTACAGTGAACTGTGCAGTAAATTGGCGCAAACACAACAGCGCAAACGAGCATATTGTTAATGTATTAACAATATGCTAAAATGTTAGTATAATAGCATAGAACTAAACATTGAAAGGATTAAGCTATGAAATTTAGTGAGGTTTTGGAAATCCTCGATGCAACGCTGATATCGGGAAATGATCTGGATATGGAAATTGTTTCGGCTTGTGGTTCAGATCTTATGAGCGATGTTATGGCATATGTTAAGGAAAATGTATTACTATTGACGGGGCTTGTAAGCCCGCAGGTGGTAAGGACCGCTGAAATGATGGATATTAAGGCGGTTGTGTTTGTGAGGGGAAAGGTTCCGGGACAGAGCATAGTTGAGCTGGCAGAGGAAAAGGATATTACACTGATGTCAACCAAGGATCCGATGTTTATTGCCTGCGGAAAGCTTTATTGTGCCGGCTTGACGGGAAAGGGTGTCTGGTAGTGAGTGACAGTCTGATGAAACTGCATTATGAAATACCGGCCTATGATCTTACTTATGCGGGGGAAGCTTCGAGCAGTGTAAAGAAAAAGCTGGTACAGCTGGGGATAGAACCTGCATTAGTGAAAAAAGCGGCAGTTTCGATGTATGAGGCAGAAATCAACGCTGTTATCCATGGAAACGGTGGCTTTGCTGATGTTGAGATTAGTAGAGAGAGAATTATTGTGACCATCACTGACCGCGGCCCGGGCATTCCCGATATTGAGCTGGCTATGCAGGAAGGCTGGTCGACTGCTTCCGACGAAGTCAGAGAGATGGGCTTTGGAGCAGGAATGGGTCTGCCCAATATAAAAAGATACACGGACAAGCTTGAAATAGACACACAGGTCGGAAAAGGAACTAAGCTGACAATTACTGTGGAATTTAAGTAAGGTATTAAGACATAAAAGCCTAAAAGCCTAAAAGCCTAAAAGCCTAAAAGCCTAAAAGCCTAAAAGCATAAAGGTATAAAGGCATAAAGGTATAAAGGCATAAAGGTATAAAGGCATTAAGGCATAAAGGCATAAAGGCATTAAGGCTGTAATGTGTTAAGGCTATAAGGCTTATGACATCGGGTGGGAGGTATATTAATGGCAAAATATTTTCATTCTGTTACGCTTGATGAAAGTAAATGCAGAGGTTGCACAAATTGCATAAAGGGATGTCCTACCGAGGCGATTAGAGTAAGGCAGGAAAAGGCGCGTATTATAAATGAAAGATGTATTGACTGCGGGGAATGCATAAGGATTTGTCCTTATCATGCAAAAAAAGCAATAACCGATGATTTTTCAAGTATATTGGCTTTCAAATATAAAATAGCGATACCGGCTCCCACGCTATACAGCCAGTTTAAGTCTGAATACACCAGAAACATGCTGCTGAATGCATTAAAGGCAATCGGCTTCGATGATATATACGAAGTGGCAAGAGGAGCGGAATTTGTAACGGAGGCCACTAAAAAACTCCTGGCAGATAAAAGCATTAAAAAGCCTTTGATTTCTTCAGCCTGTCCTGCAGTTGTAAGGCTTATACAGGTGCGTTTCCCCAATCTGATCGATCAGCTGGTGAAACTAGAATCACCGATGGAGGTTGCGGCGAAAATTGCTAAAAAGAAGGCTGCGGTGCAAATGCAGCTCGATTCGTCTGACATCGGAGTTTTCTTTATTACGCCCTGCCCGGCGAAGGCCACAAGCGTAAAAGCGCCTTATGAAAGCAAAAAATCCTCCGTAGATGGAGCTATATCAATAAGGGATATTTATCTTAAAATGCTTGCCTGTCTGGATAAGCTTGAAGAGCCGGAGCAGTTGGAACAGGCCGGTTATGAAGGCATCAGATGGGCTAATTCAGGCGGCGAAGGACTGGCAATCGGCACAGACAGGTTCCTTGCCGTTGATGGGATCCATAATGTCATCACGATACTTGAAGAAGTGGAAAATGACAAAATTGAGGGAGTTGATTTTATCGAAGCCCTTTCCTGCACCGGTGGATGTCTGGGCGGGCCGTTAACTGTAGAAAATGTATATGTGGCAAAGACCAGGATAAAAAAACATGTTGATGATGCAAAAGCGATGGATAAAAGCAATTTGCTTCAGGATACTTACAATGACAATATTGACTGGACAGAGGAAATTGTATATACCCCTGTCATGAAGCTGGACGATGATTTTGGGAAAGCAATGAAAAAGCTTGAGGATCTTGAGAAAATTAATGACGGATTGCCCGGGCTTGACTGCGGTGCCTGTGGGGCTCCGAACTGCCGTGCACTGGCGGAGGATATTGTAAGAGACATGGCACAGGAAACAGACTGTATTTTTAAGCTTCGCGAAAAGCTACGTGATTTATCAGTACAAATGCAAGGGTTGGGAAACATGCTGCCCCATACTGAGAACAAGGAGCGGGAAGAACAAAGCACCAACAGCGACGAAAGTGATAAAAGCGATAATCGATAAAAACGTCAAAAGCGTCAAGAGCGCTAAGAGCGACGAAGGCGGCAGGAGCGGCAGGAACGGCAGGAACGGCAGGAGCGGCAGGGGCGGCAGGGGCGGCAGGAGCGGCAGGAGCGGCAGGAGCGGCAGGGGCGGCAGGAGCGCCAACAGTGCCGAAAGCGCCAATCGATAAAAGCTGCAAGAAGGATACCAATTTAATGTAACGAGGCAGTGAGGCAGTGAGCTTTTATTGCGACCTGTCGAAGCGTAATAATTTCAAAATAATGGAGTGGTTGGCGAATGCTCATAACAAAATTTGCAGAAAAGCTGGGAGCTAAAATTTTGACGGGTGAACCCGATAAGAATGTTGAGATAAAAGGAATTTACTGCGGCGATTTGCTAAGCTGGGTTATGTCCCATGCGCCAAAGAGCAATGCTTGGGTGACGGTACATACCCATCTGAATATTGTTGCTGTGGCGTCTATTTCAGAGCTTTCATGCATTATCATACCGGAAGGAATTGAAGTCGATGAGGCTACAATAAATAAGGCAGTTGACGAAAATATAACCATTATCGGTTCACAACTGAGTACTTATGAGATTTGCTGCATTGCACATGATTGCGGTATATAAAATAAGGTGCCACCGGATAAGTGGTACCAATAAAAGCAGATTATACAATAAAAGCAGATTATACAATAAAAGCTGGATTATGCAGGAAAAGCTATATTTATATAAAGGCTTTTACGATGTAACCTTAATACAAGAATTGTCCAATATATAGTGGCAAGCCTTCAGCATACCCGCAATATATTGTGCTGCGGAACCCAAAACACGTTACATCGCAGAATGCCCATACAGGGAGTTGGCATGAAATACGCTGTAGATTTGCACATTCATTCGGCGCTTTCCCCATGTGCCCATGAGGATATGACACCGAATAATATCGTAAATATGGCTGTTATGAAAGGCCTTGATGCAATTGCTCTTACAGACCACAATTCAGGTGCCAATCTTGAAGCTGTCAGCATTTGCGCACGTAACCACGGGCTTGTATTTATTCCGGGGATGGAGCTGGAGTCCTGTGAGGAAGTTCACCTTGTCTGCCTTCTGCCGAATCTGAAAAGCGCGATGAAATTACACGACATAGTATATGATTCTCTTCCGGCAATTCGAAACAGAAAGGATATATTTGGCAGCCAGTACTTCATGGATGATAAGGATCGGATTATAGGCGAGGAAGAACGATTACTCATCACTGCCTCAAGTCTGACTGCGGATGAGGTCTTTTCATTGGTCAGAGGCCTTGGAGGAGCAGTAATCCCAGCTCATGTGGACAGACCTTCCTACAGTATGCTCTCCAATTTGGGATTGATTCCCGAGGTATTGGGTATAAAACACCTTGAAATATCAAAAAACTGTGATGAATCAGCATTTAGGGCAACGCATCCGGAGCTGGACGGCTATAGATTAATAAGATCATCGGATGCGCATTATCTGGGAGATATTTTAGAACGGGAAAATATGATAGAGGTGCCTGAATACATAGATGGTATGAATGAGATAAGAAAGATAAATATAGAAAATATGGCAGACACTGGTTTATCTCCTCATGATATTATTAATCTATTTGTATAATGTATACAAGATTTCGAAAAATTTATTGGTTTTGCTTATTGTTTTATAATTATATTTTTGCTATAATACCAGTAGTTTTGTTAAATGCTTAACAATCGATAAAATAAATGTCTGGGGGGTCTTGAAAAATGAGCAGTAACTGCTGTGGATGCGTTGATGAAAAAGAACGCAAATTGCAGGAAATCATCGAAAAGTATAAGAATATTGAAGGAGCATTGATACCTGTACTGCATGAAGCCCAAGATGTATATGGATATTTGCCTATGAGTGTTCAGAAAAAGATATCAGAGGAAATGAATATCCCACTTTCTGAGATTTATGGTGTCGTAACATTCTATACTCAGTTTACACTCAAGCCGAAGGGCAAGTACAAGGTAAATGTATGTATGGGTACAGCCTGCTATGTAAAAGGCTCCAACCTGATACTGGATAAGCTCCGGGAAAAACTGGGCATATCGGTAGGTGATTGCACAGAGGACGGAAAGTTCTCGCTGGATGCATGCCGTTGTATTGGAGCATGCGGTCTTGCACCTGTTATCATGATCAATGACGATGTGTATGGAAAGGTTACTCCTGATGAAATAGATAAAATCCTGAAAAAGTATATGGATTCATAGAATTATTTATTTTTCAGGTCGGTTGGAGGATAAGGGGCTTGAGAGAAATATCGCTGCACATCCTTGATATTATGCAAAACTCTATAACAGCACAAGCAGACCTGGTGAAGGTTCTATTAAATGCAGAAGCAGGGGGCACAATGCTGAAGATAGTTATTGAGGATAATGGCTGCGGTATGGACAGTGAATTACTGGCCAGGGTGACGGATCCCTTTACTACTGCTAGAACTACCAGAAGGGTTGGACTGGGGATACCATTGTTTAGAGCATCGGCGCAGCAGTCGGGCGGAGATTTTGCCATTAGCTCGCAAAAGGATGTTGGGACAGTGGTAACGGCTGGATATGAAATTAATAATATCGATAGACCTCCTCTTGGAGATTTACCGGGGGTTATTACCAATATGGCAGCAGGCTATCCCACAGTGGAAATCCACTTGCAGCTTGAAAATGGAGGTAAACAGTTTATTTTCAATTCAAGGGAAGTCAAACAAGTCCTCGGAGAAGTCCCATTATCGGAATTTGAAGTGATTGTGTGGCTTCGTGAATATATAAGTGAAGGATTAAAAGAAATATTCGGAGGTGTATTAAGTGAAATCGATAGCGGAACTTGAAGCAATAAGAAAGAAGACGCTAGACCAGATAAATATGAGAACAAACAAGGATGGTACTCGCGTTGTTGTCGGTATGGCCACCTGCGGTATAGCAGCCGGTGCCAGACCGGTTATGAATGCCTTTGTTGAAGAAATCGGTAAAAGAAAGCTCAGAGATGTGTCTGTTTCAATGACCGGTTGTATCGGTGTGTGCAGGCTGGAGCCCATTGTGGAAGTATTCAATGCGGATGGAACAAAGGCCACCTATGTAAGGATGACGCCTGAAAAAGCAGCAAGAGTAGTAGCTGAGCACATAGTCAACGGAAGGGTGTGCCGTGATCTTACAATAGGAGCTGTAGAAGAGGAAGAAAATAATTAGCAAGGTTCGAATAAATACTATGATATTGCAGGAGGGAGCAAAA
>CAZQCL010000081.1:0-8413 GCA_964592435.1 uncultured Oscillospiraceae bacterium
GCAGTTGCTATTGACAAGGATAATTCAATCTCGCTTTTACATTTATATTGCTAATGGACAGATTACAGTTCCGGCTGAAATACGCCGTCTTCTTGGTCTGAAATCAGGCGACAAGATTTTGTTTTTGCAAAAACCAAATGGTGAGGTCGTAATAAATAATGCATCAGTACAAGCAATCTATAAAGCACAGAGAGCTTTTTCAGGAGTTGCAGAGGATATCGGTGTATACGATGATGACGATGTGCAAGACTTAGTGAATGAAGTGCGATATGGAAAGGATAAATAATCAATGAGGATCTTAGTTGATACCAATATCTTGATTTCGGCTGTCCTCTTTCCTCACTCAAGAGTAGCTCAAACACTCTTGTATATTACCGAACATCATTCTGTTTTTTTGATTGAATATCCATAGCTATTTATGCTTTTGTATTTATTATGGCTTATGTAAATCATACGTAGTGCAATGCTTCAATCCATTTATCAAATGGTTCTCTATTTCTCTCGTACCACTGACTTGTAACTAAATACTTTTTCCCGTTAAATACAAATACTTCTTTCCAATACCGGCCATAATCCCCATCCTTAATTTGTATAGAAATATCTACGCCATCCCTATATTCCTTGAGAAACGGATAATCAATGTTAAATACTTCTTTTGACCATTTTTTCGTCAACATATATGATAGTTCCTTATTTGAAAAACGATGCTCACTATTTGACAACTCCCTTAGAACCTGACGCACATGCTTTCCAACTCTTTTCTCATCAACGCCGATAGGAATGTTAGGGGCAATGCCATCATAATTCTCAGATTTGTATTCAGCTTTATAATCCATATGTAAGGGTGTGTAATCAGCTCTAAGATAGATGTAATAGTCGGTTATTTTCATATTAAATTTCTTAAGCAACTTTCTTATAAGATTTCTTATACTGTTTGCACTTAAATTTGTCCATACATATATATCTAAGTTTTTCATTTTCAAATTTTTTCTATCAATATGTTTTTTGCCGAAATAGGAAATTGTCCGTCCCTTCATGACAGGGTCATCTACGAATCCCAAGAACTCACTAGCATCTATATCTGCTAATAAATCACAGGTTTGTAGCAAAACATCCTTCCAGTCCGTTGCTTCATATCTCTTGTTATTCATTGAAAACGCGGCCGCTTTCTTATGGGTGAAATCTTCATAAAGCGTATGTGGTATGGAAGAATCAACGACGTATTCAGCATAATTAGGTATGGTTTTTTGTTCCTCTGCTCTACCAAATTCTTCTCCATTCTCCTCTTCCTCAATTTCCGCTTTTATATTTAAAGAAGCGGAGCATTCATTAATTTTCTCCTGAATCTTTGAAACAGATTTGGAAAGCTTCCACAATTCCACCCCCTTGTCATATTCTTTATTTTTGTGTAATTCCGCAATTTGCATATTTGTGCTACCCAACAATCCATCTAAAGCAAGATTTAGCAATTCCAATGCATCCGAGATTTCGATTGCATCATTAGGAAAGTATAGCTTAATAACATCGATTAAATTGTTTGTATCAGCATGAGCCATTTTTACACAATCCCCCTTTTCAATAAATAAGTAGCATTTCTGAATACTTTGCTCTAAGGTTTATCCTAGGTATACACTCTCATTATGCCACTCTAAGTAGTATGGATCTGGAAGTTGTTCTCTTCTTTCCGGCAAAACTATTAGCTTACTAGCCATTGTGTTCATAGTACTCATTGCCATTTTCAAAGTCTTCTTTGATACGGCGGCTTACTTCAACATTGAATGCCTTATCAATCGTTATATACCCCAATCATACAATGTATGAAAATCTCTTCTAAGCAGAAGTCCATTATTAATTTCATAAGGCCCTTCAAGACTGCAATTATTCAACGTATCTTATGCCGCAGGATAAGTAGTATATACAAACTCATAAATCTTGCGGCGGTATTCATTTAATAAATGATCATCATAACCGTCTTCTTTTACATGCGCAGGTACCTTAAGGACTCTGATATATTCACTGACGTTGAATCATCAAATCCATATATCAGAACGTTTCCGTTTCTCCCGCATCTGGTCATAAACTGCACTGATTGTATTTTTATAAGCCCGGTCTCAATCTATGATTTCCTGCTTTTCAACATACGCAAAATAGCTTGAATGATTCGCTGGTCATAACTTAAAAGCGTATCTTTACCTCTTCTGAAACACATTTCAATTAGTCAGTTCTCTATACTTTTCCCTGTTGCTTTCTTATATCGTTCCACAACAATGTCAGGTATTACCCCCAGGAAGTAGTCCTCGATAAGGTTCCATATTTCATCGTTGGTGAAATTGCCTTCGTAAACGTATGTCAGCATTTCAACCGAAATTTGATGTCTTTCGGCAACAAGTTCAAGTAGCCTGTTTTTATAGCGCCACGGCTTATCCAAAATTTCCTTCATTGTCTTAGTCTGGTTTACATAGATATAGATTTGGCTGTTTTTACCTCCAAGTGCTTTAAACACAAGAATATCCAGTGTCTCTAAAATGCCAAGTATAAGAAGCATTTCTTTGAATACTTTATTACCACTCTCTTCGACCAGATACATCGTTCCATCCTTTACATTGTCACAAATTTTGCTGAACCCGTTTTGAACCCATCTGAAAAAACCGGTTGTTCCGTTTGTAAACTTATACTTCACATCTCCTGATTTTAAGGGCTTTGCCACATAGATTTTACCTTGCATATTCCTGCTATAATCTCTCTGATATACGGACATTGCTGATATTAATGTTTCAACAATGCTCCTGGATTTATATATATTTATATTCAGTTCTTCCATTAAAGCATTAACAAGTCCGTATTCTCCATCAATGCTATAATACTTTTCTTCCCTTATAGATCTGTTTACTATTGTCTTTAATGCACCTAAATATTGCTCATAGCTCTGCAAATAATTTGCTTCAAAAACTACATCTACGCTTAATGCAGGTTTCATGCTGTCTTTAAATTGAAATTTTAGATCAGCATCCTTAGTATAAAGCATATATTTGAATCTAGGGAAGGATAATGTTAAGTCAAAACCCTGTTCCCAAATTTTTTTAAGGTTAACCGAGCAGATCTGCATGGCTTCATCAACTTCTTGCAAAACCGCTCCATACCTTCGCCTTATCTCCTCCTGAGTAAATATGTCTATATTAAAATAGCCCATCTCAAATAGAGGGATTGGCCTTACATGGAAAGGCGAAAACGAAAATCTTCTCTCAAAATCCTTCTGTATAAGTAACATGGCCGTCTTTACCTTATTAATTCCATCATCCTCATTGTAAAAAGGATTTTCAAATATGTGTAAAAAGCTTTCTGCGTCTATAAGCATTTCATGCTTTTTCTTTGTGATTCTTCGCCCTTGGCTGTTCTTTATACTTTCCTGGTACAACTCATAAACCTTGCGTATTACTTCTACTAATTGGTACTCCTTGATAATAGACAGTCCATGAAGCCTGTTTATATGTTTGAAGTCATTCTTCATGAATTTATAGAAAGCTTCTCCGGTTAGATCCTCGCGTCTAGCTGCCCTTCCTATCTCCTGAACATAATCACACACGTTGCCTGTTGGGGCAAAATGAGCAACAATCTCTATATCATCGATATCAATTCCCATGCCGAATGCCTTTGTAGCTAGCATAACAGGTGTTTCCTTATTTAGAAATTTACTATAATTCTCCTCCTTTTGGTAAGCCCTCATTTGCCCATGGTACCTGGAAACATACTTACTCAAGTCTTTTACAGAACAGTATTGATAAAACCTTTCGATCAACGCAACAGTCGGAAAGTAAATTAACGTCTTTTTATCAAGCATTATTGCATAATCAATTTTTTCAATCAGTTGGTTGAATTTTTCCAGCTCGTATTCTGTCGTTCTCCTAACCGTCTCAGTGGGTTCTATGTTTATCGTTATATCATCCCTTTTTACGTATCCCAGATAGGTTATGGGGTCAACCATCTTCAAACTTTGTATAGTTTCCTCATACATATTTTCAATTCCGCCATAAATAGCAGTTGCGGTAAAGGTTGCTACAACAAAGCCCATACCTTTTTTTCTTAACTGTGCCTTCTTTATCTTGTTTAAGTGGTCACCAAGATACCAGTAATCCGGCCTGAATTGTTTGCCCCATGTTGTAACAATATGAGCTTCATCTATTACCATCAAGCCGAGAGTCCTTGTGCCAATAATCTGATCCAGGTCACTTTTACTTAGCAGTGATTCAGGTGAAATGTATAGAATATGGCACTTGTTATCAACGATATCATTCAGAATCTCCTGCTTTTGAATGGGTGATATATCTGAGTTTATTGTGCGGGCAAAATTGTATTTGTGAAGCTCAAGATTGTTTACCTGATCCTTCATCAAACCGATTAGAGGAGAAATAACTATTGTAAAGAGCTGATATTTTTCTGCAAGGTATATTGCAGGGATCTGGAATATAGCCGACTTTCCCGCTCCCGTAGGCGCAGTGACAAATATGTCTCTGTAATCCTTTCCATCTATGCATTTTTCTGACTCATCCACGATATTGGTTATTATTTCCCCCTGGGTTATTTCCTCTACAACCTTTGACCCATTATTAAGTTCGTTCATGTTATATACTTTTATTTTCTTAAAGGTTTTATGACCCCAGTAGGTTTTAAGGATATTTGTAAATTCTGCCCTTATATAAGATGAAGTTTTCGTTTTCGGTACTAGACCAATTATTACATCCAGGCCACCAAAAACAGTTCTAATAACCTGCAGCTTTTCTTCCAGCAATATTTTATTTATGCTTGTGTTTTTTTCCAGTATATATAGTTTATTAGGGAGCTCAATGTTTATCCTTTCAAGCATACCTATGTAATCATATTCATCAATAATATTGAAGCATAAATCAATATCTATTATTTCTTCCCTTCTTATTGCTTCATTTACTTTGTCGAATAGATTAATTTTAATTTCTTTCTCAACTGTTGTAATATTATTGTAAGAGACATAGTACCTGTTGTTTACAGTTGTAATATTGCCATATATAGATGTAAGATCTGTTAGGTCACCGATTTCATACATATCTCCTTCCTTGTCTTCATCAAAGTGGGAAAGGAGAGCATTTAACTTTTTATCGCTAACCCTTACTTGAAGCGGATAAAAGTTTATGTAGAGATTATTTTCGATTATAATGACCTTTTTATACTGCAGTAATATTAAATCGTAAAGCGCGATATATTCATCATATGTAATTATCCTGCGACCGTCCATAGATATCTTCATAAAATACGAGAGCTTATTTTTAAGTAGCTCATCCAAATCAACTATAACTTGCTCATAGTACAAAGTTATATCTATGCCTTTTAAGATAATAATTAGAGACTCTTCTTCAATGTGTTTTTCTATTACACTTTTCAGGTGTTCTTTTATATTCACAAACTTGTCCTCCTATATAAAATCTTTTAGTAACTTTGATCTAGATGGATGTCGCAGTTTTCTTAAAGCCTTAGCTTCAATTTGCCTTATTCGTTCCCGAGTTACGTTGAGTTCCTTTCCTATTTCCTCAAGGGTTCTTTCCCTACCATCCTCTATTCCGCATCTAAGCTTAAGGACTCTTTGTTCCCTTAGTGTCACAGTGTCCAATACCTCTTTCACCATCTGCTTTAGTGCATTTTCCTCTACCTGCTCATCTACTGATGGGACACTATCATCTATGACGAAGTCTCCTAGTTCGCTATCTTCGTCTTCTCCCACATAAGTATTTAATGAGGTTATAGATAGTACATTATTAGCTATATTCAGTAGGCTTTCAAACTTTTCCCTGCTAAACCCTTTTCCCTTTACTGTTTCAAATATCTGATCCTTTGAATAGCCCGGATGCTTCCTAAAAGCTCGCATTATCTTATTTATAGATTCAAATACATGTACCGGAAGTCTTACTGTAAATCCATAATTCATTATACTCCGGAGTATCTGTTGATCAATCCACCAAATTGCATATGTTGAAAACTTGGATTCCCTTGCAGACTCGTACTTCTCTGCAGCAATCATTATTCCAATTACACCGCCCTGAAATAAGTCATCCTCATCCAGTTTATGCTTGTAAACACTGCCATACCTTTTTACCCTGCTCCATACTAGGTTTTTATTATTAACAATAAGGGCATCTAAAGCTTGTCTGTATCCTTGCTGAAACATAACACATAATTGCTCATTGGTGAGTTTATCCAGTCTTTGTTTTCCGCTTGGTTTAATGTTCTCTTCAGTTTTTGCCTTTCTGCTGATATTTCGATTTATGTAATCAATCTCAATATTATTAGCAATCAAAATATCAATGACCTTATATTGCTGACGTCTGTCAAGCATATAGAAAAGCCTATCGAAATCTCCTTCACCCAACGTACCATGATCATTTAAATAAGGCTTTATTTTTTGAAGTATATAGTCTTCATTCATACTAACCCTCCTATAACACTCCAACATATGATCAATGTGCTATTTTGATTCTATAGGCATCATTCTTCCAAATATCGTTCCATGATAAAGCTATTAAGTAAATCTTTAGTTACACGCCAATCCGGAAGAAACTTATCCATATAATCTACAAAAACTGAGTTATGGCTTTTTTCAAGTAAGTGCACCAGCTCATGTACTATAACATACTCAAGGCATTCTATCGGTTTCTTGGCTAGCTGCAGATTAATCCAAATGCGCTTATCCTCTGTATTACATGTTCCCCATCGGGTCAACATGTCTTTTACTCTGACAGCTTCTGCCTGCACACCAATGGGTTCCTCCCATTTGCTGACCAGTTCAGGAAGCTTTTCCTTAAGTTCCTTACGATACCACTCTGTCATAACCTTCTCTCTTTGTTGTGTTGTGCTAGATTCCCGGACAGTCAATATCAACTTATTGCCTTTAATCTCTACATTGTTTCTATGATTATGTCTTATTTCCATCCTATATCGTCTTCCCCAAACATAATGACTTTCACCGGAAACATACCCTCGCTCTGTTTGCCGCTGCTGGTTTTCAAATTTATTGATTTGTTTTTTGATCCAGCCGATTTTGGTAATAGCAAAGAGCTTAATTGACTCATCTTTAGCATTTACAGGCGCTGATATTCTTACTTTCCCATCAGGCGGCAATACCGATAAATGCATGTTTTTTATCTTCTTTTTCTGTACTTCTATTTCAATATCGGAAATCATCATTTTATTAGCCATAGTACTCCACTTGTTCTTTCGCTATTTTAAAGATTTTATCCACTTCCTCATCATCACCGGTAATTTCATAAATAACACCTTGTATGACTCTTTCCTTAGCTTTATCCCCCAACCATTTATCAGGTTTAGTAGTCATTATTTTTTTATGAATTTTTAAAATATAATCTTCATCTTGGGAAACATTGTCATAGAAAGCGCGAAGTGCAGGAGATCTTTTTATTCCATTAGGATATCCTGAATACTCTTCCGGTTTTTCTACCTTTCTGGTAAGCTCAACAATCATCTCTAAATACTTCTTATAATCCGCTTTTTGGTTTTTCCTTTCCTCAATTATTTTCATCAGCAGTTCTGACATCTTTTCGTAGTAAAGAGGATTAGTACTTCTTTTTTCAATAATCTTTCTTCGGACATTATTCTCGATAACTTCAGCGGCAGCTTCCTTATCCTTTCTAATTCCTTCCGGCATTTCGTCTACAAAATCAACTCCGCGCTCAACAATTAATTCAATCAGGGTCATATCATCAAAGGCTGATAGCTTTTCACTCTCCCCGGCACTGATATAATTGTCAATCAAGTGGCGCATATCGGCTTCGTACTTTTTAAGGTCGATATAATCACCGCTTGCCAGTTTTATCTCATCCCTGACTCTCTGGAAATTAGTTACTTCTTTTTTAATATCCTCAATTTGTTTTTTGGCATAATCAAACTCCTCCAAATTGCCTACTATATCAGCAAATGCACGGAGTAGTGAAGCTGTAAATTTATATAGTGTTAACCTTTTTGGCTCGTTTTCTTCAAGCTCTTCCACATCTCCATCATGCTCAAAGCAGAAATACTTGATATATTCCAGTGTGGTTTGTGGCATTTTTACCGGCTCGCACAGTGCTCTCAAGCTTTCGAGAAGCTCCTCCAAATGTTTTTTCGCTTCCTGTACACGGTTTTTGAGTAGGCCTGTTACATCAGATGCCTCAAAACCATCAAAAGCTTCAGATGTGTAATCAGCTACCGCTCTTTCCAGACTCTTAAAAAGGTCCATATAGTCAACGATATATCCATATTCCTTGTCTTCACCGTCAAGACGATTGACTCGACATATGGCCTGGAATAATCCATGATCACGCATGGACTTGTCAATATATAAATATGTAGCACTTGGTGCATCAAAGCCTGTAAGAAGCTTATCTACAACAAT
>CAZQCL010000082.1:0-8412 GCA_964592435.1 uncultured Oscillospiraceae bacterium
TGAGCATAGTTTCAAACTCGCGTATAATGGCCATATCCCGATAAATCCTCAGGAAGTCCCCACCTGTAAAATTCTTCTCCTCCTCTTGGATGCTTTTCTTGTACTGATTGACCGGGATATCATTAAACTTAATCCAACCGCTCTTTCTGATATCAACCGGATCTACGAATTGTGTTTTTGGCATGATACTTACATCTCCTTTTTGGGCATTCTACGATGTAACATATCTTGAGTCCGTAGCACATCGCAAAAGCCTTTATTTAAATTCGAATATAGCTTCACGTATAATCTCACTAACCGTAGGATGGGGGAAAACCAGTTCTTTTATATCGTTTACGCGCATCTGCGATTCAATCATAAGACTCGCTCCATAAATAATTTCAGATGAATAATTGCCTATCATATGAACCCCTATAACAGTTCTGTGCTTCTTGTCGATCAGTACCTTACATATACCGTCTCCGCCTTCATTTTCTGCAGCATATCTGCCGCTGTACATCATAGAAAGCTTAGCTACCTCAAAGTCAATGCCCTTCTGCTTTGCAGATTCTTCATTCTCACCCGTGCACGCTACCTCCGGATTTGTATATATAACGGATGGAATAGCGTTATAACGCATGATGTCCTTCCTGCCAAGAATATTATTGATGCAGACCTCTGCTTCACGATAGGCCGTATGAGCCAGCATTGACACTCCGTTCACATCGCCTGCAGCATAAACCTCGGGCACATTTGTCCTGCAGCGTTCATCAGTCTTAATGCTGCCCCGCTCTGTTATCACGCCGATGCCCTCAAGACCAAGGCCTTGCGACGCAGCTCTTCTGCCTATGCTCATGAGTATCTTATCGGCGGGCAGTGAATAAGCCTTCCCCTCGGATTCATAAATCACAGCATCCTCCCTGACCTCGGTAACCTTAGCACCAAGCTTAAATTCAATACCCTTTTTCTGATAGTTTTTCATCAGTATCTCTGAGATTTCTCTGTCGGTAAAGCCGGCAATATGGTCGAGCATCTCGACAACGGTGACCTTGCTGCCTGCAGAGTTAAAGTATGAGGCCATCTCCAGGCCAATTACTCCTCCGCCGACTATTGCCAGGGAGGCCGGTACCTCTTTTAAATCAAGGATCTCACGATTGGTAAGCACGCAGCCCTTTTCAATTCCTTCCTTCACCCCAGGTATCGGAGGTATCACAGGAACCGAGCCGGTTGCAATCAAAAGCCTCAGACCCACATAGCTATTGTCGCTTACCTTAACCTCAAAGCCCTCCTCGCTTTTGCCCAATATCTGAGCAGTTCCTTCAACCAATGTAACCTTGTTCCTTTTAAGCTTGCTCCTTATTCCCGCAACAAGCTTTCTTACCACTTTATTCTTCCTGTTCACAACCGCCTCATGGTTCAATAAGGCATTCTCCACTGTTACTCCATACTTTTCTCCATGCACCGCGCCGTCATAAAGCTTCGCGGAATAGAGCAGTGCTTTGGATGGGATACATCCTTCATTAAGGCACACGCCGCCTAGGAACCTTTTCTCTATCAGTAGTGTATTAAGTCCCTCATGACCTGCCCTTTCTGCCGCCAAATAGCCTGCTGGCCCGCCACCGATAATAATTAAATCAAATGCCATATATTTGCCTCCTTTATTTTACCAGTATTATGCTGAAACTCTCCAAATTTGTCTTTAATTCCTTGAGGAAACGTGCTGCCGGAGCACCGTCAATAGCCCTGTGGTCAAAGGTGAGCGACAGGCCCATAGCCGGATAGAATTCCATATCTCCGTCTACTTCTCTTGCCCTTTGCACAATACTGTTCACACCTAGGATACCTGTTTGTGGGGGATTTATCACAGGGGTGAAGCTTTCTATATCAAGTGTTCCAAGATTTGTTATTGTAAAGCTTCCGCCTTTGAGCATGTCAGGATTAATGGTTCCCGTCTGGCATTTCTTCACCAGCTCATTAACCTCAGCGGAAATCGCGTTCAGGGATTTCAAATTTGCATTAAGGAGCGTCGGCACCATAAGTCCGCGGTCGGTATCCACTGCTACGCCCATGTTTACATTCTTATAATGCATTATCCTGTCGTCCAGGAAATGCGCGTTGAGATCTTTATAATTTGTCAGTGTGCGAGAAACGACATAGATGATGATATCATTTATAGTAATGTTCTCCAGCCCAAGTCTTTCCTTATTCGCCTTAAGCTTCTTTCTGAATTCAAGTATATCGGTAGCATCAAAGGTGCAGTTAAGAGTAAGCTGAGCCATAGTAGAAAGCGACTGATGCATTGTTTTTGCTATGAGCTTTCTGATATTCGGCAGCTTGACCTCTTCATATAAAGTCTCAGCTGAGGGCTCGGCAGTACCTCCTTCAGCAGCAGGAGCACCAGTAAATGCCGTATCCGCTGATGCTGGAACCATTGCAGTTTTGCTTCTCTCCAGATCGCCAGTTGTAATCCTTCCACCAATCCCGGTTCCAATAATCTCCTCAGCTCTGGAACCTTTTAGCTGCTCTTCCCTTGCCGCAGCTGTAAATACTGCACCGGATTCCTTCAAAGCAGCTATATCCTTTTCAACGATCCTGCCGCAAGGTCCCGTCGGCGTCGCATATCTGTAGTCAATACCGCTTTTTTCCGCCAGATTCCTTGCCCTGGGTGATACTTTTATATCTTCTCCTGCATTAAGCTGATCTGCCACTGCAGCGCCAATCTGTGGTTCAACACTTTCATTCTGTGTTTGCGTTGGATCATGTTGTGTGTTCCGTTGTTTATTCTGCGCTATCGGCTCTTCAGCATCCGCTTCGTCCTCTGCAACAGCTTGACCGCCTGCGACAGCTTTATTGCCTGCGGCGGCTTCCCTTCCTGCGGCGTTAGGGTTAAACTCCGCGGTACTTTCCCCTTCATTTCCAATCACGCAAACATTGACCAGAACCGGGACATCCTCACCCTCATCAAAGAATATGTCCAGTATAATACCTTCAACCTTTGCTTCTTCCTCAAAGCTGGCTTTATCCGTTTCATAAGAAAAAAGTATATCGCCCGGCTCTACCCTGTCACCCTTCTTCTTATTCCATTTCGAAATAATGCAGCTCTCTACCGATTGTCCCTGCCTCGGCATAATAATTGGAGTAGCCATATTCCTCTTTAGCCCCCTTATTTTTTTGTCATTTAACTAAAATTATATTTCTTTTGCATTTGCCAATAAATATTTCTCAGCTTCTGCGGACCACAGCCCATTTGTCTTTTCAACAATATCCGCAAGCCTTCCAAATAACGGATTGTCTTTTTCCTTTTCTCTAAAGCTGTCAATAGCCGTCAATTCCATTTGTATATTGGTATATATAAGCTTCTTGCCGCCGGAAATATTCGGCAGATTCAATATTGTATCAGCCACACTGTCCAGCCCCCCGATATGTGTTATCATTGAAGCCGGATTGATGATACCTTTTCCCATAATATCCAAGGACTCCTTCAGATCATCTGTATTACCTCCGCTGGTACCGACAACATGGGTAGCATTATAATGGACATTGTAAAAGTTGAACTCCGCTGAAAAGCCTGGATTGCTAGGGCCTGCAAAGAAGTTGAGACAGCCGTCATGAGCAAGCAGCTTGTCTCCCATTTCCACAACAGACTTAACCGGCGCAAATACAAATACATCATCATAGCCTTTTCCTTCTGTAAGGCTCATTAGATAATCAGCACCCCTATCAGCATCGGAAGTATTGACATAAACAAGCTCTACACCATTTCTTTTCGCCTCGTCCGCCGTATATATGGATGCCGCTCTCTTAAGCCTGGCTTCGTCTATATCCGTAACTACCAGCAGCCCCGGCCTTCTGTCACAATGGACAGCATAATCGATGGCACCAAGCCCCATAGGGCCGACGCCTGCAAGAATCGCCATGTTGCCGCCTTCTACAATACCCATATCATGGATGTAGCTGCCCGGGGTAGTGTGATAATTGGCGTGGAAGGTTCCTACGATACAGGACATAGGCTCGGCAAGAGAGCCTGTAAAAAATGCTTCTCCCTCGTAAGGCAACAGGCAGCCCAGCTCCATGACAACATTGGGAATCACTATATATGTCGCGCTGCCGCCTATATATCTGAAGGAATAGCCCGGTGTCGAATAGGGATCATCCTTTTGGTTTAGCGCCGGCTGTATGGAAAACTTACTGCCGACCTTGTACTTATGCTTCCATTTGCTGCCAACCTCTACAATCTCACCACAGAACTCATGACCTATAATTATCGGGTTTTCTGCAATATCCTTCGGAACCCTTTTGTGTTCACTTCCCTGAATAGCTGCTTTGTAGGAGGACATGCAAATACTGTCGGATATGATATGAGCAAGAATCTCGTCCTCACCGATTGGCGGAAGATCGAACTCCTCAAGCCTTAAGTCATTCTTTCCATACATCCTGATCGCTTTTGTCTTCATAAGATTTCTCCTTGCTACGAATAGCTTTAGTTAGCTGTGCATTTTTAGGTATTGCGCATATTATTGTGTGATTTAAAGTTTACATTTATAATATCACATAATATAACCATAATCAACACAAAACAAAGTACGTTCAGCAATAATATAGACACAATCCAACATTAGTTGTATAATTAGGTAATGATACTCTAACCTAACTTTTATCAGCGATTTATAAGGAGGACTTTTTAGTGAATCAGAGATTAAAGGATCGGGTGGCAATCATTACAGGCGGAGCACAGGGGCTAGGCGAAGCGCTTGCCCGCAGGCTCAATGAGGAAGGCTGCAAGCTAGTGGTGGCTGATATTAATATAGATGCAGCAGAAAAAGTAGCTGCCGGTTTAGAGGACGCAATTGCTATAAAAGTAGACGTAAGCAATGAGCAGCAGGTCGAGGCTATGGTCGATGCTGCAGTTTCAAAATACGGCAAGCTGGATCTTCTTGTTTCCAATGCCGCTATTCTGATAGCAAAGCCGATAACGGAGTTTCCCGGCGAGCAGTGGAAAAGGATGATGAATGTAAACCTGGTCGGCTATTTCCTGTGTTCGAAGGCTGCAGCAAGAGTTATGATCCCAAACAGAAAAGGCAATATTATCCAGATTAACAGCAAGTCTGGTAAAAAGGGATCCTACAAAAATTCTGCCTATGCTGCGGCAAAGTTCGGCGGCATCGGTTTTACTCAAAGTCTGGCTCTGGAGCTGGCGGAATACGGCATCAGGGTCAATTCCATATGCCCTGGCAATCTGCTTAATTCTCCCTTATGGAGCGAAGGGCCTAACAGCCTCTTCAAGCAGTATGCGAGAAACCAGGGTATAACGGAAGAACAGGTAAGGCAAAAATATTTGAATAAGGTCCCCCTCGGAAGAAGCTGCGAATATGAAGATATAGCAAATGTTATGGTGTTTTTGGCATCCGATGAAGCCGGCTATATGACCGGCCAGGCCATTAATGTGACAGGTGGTCAGGAGATGCGGTAAAAATCGCTACATCAGACAGTGTAAAGTAGCGTATGAAAAACGGTAAAAGAACTATCTATGAAGACTTGTACTTTGGGAGGCATAATAGTGAAAGCGGATGTAAACCTGTTGCTAGACAATCTAAACAATGCTGATACAAGCATCAGACTGAATAGCCTGAAGATGCTGATGAACAAAATAGAAGCGGGAGAATTGGAAAAGACGCTAGCCGGTAAGGATGTAAATAATCACATCCACACTAGCTATTCCTTCTCTCCCTATTCACCAACAAAGGCCATATGGATGGCTTATACCTCAGGTCTGGCCACTGTAGGTATCATGGATCACGACTCCATCGGCGGAGCTGAGGAATTTATCGAAGCCGGTAAAATAGCAGGCATTGTAACTACAATTGGTGTGGAATGCAGAGCAGACTTTTCAAAAACGCCCCTTAAAGGCAGGAGATTAAATAATCCCGATCAGGACTCAGTTGCCTATGTGGCACTCCACGGCATTCCCCACACTCAGATCAATAAGGTCAGAGAGTTTTTCAAGCCTTATACGGCACATCGTAATATGCGAAATATTAAAATGACTGAAAATATAAATGACCTAATTAAGCCTTCCGGCATTAAGCTAAATTTTGAAAAGGACGTCGTGCCGCTTTCAAACTTTAAAAACGGCGGCAGCATTACGGAAAGGCACATTTTGTTTGCTCTTTCCTTGAAACTGATTGCCTTGACAGGTAAAGGCTGCCCCCTTGTGAGTTTCCTTAAAAATAATCTAAAGCTTGCTGTCAGCTCAAAGGCAGAAAGCTATCTATTGGATTCTTCTAGCCCCTACTATGAATATGACCTGCTGGGGCTTCTGAAAAGTAAGCTTGTTGCCTCCATTTATGTCAATGCTGGCGACGAGTGCCCCGGTATAACAGAAATCATTCGCTTCTCAGATAGTATAGGCGCTATTTGCGCATATGCATATCTTGGTGATGTGAGCGACTCCGTCACCGGTGATAAAAGGGCGCAAAAATTCGAGGACGACTACATTGCCGAGCTTTTTGAGCTACTTCACAGCCTTGGCTTCAGAGCGATTACATATATGCCATCCAGAAACAGCATGGCGCAGCTGGACATGGTCAGGGCATTATGCGGCAAGTACTCCTTTTTTCAAATCAGCGGCGAGGACATCAATTCACCGCGGCAGCCCTTCATATGTACCGCTCTTCGGAATGAAAAATTCAATAACCTGTACGAAGCGACATGGGCATTAGTAGGGCATGAGCTTGCTGCAACCGCGAACCCGGATGCAGGTATGTTTTCGCCCCATTCAATAAGCAAATATCCTTCATTGGAGCAGCGCATAAAGGCTTACATGGAAATAGGCCGAAATAAACTCTATCTACGATAAAATATTCTTGGAGGTGCATTATCAGGTGTTTGGAATTGAGAGAAGAAGTAAAATCATGTCAATTTTATATGATAAGAAAAGCATCCTTGTCAGCGAGGCAGCCGCTTCCTTTGATGTGACCGAAGAAACTATCAGGCGGGATCTAAAAGAGCTTGAAAAGAAGGGGCTCCTGACCAGAACCTATGGCGGAGCAGTACTTGCAGAAACAGACGACAGAATGACAGAGGCTCCTCTTGAGATAAGAGAAGGCATTAATATCGCCGGCAAGAATTCTATCGGGAAATATGCCGCCAGTATGGTCAACGACGGGGATACATTGTTTCTTGATGCCAGTACCTCCTCCCTTTATGTGGCCAAACATATTAAAAATAAAAAGAACCTTACTATAATCACAAATGCCGAGCGGATTATCATTGAGCTTGCAAACTGTAAAGATATGACGCTTATATCAACAGGAGGCGTGCTCAGAAGCAAAAGCCTTTCTTATGTAGGCCGTGCTGCGGAGAACACTGCCAGCAATTATTATGCCAATAAGCTGTTTTTCTCCTGCAAGGGTTTTTCCCCTAAGAGTGAGCTGACAGACTCCAATGAGCAGGAATCCGAGATCCGCAAAACAATGATTAGATACTCTAATCAGGTCATATTCCTTTGCGACCATACAAAGTTTGACAAGGTAGGATATGTCCACACTGCCCGCCTGACTGATATTAATACCATTATTACAGATGTACCCTTCCCAGATAGCTGGACGGAATATCTGAACGGGGCACCGGTGCGGATTGAGCTGGCGAAATAGCAAGGTCTCTATGCCTCTCCCCTTGCAATTACTTTTGTAAATCCTTTACCAGGCTCCTTCTATATGCTTCACTTTCTCATCAAAAAATCATCATATGCATTATCCCAGGCAGCAGCTTCCAAAGGTGAATATTCTACAACAGGGAATGAGCGCCTTACCAGCTCTCTACCCTCACTGAGGCTGGCAAGCTCCCCGAGCGCTATAAGCTGTGAAATAATATTGCCGGTTGCCGTTGCCTCAACAGGCCCTGCAATGACCGGCCTGCCAATAGCATTTGCCGCAAACTGCGATAACATGGTGTTTTTGCAACCACCGCCGACAATATGCAGCACAGGCAGCCTGTAGCCTAAGATTCCCTCCAGGCCTTCTATAGCCGTTCTGTATTTAAGGGCCAGACTTTCCAGAATACAGCGAACAATTTCCGCTTTCGTTTCCGGAGCTTTCTGGCCTGTCTGTACACAGAAGTCCCTTATTTTAGTCACCATATTCCCAGGTCTCATAAAGCTGATATCATCAGGATCTATCAATGCAGCGAAGGGTGTCGCGCCTGAAGCTCCCGCCTCAAGCTCATCGAAGCTCATCGCTTCCCCCGATCTGTCCCATTCCCTCCTACATTCCTGATATATCCACAAACCCATGATGTTCTTCAAAAGCCTTATCTTTCTTCCAAAGCCGCCCTCATTGGTATAATTCAACCTGAAGCTGTCCTCATTGATTATCGGCGATGGTAGCTCAACGCCCAGCAGAGACCAGGTACCGCTGCTGAGATAAGCGTATTTGT
>CAZQCL010000083.1:0-1438 GCA_964592435.1 uncultured Oscillospiraceae bacterium
TGTAAAATTCATGATATAATTGCGCATCGCCGTTTTGTCAGTATGGATGCGAGGCCTGCTACAAAAAACCGCTCCGCAAAGGGCTTTCCTCTACGAAGCGACTGTATTTGCGTACCTTCCTTTCCATCTTACCGCTTTCTTACTGCCTTCCAATTTCTTTAATTCTCTCAGCCTTGTTAAGAGAATTTCGAACCTCTCCAAGCTCAGCCTCCCTCTTGGCAAGCTCCAGCTTGAGACTTGTATTCAGGCCGTTTAATGTGGAGTTCTCCTGCATCAATCGCCGTTTATCCTCTTTAAGCCTTTCAAGTTCATCTATGGCATTTTTTAATTCCTTTTTTAGTCTTTGCTCACTTTCACGGATCTTAAGTAAATCATCTCCTACATTGATAGCTGTAAGAACAGCCACTAGTGACGTGCTCAGCTCGCTTCTGACCCTCATTATCTCAGTCATTTTTTTATCAATGTAGTGTCCTACGCGTTGTATATACTCTTCCGGTTCTGTTCCGACAATCGTATAGTCTTTACCAGCTATTCTTAGTTCAACCTTGTTTTTGGCGCTCAACACAATCAGCATCCTTTCGGCAGGTAGCGACATTCATGTCTGTATACCTATGTCGAATTATAGTGGTTCCCAGTTCATGGCTACATGTAATCCCTTGAAGAAAACATACTAATGTACCTTTACCTATTATACTATATTTCGCCATAAAAGCATATAATTTT
Source organism: uncultured Oscillospiraceae bacterium (assembly GCA_964592435.1). Taxonomy (GTDB): domain Bacteria; phylum Bacillota; class Clostridia; order Acetivibrionales; family DTU013; genus JAAYBT01. The sequence continues at coordinate 724 of CAZQCL010000083.1, forward strand.
AAGCAGAACTGACAGTGAAGGTCAAGATTCAGCATTTTGGTTGAGATTCAGCATTTTTCCATCCTCAGGGCTAATATAAACAAGCCAGTAGCCAAACGCACCATAACGAAGTCTTTTTCCTTCAGTCTGCACCCATGTACCAAGCTCTCCGAAAGGCTTCCGATCTACCATATGCATACCCGGCACACCACATACGACATATTTGCGACCGTCCATATGCATAAATATGCCGATGATGAAATGCCTGTACTTGTAGTGCGCTATCATAACTGCCGGGTTGAACAATAAGGGCGATCGTATACCATTCAGGTATAAAATATTGTTTAGATTCACCGGATTTGTTACCTTCCACCAAACGTAATCGCTTCTATTGCTATGGAATGGATCACTTTGCTCAAAGTTGCTGTCAAGTGTGATTTTCAGCTGTGCCATATCTACCGGGAGTCTTACATTTGACGGCTGTCCCCCACAGCGGATCTGGCAGGTCCCGCAAGGATTTGCTTCACCGGCTTCTGCTTGAATTAAAGCTCCACACATATTTCCGTTAAGGTAAATACATGTTGTATCGATGGTATTTGTGCTTTCATGGGTCTGGCTTTCATGTATGGTTTTATCTGCGCCGACATCTTCTTCTGCTAAAGCTTCATGTGCCATAGCGTCATATGAAACAGCATCGCGTTCACTTTCACCTGCGGCTTCAGCCTCACTTTCTGCT
>CAZQCL010000083.1:1538-8332 GCA_964592435.1 uncultured Oscillospiraceae bacterium
TTGATTTTATGCCTACTGAATTCATAAGAACCTCCCGAAAACTACATCTTGCTTTTAACCTCTAACTTCTAACCCATGTTCTCCGTTCTCTATATTATATGTTGGACAAATAAAATTAAGCATTAATATCATTTAGGTAACCCGTCGAAAATAATTAACACTTTTGCCAACAATTATTGAAAAATGAAAGTCTCCGACTGGAAAGTTGCAAAAAATTAATTGTAATGTTTATCCACCATACCTAAACCATGTGGGTGTATACCTACCAAATCAACATTTTTCAGATGAAAGCTCAAGTAACAACATTTTCACTAACACGCTCTTTCGGTAAAAACAAGCAAGCAAAACTGATATTTTGAATATTTTTGTGTTGAATGTTTCATAGTAATATGATAAAATGTAGTGAAAAAATTAACGTTATACATATGGTAACGCATCGAGCCCAAAGCATAATTATAATCACATTAAATTACTGTAGCTAGGTAGAATGGCAAATACAAAAAAGGCAGAAAATACGAAGATGGTTTTACAATAATAAACGATATATTGAAAGGAGTTTTTTATGACCAATAATAAAAAATTACTAGCATGGGTCAGAGAAATGGCCGACATGTGTAAGCCAGACCAGATTTACTGGTGTGATGGCTCGGAAGAAGAAAACGAGCGTCTACTGCAAGAAATGGTCGACAGTGGAGCGGTCACGCGCTTAAATCCTGAGAAGCGTCCCGGGTGCTACCTATTCAGAAGTGATCCCTCTGATGTGGCACGTGTTGAAAATAGAACCTTTATCGCTTCCAAAAGAGAAGAAGATGCCGGCCCGACAAACAATTGGGTTGACCCCGATGAACTGAAGGCTACCATGAAAGAATTATATAATGGCTGCATGAGAGGCCGAACCATGTATGTTATCCCATTTTCTATGGGACCAATCGGCTCTCCCATATCGAAAATTGGAATCGAGCTGACAGACAGCCCATATGTTGTGGTCAACATGCGTATTATGACCCGCATGGGTAAAGCTGTTCTGGACACACTGGGCGATGGTGAATTCGTACCTTGTCTGCACTCGGTCGGTGCTCCGCTGGCTCCCGGTGAAAAGGATGTGCCCTGGCCTTGCGCTCCAATGGAAAAGAAATATATCAGCCATTTCCCCGAGGAAAGAACGATTTGGTCTTATGGTTCCGGATACGGAGGAAACGCACTGCTTGGAAAGAAATGCTTTGCGTTGCGTATTGCATCTGTCCAAGCCCACGATGAAGGCTGGATGGCGGAACATATGCTTATTTTACGTCTCACAGATCCCAAGGGCAACGCCAAGTTTATCACAGGTGCTTTCCCAAGTGCCTGCGGAAAAACAAATTTGGCAATGCTTATACCGACAGTTCCAGGCTGGAAGGTTGAAACTGTCGGAGACGATATTGCATGGATGAAATTCGGAGAAGATGGCCGTCTCTATGCAATTAACCCTGAAGCAGGCTTCTTTGGCGTTGCTCCCGGTACATCCATGGAATCCAATAAGAATGCTATGCTTAGCTGTGAAAAAAACACTATATTCACAAATGTTGCATTAACCGATGACGGCGATGTTTGGTGGGAAGGAATCGGAACACCGGCGCCTGATCATTTAATTGACTGGAAGGGCAATGACTGGACTCCCGATTCCAAGGAACTGGCCGCTCATCCCAATGCCCGTTTTACAGCACCGGCAAGCCAATGCCCGGTAATTGCTCCCGAATGGGAAGATCCCAAGGGTGTGCCGATTTCAGCATTTTTAGTTGGCGGGCGTCGTCCGACTACGATTCCGCTGGTACACGAGAGCTTTGATTGGAACCACGGCGTATTTATGGGTTCAATTATGGGCTCTGAAATCACCGCAGCTACAATTGATAAAAATATCGGTAAGGTTCGCCGCGACCCGTTCGCTATGCTTCCGTTCATAGGCTATCACGTTGGTGATTACCTACAGCATTGGCTCGATATCGGAACCAAGACCTCTCCTGATAAGCTACCGAGGATTTATTATGTAAACTGGTTTCGCAAGGATGAAAATGGAAAATGGCTATGGCCAGGCTTCGGTGAGAACAGTCGTATTCTTAAATGGATTGTTGAGAGAGTTTCCGGCGAAGGCAAAGCAGTTAAGACACCTATTGGATATATGCCTACGGAGGATGCAATTGATACGGAAGGCCTGGACGTAAGCGAAGCAGATATGGCTGAGCTGCTCAAAGTCAATAATGAAGAATGGCTTCGTGAAGTAGAATCCATAAGAGAGCACTACGCAAACTATGGCGAAAAGATGCCGAAAGAATTGTACGCGCAGCTTGATGCTCTGGAAAAGAGATTGAAGAAATAAGATAAATCAGACCTTCACTCACATTTATGTGAGTTGAGGCTGTGGCGTTGTTAATACAAGCAGCAGGTTGTGAGCTTAGACTCACAGCCTGCTGCTTTATTTCCAGCCTTTTGCAGGACAGGCAACGGGGATACAGATTACTGCATGCCTGTGAGGAACAGTTACAGGCTGTCAACAGGCGAAGCAGGAATGCGGTATTAGGAACACAAACAACACTGTCGGCCTGAACTATACACAGTGTGAAGAGTAATTTTCGTAAAGCATATTTGACAGCAGCGCAAATTGTTCAAGAGATAGAGTCTCGCCTCTTTGCTTTTCTCCGATGCCTGCCTTTTCAAGTATTCCTTTGATTTCTTCCTTACCGAGGCCAAAATAGCCGGCATTATTAATTGCATTGACCAGCGTCTTCCTCCTTTGTCCAAATGCCGCCTTCACAAGCTTGAAAAATAGCTCTTCGCTGCATATATCCACAGGCGGCTCGTCATAAAGCTCCAGCCTTATAACCGAGGAATAGACCTCCGGTGCGGGTATGAAGCTATCCGGAGGAACCTCCATAATGACTACCGGCTTGGAATAGTACTGTACGGCTATAGATAGTGCTCCATAGTCCTTGCCGCCGGGCGCCGCCTTCATGCGGTCGGCTACTTCCTTCTGCACCATGAATACCATTGTCTTGGCCTTGATCCCACTTTCCAGGAACTTCATGATTACCGGTGTCGTAATATAATATGGCAAATTCGCTACGATTTTCAGGCGGTTGGAAGAACCGTCCCCTTTATTGAGAGAACCGTCCCCTACTTTATCCGACTCCCACAATTCAGCTAAATCCTTTGCAGGATCTATTTGAAGAATATCCGCATTGATAATCCGTATATTTTCATAATCCTTCAGGTTCTTCTTCAGGATTGGCACAAGGCGCTTATCTATCTCAACTGCCACAACGTAACCCGCGTTTTCGGCCAGCTCCGCTGTCAGATTTCCCAGCCCGGGACCTATTTCCAGCACGGTATCTTCCTTTGTCAGCTGTGCTGCCTGAACAATGCTTTTAAGTATTCCATCATCAATAAGGAAATTCTGACCCAGGGATTTTGTTGGGTGCAAATTATACTTTTTTATTGTGTTTATAATGCTTATACTCATATTGCTTCCCCTTTATTGAAAAAAATACGCCGGGACAGACTGCCCCGGCTATAGTTTTAGTCCCTTACAATATGTTTAGTTATTGACTCAACTGTCCCATCCGTACTTGCATATAATGTTTTGAAATGCTGATCCCGACATGCGCAGGTGTGATATCACACCGTCATCGGTAGCCTGCAAAGCAGGTATGCGTCCAAAACGCCACTACTTAAATAAAGTGTTTTGCGGGAAAGCTGAGTTATCCCATCAAGGCCCTTCTGCATCCTAGTTGTCGCTTAGGATGTAAACCTTGACCTTTTTGACGCCGAACCGGTCCACATAATCCTGACTATCGTAGTACAGGTCTATTTTGTTTCCCTTGATCGCGCCCCCCACATCGGCAGCTATTGCATAACCGTAATCCGGTGTGCTGCCTGGTATCTCAACATAAACTCTGGTATAAAGCGGAATCACACGGGGGTCAACCGCTATTATACCCTTTTTAACCTTAATGCCCGTAGCCGTTATTCCGAACAAGGGATGCCCCGGCGCCTTGCCCGTGTCCTTAAGTGAGGCCGTATAAGCTGTAGCCTTCATATCCATTACCTTACTGTATCTTACAGTATCGCCTCTGGATGTTTTAAGGCTCAACGCCGTCCCAAATTCCATAATCCTGGTAATTGGGGCCTGTAGCACAGTTTCACTCAGCATCAGCCTCGAAACCTCCGCGCCGTCCTCCTCAACAACCTTATACTGCCTTTCCACCTTGCCGTCCTGCCCAGGATTCAGGACCCTCTCATATCCTTCATCCAGTTTTTTGTTTGCCTTCTTTTGTACCTCACGAGGAATACTTTCCGTTTCTTTTACTATGCTCTCTCTAACCCTAACGATCCTAAGGTTCATATCAGCACTGATGCTATCTGCTAACTGCGCTCCCTCAAGCCTGTCAATTCCCTCAGGTTTAACCGGACTGTCCTCCAGCATTTCCTCTACCGTATCCGCGTAAGTCATGATTTCTGTCTGCTGCCCGTCTGCCGTAATATATACGGGTACAGCTCTCTTAATGTATATTTCATTCAATTTTGTCCTGTGTAAACTGCCTTCCAATGGAGTGCTAACATAATCGTATGTATTAACAACAATATCATTCTGCTCCAATGTTTCTTTAAAGGTGCTTCTCATCGTCTTACAGTTTATCAAACTTCCGTTGTCATTTATGACAACCTCCTTCTCCAGCCAGGCAAATACGCCACATCCCGCACCTGCCGCTACTACTGCTGCTACTATTACAATGAGCAGCCGCTTCTTATATGAAAATGACCTTTTAATATTTTTAGCAAGTGGTAACAATAAAAACCCTCCTGTTAAAATATTAATAAGGGACTGATGAGTTATTTTATTCCATACCCTTTTGTTTGTCAAATTATTTTCCATATCGTTCCTCCAAATAAGATTATATACATGTTTTTTTTGTTTATACATGTTTTTCTGTTTATACATGTTGGAGAAAATATGTATGAGAGTTAACAGAATATGCCATATAGGGCATTTGGTGATGCAGCATGTTTTGAATTCCGCTAGCTGGGTCGTATTAAGGTTACATCGCAAAAGCCTTATATAAATTGCTGTTACGAAAAGAGGACTGCCTTTTCGACAGTCCCTGCAGATGAATTTGAGAGTATTTTAATTAATCGGATAATACGGATTGTTTGCAACAGGCATCATACCCATCCCGGGATAGGCGTTCATACTATTATTTGAAATGCCTAACACCGGGTTTGAAGCCCCCATTACAGGGTTTGAGGCTCCCAGCACAGGGTTTGAAGCCCCCATCACTGGATTCGGATTTCCGTGTACATTTACAGGCATATAACCCATGTTGCCACTATTCATCATGCCCATTCCCATTACACTCTGTTCATATAACATAGGACATTGCATGTTCATCAAGTATGGGCAGCACATCATAGGCATTTGATTCATCATGGGCATCGGGTTCATCATGTAGGGCATAACATCAGACAAATCTTTATTTGCAGTGCTTTGAGCAGGTAATATGTTGGGAGCTGCCTGCACAGGTGAAGGCTCAGGAACTGTCTTTTCAGGCAGTTGATTAGGTTTGGCCTGCATATTCTGCATGGCACCAACCAAGGGCATGGTTCCCTTTGGCTCTATATTAGTCTTTTCTTTCATTTTGACAACCTCTTTCATATAATGATTCATCCTTCATAAGTAAGCTTTACTACCATTATATGAAGCAGGTCAGATTATGTGAAAAGCAATTATGTAATCCTACATGCTACCTATTGTAGAAATCACAAAGGCTTTCTTTGGTATGGAATAGTCGATTTTTACATAAATCTCATTCTCTCCTTCCGTAAAACGAAAGGATTTTTGATTAGGCTCCTCCGCCAGCTTGACGTCAAGTGCTGCACTTAAATATATATCCCCGTTTCCGGTACCCCTTAGCTTATCAACCTTCACCTGGGTAATTTCAATTCTGCGAATGGATCTTGTCATTTGCTCCACATATTCATCCAGCCTTACATTTATATCTTCTGCTTCAGCACCCTCATATTCCAGAAGATATGCTTCCTTAAAATTGCCCTCGTTCACTGCCTCAACCCACTTTATCACCGGTTCGGACAATACGCTCATATCTGCATGCTGCTTAAGCGTATTGATGAAATCAATCCTCTCCTGTAAGGCATCCTTTGTTAGGTTCCATTCCGCCTGGATTTTGGCTTTTTCCTCATTTAAGCTGTTCTTCTCACTTTCAAGCCGATCAATCTCATTCCCCAAGCGGCTGTTCTCCTCTTCCAGACCGCTGATCTCCCTTTTTTGTGCGTTAATACTGGTAGTGTAGCTGGCATTTGCAGCTTCAAGATTTTTCAGCTCCCTCACTTTGTTTTCCCTATCCCAAAGCAAATAATTAAATGCAATAAACAAAGCGGTTAGTAGTACAAAAACCATCACAAGAATAAACTTTTTCATAAAATACCACCAGCTTCATAATGTTATTGTATACCGAAAAGTCTCTTCCCATTTGAACTTGTTATGTCAGCTATATATTCAAAGGATTTGCCTCTTATTTTCGCGATACTCTCAGCAACCAGCCTAACATAGGCAGATTCATTCCTTTTACCCCTGTATGGTTCAGGCGGTAGATATGGGCAGTCCGTTTCGATTAGGAGCATGTCATCCGGAACGTATTTGACGACCTCCAGCAGCTTATTAGCGTTTTTATATGTAACAGGCCCTGCGATGGATATTAAAAATCCCATGTCCATAACCTGCTTGGCCATTTCCACACTGCCGGAAT
>CAZQCL010000084.1:0-8327 GCA_964592435.1 uncultured Oscillospiraceae bacterium
CTGCTCGCCCATGCGTCCTGGCTGTACTAAAGCTTGAAATAATCAAATAGCATCCCCAAATTCATCCCTGCAATCTTTGCTTTCCCAAATCGTTCGTAAAGATCACTGTGCCCATCCATAAGATTCGAAGAGGAAATACCATGCTTGATGGATAGATACGCTTCCATATACGCCGCAAACTTGTCACAGAATTCAATAATATTCCCGTCTACCGGCGAAAACCGATTTTCATTGTAATGCTCGTTAATTTTATCGGAGCTGACCTCCAACATCTTGTTGTCCAGAACAATTTTGCCTGCAAATTCATTTCCCGTGAAATATCGGATTTCAGATCTCCAGCTTTTGGGCAGCAGAGGCAGCAGTACCTCCTCCATCTGGATGTCCTCAATTGTTTTAATAAGATCTCCAAGACCTTCTATAGAATTTTTTACAGGTGAAATAATATCTCTGGTCAATACCTCAGGCATATCGTGAAAAAGCCCGGCAAAGAAATTGTTGTATTTGCGCTTCTCGCAAGGGTTCATCTGCAAAGACAACAGGTATGACAAAAGTGCAACTATCAGCATATGTCCCGCCACAGAGGTTTCAGGGATTCTCTGTGTCTGTGCCCATCTTTGCTGGAATCTCAGCTGCCCCACGAGATTAAGAAAATCCGTTGCTCCGCTGTTGAAAACCAGCTTGCGCACGCCGGCAATGTTTTGGTGTTCCTCTAACTGTTTTTCTATATTTCTTTTTGTCTCCTCAATGCCGAAAAGATCAGTGCATAAATGATAAACTATATTGAATTCCCAATTTGTTGCGAGATAATGGGACGCGCTTAGTATCCTTTTTTCATGATTACTGTATTCGGGATCAAAAAGATAGTCGTGCATTCTATCGGCAAGCCCCGGCTGGATATCATTGAGTCCCATTTCAATAAGCTTTTCCATAACAAGCTCATTCATCTGCTGTCCGTGCTTCTCCATCAGCATATGAAAAATATTCGGTTTGATATCTGTCAGTAAAATGCGTTGTAAAAACTCAAAAATAGCCCCTTCGATTAGTTTTGCCCAATCGACCGGTTCGGTTTCCTCTTCAAACCTTCCGATTACATATGTATAGAACAGCTTATGCGCCTGCTTGTCCAATTCTGTAAAGCCCTTATGAGGCCTTATATGATCATTCCATCGCTGCATACTGGCAGCCTGATAGATGAACCGAAGAAAGCTCTCACTGATCATTGCCCCAACCCCCTGACAACACTGCATAATAAAAAGAAACAATTACATTTACAAAAAAATCATATCACATTATCTACTTGAATAAAAGCGAGAGTACTATATTTTTTTCAGACATGGAAGGTCTCCTCTCGTATCATTAATTGTAAGATGAAAGCAGTTAAAACTATTGGAGGAGAGATTAATATGGATAGAAGATTATTTTTGTCTGATACAAATAAAAAACTCGGCGGCGTGTGCGGAGGAATTGGTGAATACTTCGGAATCGACCCTACCATTGTCAGACTTATATGGTTCCTTTCCATTTTCCTTGAAGGAATTGGCCTTCTCGCATATTTCATTGCATGGATCCTTATCCCCAGACGCAGCCATTGCAAATATCATCAGGATTGGTAAATTAATTACGACTAATTGCACTTATCGAATTTTATCTATCCCGCAGCCTCTTAATCTGATACAATAACCATATACTCTTTTCAGATGACGGAGGCTGTTTTGATGGACAAAGAATTCTGGATTGTATCAGCAAACATGGGGCTTGGACACCAGAGGGCTACCTACCCCTTGAGAGGCATTGCACACGGCGGTATACAGTTGTTCGGTGAAGAATCGGTTTGTAATAGAAAAGAGAAGAGACAATGGAAAATCTTTCGGAACTCCTATGAAACGCTTTCTCGAACCCGTCAAATTCCACTCATCGGTCCTTATTTATTCAGCATCCTGGAAAAAATACAAAACATATCACCCTATTATCCCCTTCGAGACCAATCCAAGCCCTCATTGCAGGTTAAATCACTATCTACGCTGATTAATCGCGGGATGGGTAAGGGTATGAGCATGAAGCTCGGCACAAGAGATCTTCCCGTTATTACATCATTTTATGCAGCAGCAATTGCCGCGGAGCATCTAACAGATCTGCCGGTTTATTGCATTATATGTGATGCCGATATCAACAGGGTTTGGGTCTCGGAAAAACCACAGCAGAGCAGAATCATATATTTCGCTCCCTGTGGTAATGCCATGCGCCGCCTGAAGGAATATGGTGTCCCTGACGAGCGTATATATCTGACGGGCTTCCCCCTTCCCATGGAAAACATTGGTAAGAACATGAGCATTATACGACATGATCTTTCAAGAAGGCTGATCAGGCTCGATCCTACAAGGCGCTTTAGAATTATTCACGGAGAAGAGGCAAAATACTATCTGGGGGACAGCTGGCATCCCGAAGTTGAATCCGGTCCAATAACACTGACTTATTCCGTAGGAGGCGCGGGCGCTCAGGCAGAAATCGCAGAGGGCATGGTAAAGAGCCTGATAAAAGCTATAAAAGGCAATAAAATCAAGCTAAACCTTGTTGCAGCTCATAGACCGGAAGTAAAAAAATACTTCGAAAAGATTCTGAAGAAAAATGGTTTGTCTGAAACCAAAGGTATCCGTGTTGTTTTTAATGAAGACAAAGACAAATATTTTCATGAGTTCAACAAGCTCATGCGTGACACAGATATCCTCTGGACAAAGCCTTCCGAAATGTCCTTCTACTGTGGTCTGGGCATACCGATCATCATAGCTCCGCCGATAGGGCCCCATGAGGTATATAACCAGCGTTGGCTCAGAGATCTGGGTTCCGGGCTGCATCAATCGGATCCACAATACTGCGGGGAATGGATTATGGATTATCTGGCAGATGGCAAGCTTTCACTTGCTGCCTGGGACGGCTTTCTTTACGCCAGAAAGCTGGGCGTAGATAAAATTATAGAGGTTCTTAAGACAGGAGCAATGGAGCGGCATTACTCTCCTCTGCTCCGATAATCTGTGCCTTAATAGCTTATTGCATAGAAGCTGCTACTTCCATGAGCGTCTTGAAACATGTGGGCCAGTCACTACCATCCCTTGTACACCAAGCCGACAATATAGGATTCCAACGCTCTTGGAATCAGCCTCTTTAAGAATACGAGCAATTTATACTGCATGCCTACCACAACACATACCGGTGGCTTCCTGCGTTCAATTATTTTACGAACTGCCTTTGCTACAACAATTGGATCAGGACCCTTTTGCTCATCCCGCTCCATTACTGCTATGGATTTTTTGCTATACTCCGAATAAGCGGAATTCTCTCCGCCAGCCTGTGCAAATATCCTGCTGCCGGTAAATCCGGTTTTTGTATCTCCCGGCTCTACCAGAGCGACCTTTATGCCAAAAGGCCTGAGCTCATTACGAAGAGAGCCGCTCATGCCTTCTAATGCTGCCTTGGAGGCAACATACATTGATTGGTAGGGTATGGGGAATAAAGCGCCGACAGATGACATGTTAACAATCAGACCCCTACCCTGCTTTCGCATGTATGGCAGCACTTGCCTGACAACTCTGTGTACGCCGAGAAAATTAGTGTCCAGCTGCAGGAAGGCCTCCTCAGAGGACGTGTCCTCCACAGAACCGGCAATCCCCATGCCTGCATTATTTATGACAATGTTGATTTCACCTTCTGCTTCAATTATCTTTTCAATCGCTGACCTGACCGATTCTTCATTGCCAACATCCATTTGCAGCATTTCCACTCTGCCATTCTGTGTGCCCGCATTTTCCTGCACTTGGGCAGTCGGCTTTCTGGAAGTGCCGTAAACCCTATAGCCGCACTGAGATAAAACCTGTGCAATCGATTCTCCAATACCCGATGAAGCCCCTGTTACAAGTACAACATTACCATATTGCCTGCTCATAGTTGGTCTCCTTTGGTTTTTTATTCATTTTATCACATAAGCACAAGCAAAGGCATAGCAACATAGAGTATGGGGCACTTTGCCTTACTCACCAAGGGCATTTTGGGATGTAAGATCTTTTGAGTTCCGCACAGTTAAACTAAACTTAGATTACATCGCAAAAGCCTTAAGAAAGCAATGCACGGTCATCTGCAAACTCCTGTCCGCTGGCCTTTCCGAAACGCTTTAGCAGATTCTCCACCGTAAGCTTCTGCTTTTCTTCACCCCTGATGTCCAGGATAATCTGTCCATCGTGCATCATTATCAGCCGATTGCCATGCTTGATGGCATCTCTCATATTATGGGTGACCATCATCGTAGTCAGTGTGTTCTCCTCAATAAGCTGATCAGTTAATTCCAGCACCTTTACCGCCGTTTTGGGATCCAATGCCGCTGTATGCTCATCAAGAAGAAGCAGCTTCGGCTTTTTCAGGATTGCCATTAAAAGCGTCAATGCCTGGCGCTGTCCGCCCGAAAGCAACCCCACCTTGCTGCTCAGCCTATCTTCCAGCCCCAGATCCAGCTGCTTGAGCATATCCTTATATATTGTGCGTTCCTTATGAGTGATGCCCCATTTCAAAGTGCGCCGCTGACCACGGCGAAAAGCAAGAGCCAGATTTTCATCAATGCCCATGTTGGCCACAGTACCCATCATAGGATCCTGAAATACTCTTCCAAGCATCACTGCCCGCTTATGCTCCAGCTGCTTTGTCACGTCTGTACCATCAATGAGAATCGAACCCTTGTCAGCAGGATAAACACCTGCCACACAGTTGAGCAGCGTAGATTTGCCAGCACCGTTTCCGCCGATTAATGTGACAAAATCCCCATTCTTAATTCGGAAGCTTACATTGCGGAGGGCAATTTTCTCGTTAATCGTTCCATAATTGAAGACCTTATATACGCCATCTACCTGCAGCAAATTATTCACCCTCCTTAATGATTATTTTGACCGGGCGGAGAAATTCTCTGATAACAGGCAGTGCTAATGCAAGTGCCACAGTGATTGCTGTAAACAGTTTCAAGTCGTTTGCCGGCATGCCCATCTTCAGCACCACTGCAATAATGATACGATAGGTCACCGAACCCAGAACCAATGCAATCAACCGGCTCATAAAATTCTTTCTTCCAAACAGTACTTCACCTATGATCACAGAGGCCAGGCCAATCACAATAGAACCTACGCCCATCTGTACATCGGCATAGCTCTGACTTTGTGCAATCAGCCCTCCGCTTAGTGCAACCAGGCCGTTGCTGATAATCAGCCCAAGAATTTTAGTCGTGTTTGTGTTTATTCCCTGCGCCCGCACCATATTGGGATTATTTCCGGTCGCTCTTATGGCGCTTCCGATTTCCGTACCAAAAAACCAGTATAGGATCCCCACGAGCAGCGATACACACACCAGCCCCAAAGCAATCACAGCACCGGTGCGGCTCAGTCCCAAGCCCTCAAAACCAGTGTATACTGTGTCAACCCGCAATAGCGAAATGTTCGCTTTTCCCATGACTCTCAAATTAATGGAATATAGTGCAATCATCGTCAGGATACCCGACAGTAATGCAGGTATTCTGAGCTTTGTGTGCAATATCCCGGTTACGAGTCCGGCCAGCATACCGCCCAGCAATGAAAGCAGCGTTGCCAAATAGGGATTAGACCCTGAAGCGATTACCTGCGCAGCGATTGACGCACCCATTGCGATGCTCCCCTCGACCGTCAGGTCTGCGATGCTCAGTATGCGGAAGGTGATATATACGCCAATGGTCATCACAGCCCATAATAGCCCAAGGGATACAGCTCCTATAATTATTTGCAGCATAACATCCACCCGTTTCTATTTCCCAAAATAAACCTACTGCTTACGATATATCTTATTCTGCCTTAGTCACATACTGCTGCAGATCCTCCGGAATCTCAATGCCGATTTCTTCGGCTACAGTGCCGTTGATTGCGAAATCGAAGCCGGACGCTGATTCAATAGGCATGGTGGCGGGCTTTGCTTCTCCTTTAAGGACTTTGACCGCCATTAATCCCGTTTGGTATCCCAGATCATAGTAGTTGATGCCCAGCGTAGCCAATCCGCCGGTGCCAACCATTCCGGATTCGCCGCATATGACAGGTGTTTTGGACACTGATGTAACGCCGTGAACTACAGGCATGGCAGATGCAAATATGTTGTCGGTGGGAATATAAATAGCATTGCACTGGTCGACTATAGACTGTGTCGCCTGCTGTACTTCATTAGAGTTGGATACCGTCAACTCCATATAGGTAAGCCCCAGCTTTTCAATGGCTTCCTTTGCAAGCTTTGCCTGCAATATAGAATTATCCTCATTTGAAGTATAAAGCACACCCACCGTTTTGGCATCCGGTACCAGCTTGTAAAGAAGATCGATCTGTTCCCTGATGGGATTCATGTCTGTTGTACCTGTAACGTTGCCGCCCGGTGCCTCATCAGAATTCACAAGCTTCGCCGATACATAATCCGTAATGGCAGTTCCCAAAATAGGAATTTTGTCGGTTTTACCTGCAATAGACTGGGCTGCAGGAGTGGCTATGGCCAATACCAGATCAACCTTGTTGGCAATAAAGCGGTCGCTTATGGTGGACAGGTTGGACTGATCTCCCTGGGCATTCTGCAGGTCAATCGTAATGTTCTTGCCTTCCTCATAACCATTGTCCTTCAATGCGGTAATGAATCCGTCCCGAGACGAGTTCAGCGCAACGTGATCCACATATTGAATGATCCCTATGCTCGAATTTCCAGAGATGCCGCCATTGGTGCAGCCTGCTGTCGTGACAGCCATCACTGCTGCCAAAACCGCAACTAAAACACTCGTCAATTTTTTCATACTTATCCCCTCCATAATCTTTAACCCCTCTATATAAAATCTTTTTCAGATTAATTTTTGTTAAAAAAAAACGCCTCCTGTCCTTATAACAGGGGCGAAGTAATCATTCGCGGTACCACCTTGCTTCATTGCTTGCACAACCTCAACGAGCAACCATCATTGCTCTTCCGCTATAACGGGCGGACCCGACACATCCTACAGGACAATCGCTGCGAGCGTATGTCTTTGAGTGTGTGGCTCTCAGGATGAATTCACGGCTTCTATCCTGCCTTCTCGCACCAACCGAAAGCTCTCTTGAGGATAATTCCACCGTTACTGGTTCCTGGTCATTGCCTTGTTATTTCATGCTATTCAATTTCACCTGATCGTGTTCCACATAATCCCAATTATTTCGTTTCAACAAAAGATGAGTAATTGTATAAAATTATAACCTAATGGATACATCTGTGTCAATGCAAATTATTCCACTTACGCAAATCATTCCACTTATCTTTATTATTTTTTGTATTAGATTTCCCACTATATTTCCCGAAAGCACCGGCTATAGCAAAAAGCGTTATTGCCAAAAGTATCAAAGTGTTATATATGCTAATTTTCTTTTATGTGGTAAAATGATTAAAATTGCAGATATTATTATATAGCTATATCATCGAAGAAGGGGAGATAATCTTAATATGGATATCTTTGAAAAATGCTTTAGTTACATGGACTATAAGGAGGTTTTGGCAGCAGGTCTTTACCCATATTTCCACGCCCTTGAGACCGGCCAGGATACTGAAGTGGTTATTGAAGGTGTCAAAACCGTCATGATCGGCTCAAACAATTATCTTGGGCTTACCTCTGACCCACGTGTAAAAAAGGCGGCAATTGAAGCTGTAGAGAAGTTTGGTTCCGGCTGCTCCGGCTCCAGATTTCTGAATGGTACGTTGACACTACATCTGGAATTGGAGGAAAAACTGGCCGAATTTGTAAATAAAGAGGCTGCACTTACCTTCAGCACGGGCTTTCAAACAAATTTAGGCATTATTACCGCAATTGCAGGAAGAAATGATTATATATTATGTGACAGTGAGAACCACGCCAGTATCGTAGATGCATGCAGGCTCAGCTTTGCAAAGACGCTTAAATTCGAACACAATAATATGGAGGATCTGGAGAGGTTACTCAATAAGATTGGTGATTCTAATGGAAAGCTTATCGTTGTGGATGGTATATTCAGCATGGAGGGCGATATCGCAGACCTCCCATCAATTGTTAAGCTTGCTAAGAAATTCGGTGCAAGGGTCATGGTCGACGACGCTCATTCCTTCGGTGTGCTTGGGGAGCACGGAAGAGGCACGGCAGAGCATTTCGGTTTGGAAGACGATGTAGATATCATTATGAGCACATTTAGTAAATCCCTGGCCAGTCTCGGTGGGTTTGTCGCCGGCGACCAGGATGTCATCGACTATATAAAGCATAATTCAAGGCCATTTATATTCTCAGCTTCGATTCCCCCATC
>CAZQCL010000085.1:0-8235 GCA_964592435.1 uncultured Oscillospiraceae bacterium
TTGAGACGCTTGCCAAATGCTGGAGGCCCTTTGTCGGTAAGCATTATGACCTGGCGCGACAGATGTGCAACTACTGGACTAACTTCATACGCTCAGGCGATCCAAATGGAAAGGATTCCACCGGAGAGGACATGCCGCGCTGGGAGCCCTATACTTCCGATGCTCCATATGGAATGCTATTCGGCGACGAGGCAACATTTGTAAGAGAACAACCGGATGAGCTCATGAAATTCCTTGTTAAGCACTATTTCAAGTAAGGCTTTTGCGTCTAACCTTAATGTAAGAATTGCACAATATATAGTGATAAGCTTTCATACCTGCCGCAATATATTGTGCTGGGGACTTAAAACACGTTACATCGTAAAATGCCCCAAGTAGAGCTCATTGGTGATTATTCTAAGGAATTGACCGGAAGGTTTTCGAATGATAATATTATGAGATATTAAAGCTAATTTGTGAGGGAAATATGAAATATCTCCATAGTGAATTTTTTAAGCACTGGCCCATTTTCTTATTACTGGTTATCATGCTGGTTTTTGGCTCCGCATGTGGTGATAAAGAGGACGATTTAGCGGACAAACCGTCTGATGATGTGATGGCGGAAACCGTTGAAGAGAACCCGGAGCTGCTGTGGACTGTGAAACATGAGAACGAGCTTGTCAGTCTGGCCGTATCACCGGATGGGAATGTGGCTGTAGGTGAAAAACGCGTTGTTTATAGTCACAGGATCGCAGATGGCGCACTCGATGAAGTATATGTTTATCAAAACATGACAGATGATCTTGCTTTTTCATATGACGGGGCGATTCTCGGCACTGGTTTTGACGTGGATGGCATATGGTTGACCGATGCTGCGAATGGAAGCACGCTTTGGAAATTACACAACGGCTTTAGCAGCAGTCAGATAGCCTTTGCACCCGATGGTGAAACCGCGGCTACAGGAAACAGCGATGGCACGGTAAGGCTCTGGGATATCAAAACCGGAGGACCGCTGGCCGCTCTGAAATTACCCGGAACAGACTGGATCACTTCACTGGCATACGATTCGTCCGGCAAATTACTTGCTGCTTCCCAGTGGACAAACAAAGGTACTGTTTATATTTGGGATACTGAAGCAAAAACAATGGTTCACACGATTACACTCAACAATTTTTTAGGGAACATCAAGGATCCTTTTCAATTTTCACCGGATGGGAAAATAATGGCTGCCGCAATTAAGGAAGAGTACAAGCATCTGGTGCGTCTTTGGACGGCGGATGGAGCCACGAAGCTGGCAGATCTGTCAATTACCGATGATTATAGGGATATGGACTTTTCCCCTGACGGGAGCCTGCTTGCGGTTGCATCAATGAAGGCAGTAGCCATTTGGGATGTTTCAACACATACCTTATTACACACATTGGATCAGACATTTAGCGATGACGAAACAGACACCATCGTGGAGCTTGCTTTTACTCCCGACGGTGGACACCTGGCTCTTGCGCGAAAAGACGGCACACTTGACTTGTGGAGGCTTCCGGGAGCAGAGCAATTCCAGGCGGTATCAGATATATGCATGCCAAACTCACTGCCAAGCGATGCCATGTTCGGCGTAGGCAGTTCACAGCTGAAGGAAGAAGCTGCACTTAGGCTTGAGGCCTTTGTCAGGAAGCTGAGCTATAATTACAGTGAGTGTTCAATCAAATTCATCGGTCATACGGACAGCAGCGGAACAACCGAAGAGAACCTGAAGCTGTCAAAGGAAAGGGCCGAGGCGGTAAGAGGCTGGGTTGAGGATTGGTTCAATAAGAACCAACCTGTCAGCTGGACTTTTTCTGCTGATGGCCGCGGTGAAAGCGAATTGATTATACCCGATACAGACGCCAAAGGAGCTTACCTAAAGGATGCCGCAGCGATAAACCGCCGGATTGGGATAGAGGTTGAGGCTGCAACACCAAGGACAGTGCCACTGGCGGACAATCAACCGGCTGAGGACTAAACGAACCGGAGGAGCAGGTTATATAAATCCTGTATTTCTCCGCTAGCATTTATTTTAAAATATTAGGAGATTTAGTTATGCAAAAAAAGATCAGTGTACCGGCTTGCGGTAAACCCTTCAAAAATAATGCAGCCCATTGTGTCGGCACGGGCCGGATGGGACTGGCGCTGCAAAAGGAATACACCGACCATTTGAAGATAGTCCAGGAAACGATACATTTTCGCTACATACGGGGTCACGGGTTATTTTGCGATGATGTCGGGATTTACCGTGAAATTGATATGGATGGAATAACACATCCCTTCTACAACTTTACGTATCTTGACCGCATCATGGACAGCTATATGGAGAACGGCATCAGGCCATTTCTGGAGCTGGGTTTCATGCCGGAAAAGCTGAAATCCGGCGAACAGACTATTTTTTACTGGAAAGGCAATGTGACACCTCCTAAGTCCTACGAAAAATGGGCGGAGCTTGTAGAGGTTACATTAATTCATCTAATTGACCGATATGGCAGGGAAGAAGTAACTACCTGGCCGGTTGAGGTGTGGAACGAACCTAATATAGGCTTCTGGGCGGGAACGATGGATGACTATTTCAAGCTTTACGATTATTCCGCCAAAGCCGTCAAGAAGGCCGACCCACGTATTCAAGTAGGCGGCCCGGCGATCTGCGGGATTGAAACGGAAAAATGGCTAAGATCCTTCTTTGAGCACTGCATAAAGAATAATTTGCCTTTGGACTTTATCACCCGCCATTGTTATACCGCAAACCAACCAACCAGGCGCGGGCATTATATATACCATACATTGAATGAACCGACGAAAATGATAGAGGAACTGAAAGAGACGCGTAATATTATGGCGGATTATCCCCAGATTGCCGATATGCCGCTTCACATAACGGAGTTCAGCAGTTCCTATGTCCCGGTTTGTCCTTACCACGATACTGATTTCCATGCTGCATATATCGCCCGCATTCTCAGCGAAGCCGGCGAATATGCTGATTCCTATTCCTACTGGACCTTCAGTGATGTGTTCGAAGAATTCGACGTTCCCAAGTCTGTTTTCCACGGGGGATTCGGACTGATGGCGCTGCATTCCATTAAAAAACCTACATTCTACGCTTTTGAGTTCTTTGCAAATGCGGGAACTGAGCTGCTGTATCGTGACGATCACCTGATCGTTACAAAAAAAGGCGACGGGTATGTCATAATAGGGTGGAACTGGCATGATATGCGGGATCATATAATGCCCCCAGATGAGAGCTATTCTCTTTCACTGCCTTCTATCGGGGAGCAGGCGCTGCTTGTGAAAAAGGTTGTGGGTGGTTCACATGCGAACCCCTTGCAAACCTGGAGCAATATGGGCAAGCCGCGCAGCCTGAGCAGGGAGCATATAAGAGTGCTTCAGGCTTCCTCACAGCCGCTTCAGACAGATGCCAGGCTGCATGGGGAAAATGGATATTATGAAGTTGAACTAGCCATTCCATATAATCATCTTTGCATGCTTGAGATAACACCAGTGGATGACCAGACGGAAACATACTTGGGTTTCGACCCGGAGGAGTTCTGTTGATAGTGCTATAGAAGCAAATAGAGCAGTAATTAATACAAAAGCAGATAATGCACCCAGATGGACGCAAAGAGAGCTTTTTGTACTCGAGTTACTTAAAAAGCGGGACAGTCAGCTTTGACCATCCCGCTTTCTTCATATCACTCAATATCACTTCTTATGTTCCGCTTTCTACTCCCCGGAGAGGCTACACGGGAGCGATATTTCTTTGCTCCTCAAAGGGTTTCTCCCTTCCCGCACACGCCCTAATTGCCGACCAATCTGCTCATCAAATGCATCGCGATCATTTGTGCGGTGGAAGCGGTTACTTCTGCCCCGGGGTTGAAATTGCCATTATCGTCAAGCATTACAACGCCTGAATTCACAAGCGCCTGAACGCTTTCCTTAGCCCATGGGCTAACGGAGTCTATATCGCCTATGGCAAGCTCGTCTCCGGTTAACTGTATGCCGCTCAACACAGCCAGCCTGTTCATTATTACCGCAAGCTGCTCCATTGTAAGCTTCTCATCCTCGAAGTAGTTACCTTTTCCGTCACCGAGAAACAGCCCTTGCTGCTTTGCAATCCCAACTGGGTCCGGAACGCCCTGCAGCAGCAGCTCAAACAACTGTGCTCTTGTAAGAGTTTCATCTGCCTGCTCTTGTCCGAAGGCTATGATGGAGTCGTACAGGTCTTCGTTGGCGGCTATCTTCTCTGCGCTGCCTACCGTTGAGTAAGCACCGTTTTTAAGAAGGCCTTCAAACATGGCTGCGGAATCCTTCACATCCTGAACCGTTGTAGACTTTATTTCCTCCAATATCTTTATCTGGTCATCCGTGGTTTTACCCATAAGGTAATTGTTGATTGTATTGGATGCTCCGCTCAGCTCACCGCTTGTAGCGGTATAGGAGCTGAACGCTTTTAATATATACCTGTCAAGCTCCTCCTGAGTGAGGCTGATATTTCTTATGAACCCAGGCAATCCATCATAGACATCAAAGGTTTCCTTTATATTAGGATCTCTGTAAGATACCATCATATAAGAGGTGCTGCTGAAGTTGACAATATTGTCATAGGCACCGTAGCCGAATCTAATCTTGGGCGTAATGTAGTTCTCGCTGATAAGAGATGCAATTGGAATATATTTGCCGCTATACTCCGCACCCATATCTTCGTATGTGGCTGAAATCATATTGTATTGAACGGGAGTATCGATTGAAATTGCCTCTCTCTGCGCAGGAGCCTGCAGTACCGAGTAATCCTGCGGAACAATGGCTTTGGCAGGCAAGGCATCAATCAGGGCCTTTATAGCCCTTTCATACTGCTTGATGCTATTTTCGTTGCCTGAGAACATGGTAATCATGTTTGTACGGTTGGCTACCAGCTCGTGCATAGATTCCAACTGAGCCAATACGGCATCCGGATTGGATTTAAGTGCCTCTTCCACTTCTGTAAGGAAATTATAGTAATCCAGACCGGAAATGTAATTCTGATAGTTAATGCAATCGTTCGAAAGTGCCAGGTTGCGTATAATCAGCATATTTACCGGGTTGTTCGTGATTTGATTCTTTAGATTCGCTATTTGCTGTTTTACTATGTCCAGAACAGTATCTGCGTCAGCAAATTTCGTATTGAGCACTATCTCCTTTACTACCGCAAGCTGGTCATCATATTCGCCCATTACTCCGATCCATGAAGTTGTAATGATAGGAGTGAATTCATTCCAATCCTCCTGGGGTATGGTTGAGATAGCGAGGCCGGCTCCGGACAGATGCCGCATTATTTGGGTAGCAAGCTGTTCTCTGGAATACAGCTGTGTATCCAGCTTTCCCAGCAGGCTGGTATAAAGCTGTAGATAGTGAAGCCTTTCAATCGGTACCCCCGAAACATCCAAAGCCAGTGAGGTTAGGCCTGTAGCACCTACATCTGCCTGTGCGGACACAATCCTTACGCCGTCAGAGTATGGTGTATCGTTTATATTGTATTTTTTCACTTCAATCGGCAGATCGGCAACCTTTACCACCTGTAGGTCTTTCACAATGGCCTGGTCGGCCTGATCGGCCTGACGGTCGTTCCATTCATTATAGGCTTTTGTATCGCTTACTATCTTTTCAATCTCCTGGCTGGTCATGGATGCCTTTAAATCCGCCAGGTATTTCAGCTGCTGCTCGGACTGCTTCTCTGTAAGCCCTGCTTCGGGAATCGTAGTTACCAGGGCAGCATGGTTGTTATTTTGGATATACTTTGATGCCAGATTTTCCATATAATTTTTGCTAATATTATCAGAAATATCCTTAATGCTTTGCAGCACATTATGAAAGTAATCCAAGCTATCGTAATTTGCCCACATAAGGCTTATGCTTGTGGCAAGATTGATGCCCAGGTTGCTCATCTCGGTTATGTTTGAGTTGTTAAGCAGTGTAGCTGATATAGTAGCATCGACCATCTCTTTGTTAAACCCGTTCTTAATCAGGTTAGCGATACACTCATCAACCAGTGCCTGGAATTCTTTTGCCTTGCTTGCGTCGGCGTTTTGCGCAGAGAAGGTAATGACCGGCTGCGTATTGATGTCATTAAAACTGACGGCGAGTTTTCCTCCAATCTGTTTTTCTGCAAAGGTCTGCTTTAATAAGGAGGTATCCTGATTAAGAACAGATGCAAGGATGCTGAGCCCTGTCAAGTCTTCCTGGGGAACATCCGTAAGGGCGAAAGCATAATCGATTTGTGCTGCATTTTCCGTGCTGGAGGCTGCAGTAACCGGGTATGTATATGTATTTTCGACCTTCTGTGTAAATGGAGCAACTTTCCCATCGTCTATTTCTATATCCATCTTATCAAATTTACTGAGATATTCGTCATCAATAAGCTTGAGAAATTTACTGTAATCCAGATTGCCATAAAGTATCATGAGAGAATTGGAAGGATGGTAGTATGTTTTGTGTGTTTCTATGATTTGCTCGTAAGTCAGATTTTTAATTTCCTCTGGATCCCCACCGGAAATATTCGCCTGGATGCTGTTTGAAAACAGAGAATCCATGACATTATAATTTGCCGCGGAAGAAATATTGCCCAGCGCACCCTTCATTTCATTATAAACGGTACCGCTTATAGTGAGAGGGGCGTCCTTGTCAGCCATTTCATATCTCCAGGCTTCTCTTAGGAATATGTTTTTGTCCGTGTAGACTGATGGATTATAAACACAATCCATGTATACGTCGGTCAGCTTAAGCAGCTGGTCTTCGCTCATCGAGGATACGGGGTAGGAGGTCAGGGTCGGATATGTAAATGCATTGATGAATGTACTGTAAGTCTGATTCGCAATAGTGAATAGGACGTTCTTCAAAGGGTATTTTTCCGAGCCTGATACTGAGATGTGTTCCAGTATGTGATTTGCTCCCGTGTTATCAACGGCAGGCGTTCTAAATGTTATTTCAAAAGCTCTGTCAATGTCCTTGCTTTGTATGTATAGAAGCTCTGCTCCTGTTTTCACATGTTCGAACAGGACTGTTTTTGAATGGATTAGCTCCATATCACTGATTTGTGTTGCCTTAAAGCCGGAAATTACTTCGCCTACTTGGGGAAGCGGCATTAATTCTGTTTCTGCCGCACTCACCGGTATGAACGATAGACACAGGCCTAAAACCATCACAATGGTTAATATAATAGAAAGTAACCTTTTCATTTTATATCTCCTCGCCTTGAATATTTTGGCACCATGTCCATTATACGGTGAAAAATGCATTTTGTCTTCTCTTTTAAGGGAAATCATTATCTCTGTACGCGGCCTGTTCCGTCTCCGCCCATCAGCTTTGTCACTTCTTCTACGGAAACCTGATTAAAGTCGCCTTCAATAGTGTGCTTAAGGCAGCTTGCGGCAACTGCGAATTCAACAGCCTGCTGGGGTTCATGCCCTTGGCAGTCTGGATAGTCAATTGATGGAAAAAATAGAGTGCCGGAAACCTTTTTATGAATATATCGTCAAATATGAGTGTACCACAAAAAAGATGGTATGATTAAAGAGTCCCCCGGTAGCAGAATGGTTAATTTTCCGGTAAAATGGTTAAATTCTAATAGACTTATATAAAGGACGATTTAATGAATGCTTTTGAAGAAAACGCAAAGCAGTTTTGGGACTGGTGTTTGACGGTATTAAATGATATAACCGATAGCATCGGCAGCTCCTCCATAGATTTCAAAGAGATATCCGGATATTATACTCTGGTATTACGATGGATATTCCCACTATTGGCTGTTGCCATTTTTTTGCGGTGTATTCTTCCGCTTTTGCAGGTGAAGAAGGGAGAAACAGTGTGGGGCTATCTGGATATGGCCGATGGCAGCAGGAAGCCTCTTAACCACTGGGAAAATTCAATCGGAAGAAGCAAGCTATCCGACATAATGGTGGACTTTGCCTTCGCGTCGAGAAGTCATGCTGTGCTTGCATTCCGCAGCGGTGTGTGGACTATTTACGATCTTAGTTCAAAGGGCGGTGTGATGGTTAACGGGGAGAAGGTCGAAAGCTCCGCAACAGTAGTTTTTGGAGATGTAATCTCAATCGCAGGCCTGGAGATGACGCTGAATCCGCCTGGTGGAGAGACAAGTGAGGCAGTACGGCAGCAGGGGCAAAAACAGCAGTACACAGTGCAGCAGACTTCATGGCCCCAGGAGGCGAAGCTTGCCAACAGAAGCCAGATCCAGGGCGACAC
>CAZQCL010000086.1:0-8213 GCA_964592435.1 uncultured Oscillospiraceae bacterium
GCATAAGCCCATTTATGTGCATACTGCACAGCCTTTTGCCTGTCGTAGGGCTTTATTGTTCTGCCATCTCTCAAGCCAAAATCCATCATGCATTTCACCCTATTTATCCTATGCTGTTACACTAAAAGCTGTACCGCAGCATGGGCGGTACCGGGCTCGGTTTGTCTATTGTAAAGCACAATTTCTGTCCTCTCTGTTCCACGGGCTCTGCCCCCCTATTCTACAGTACGCCCATAAAATAAACATAAAATAATAAAAAAAGGATACGCTCGCAATCACTGCAAAACGCATCCCCTGTGTACCCGTTTTCGAATATCAGCTTTCCAGTATATAGCTGTTCAAAATATTTTCAAGCATTTCCTGCCTGCCTGAAGTGTTGACAATCTCGTCATGCTCCAGAGCGTATTTCTCCAGCTCTTTGAAGCCAACCTTTCTTTCCACGATGTCCTTCCCAATACCGGTGCTATAGCTGTTATACCTTTCAGCAATAAATTTGTCAATCCGGCCATCCTCTATCATCTTTGCAGCAGCCTTCAATCCCTTTGCGAAGGTATCCATTCCTACGATGTGACCATAAAACAGATCTATAGCCTCAAAGGATCCTCTTCTGACCTTGGAGTCGAAGTTAAATCCGCCCGTGGTGAGGCCACCCATCTTGAGTACCTCGTACATTGCCAGCGTAGTGTCATAAACATTGGTCGGGAACTGATCCGTATCCCACCCAAGTATCGTATCACCCTGGTTCGCATCAATGCTTCCAAGCATACCGTTGATACGGGCAACTCTCAGATCATGCTGGAAGGTATGTGCAGCAAGAGTCGCGTGATTTGCTTCGATATTCAGCTTAAAGTAAGGGTCAAGTCCATACGTCTTAAGGAAACCAATAACCGTTGCTGCATCAAAGTCATACTGGTGCTTTGTAGGTTCCTTCGGCTTGGGCTCTATCAGGAACTGCCCCTTAAAGCCGATTTCTTTTGCATAATCCACTGCCATGGACAGAAAACGTGCCAGATTGTCCAGCTCCAGCTTCATATCGGTGTTCAGCAAAGTTTCATAACCTTCTCTGCCGCCCCAGAACACATAGTTCTGTCCGCCTAATCTAAGGGTTATTTCCATTGCCTTTTTGACCTGAGCCGATGCAAATGCAAATACATCCGCATTGGGAGATGTGGAAGCACCGTGAACAAATCTCGGGTGGTTAAAAGCATTAGTTGTGCCCCACAACAGCTTCACTGGGCTGCTTTTCATCCTTTGTTCAATTAAGTCCACGATTTCGTCCAGTCTCTTATTTGTCTCCTTCAAAGTGTTTGCCTCGGGTGCGATATCCCTGTCGTGGAAGCAGAAGAAAGGCGCTCCCACCTTCTCGCAAAACTCAAAATTGGCCTCCACCTTCGCCTTAGCAAGCTCCATTTCATCAGATATACTATCCCAGGGCCTAATTGCCGTACCAACACCGAAAGGGTCATTCCCCCTCGCCTGGAAGGTGTGCCAGTAAGCCACGGCGAATCTCAGATGATCCTCCATCCTTTTCCCGGCCACCAGCTCATCGGCATTGTAATACTTGAAGGCCAATGGATTGTCGGAGCCCTTCCCCTCAAACTTGATTTTTTCGATTCCCTTAAATACATCTGCCATGTTCTTAATCCTCCATTCATAAAAAATTTTGTAATTTAATTCCCGAATTTTGCAATTTAATTCCCGAACAGAATTTTCAATGGAATAATTGCCGCTCCTAATGTAGATGATCTCTCTCCCATTTCCGACATTGCTATCTCAACATTTGAAGCCGGACGTTTCAAGGCTTTACGATCAATAACACGCCTAAGTGTATCCATCACAAGATCCCCATATACGACAAAATCCTTCCCCAAAACTATTTTAGAGGGATTCAGGGTATTCACCAGGAATGAAAAGGCGATCCCAAGGTAGCTGGCAGCCTCGTTCAATAGGTCTTTTGCTATTTCATCCTCTGACCTGGCAGCCTGTACAATATGACAAAGACGAATTTTATCCACTTTCACAGCCTTATCAAGCTGCAATTTAGCGCCCTTCTTTATCATCTCTCTTGCCTTTTCCACTATCCTGCCGGTAGATGCAATCGTCTCGAGACAGCCGTGGTTACCGCATCCGCATCGCAGCCCGTTCTCGTCCACTACGATATGCCCGACCTCACCTGCACTACCGCCTGTTCCCCTGTAAAGTCTTCCGCCTGTGAAAATGCCTGCACCTATACCTGACTTTATATTGACACATATAAAATCATCAACATTCTGACATGCACCAATCCAGTTTTCACAAATAGCAGAAGCCATTGCCTCATTTTCGATATAAACCGGAAGGTTCATCTCATCCTTTAGCATGCCTCCAAAATCCGCATCCTGCCAGCCCAGGTTCGGTGCCAGCAATACACGTCGTGTTTCATCATCCACCATGCCCGGTACGGAAATACCGATACCAAGCAGCTTGTCCGTGTGTATATGGCGATCATTCAAAACACTCCTAATTTCTTTCGCAGCTAATGATGCTGCAACAGCCGGGGTATTATCGGTAAGTACCGAAGACCATTCCAATACAACCCTTCCCGTGATATCCATCAAAATGAATGACATGCTGTCCACGTCCACATCGAGCCCTATAGAGTAAAAGGAGTCCTTCCTCAATTCCAGCATTACAGGTCTCCTTCCACCCCTGGACTCTCCGGTGCCGCTTTCACATATATATCCTTTTTCAATGAGCGAAGAAACAATTCCACCTGCCGCAGTGGCGGACAGTCCCGTTGCCTTGGAAATATCAGCCCTTGACAGGCTTTTCTCAACACGTATCAGATTTAGTATATATGTCTCATTATAAGCCTTGAGAAACTTGCTGTTGCCGGTTTTACCCTTTGTCATGTCTTAATCCCCGTAGATACTATTCATAATCGCAGAAAGATCC
Source organism: uncultured Oscillospiraceae bacterium (assembly GCA_964592435.1). Lineage (GTDB taxonomy): Bacteria > Bacillota > Clostridia > Acetivibrionales > DTU013 > JAAYBT01. Next base: position 2,935 of record CAZQCL010000086.1, read on the forward strand.
TTGAAATCCTTTTTCAGAGACCTGTAAAGCTGTCCATATAGGCTGTATATCTTGGAATACTTATCATATAGGTTCATATCAGGCTCTTGGACACTCTTCACCTTGATCGCGATATCACAAGCCTGTGCAACACTGCTGTAAACACCGGTACCGACACCAGCCAGCAAAGCAACACCCAGTGCCGGGCCTTCACTGGAATTTATCGTAGTGATTGGAGTCCCGAATATATCTGCCTGCATCTGCTTCCATAGCTTACTTTTGCCACCGCCTCCGGATGCCCTGACCTCACTGACATTGACGCCCATCCCAATGATGATCTCCATACAATCCTTGAGGCTGAAAGTAACGCCTTCCATTACAGCACGGATCATATCTCTTTTTGCGTGGAGCGTCGAAAGCCCGAAAAAGACACCCTTTGCATCAGCATCCAGGATAGGTGTTCTCTCCCCTATAAGATAGGGCAGGTATATCAAGCCATTACTGCCCGGCAGGACCCTTTCTGCCTCTTTATCCATCAAAACATACGGGTCAACACCCATTTGCTCTGCCGTAACCATTTCAGCATAGCACAGATTATCCCTGAACCACTTCAATGAAAAACCTGCAGCTTGAGTCACGCCCATCACGTGCCATGTATTGGGAACAGCATGGCAAAATGTCTGAACTCTTCCCTTTGGATCGATGCTTATTTTGTCCAGATAGGCAAATACAACTCCTGACGTACCTATGGTCGAAGATACGACACCCGGCTTTACTATGCCGTTTCCAACTGCGCCTGCTGCCTGATCCCCGCCTCCTCCGGCTACCGGTGTGCCCTCACGTAACCCGGTAAGTGCTGCCGCAGCACTGTTGACCTTACTGCTGACCTCCTGCGACTCATAAAGGTCGGCAAGCAAATTCTTGTCAATTCCCAGCTTTGACAGTACTTCGTCACTCCAGCATCTGCCTGGAATATCCATCAGCTGCATTCCGCTGGCATCCGACACCTCAGTGGCAAATTCACCGGTCAGCCTGAACCTTATATAATCCTTGGGAAGCAATATCTTTTTTGCCTTCTCGTATATTGCCGGCTCATTATTCTTCACCCACATGATCTTTGATGCGGTGAATCCCACAAGTGCAGGATTTGCGGTAATTTCAATCAATCTCTCCGCGCCGATTATGGAAGTAATCTGCTCACATTCCTTAGTCGTTCTCTGGTCGCACCAAAGGATGGAAGGTCTGAGTACCTTGTTATCCTTATCCAGCAGCACAAGCCCATGCATCTGGCCCGATAACCCGATACCACTGATGTCGGCTGCTTTTACACCGCTCTTTGCAAACACGCTGCGGATGCCGCCAACGGTTGCCTGCCACCAATCCTCCGGGTCCTGCTCGGCCCAGCCGACATGTGGCTGATAAAGCGGATATTCTTCCAGCGCACTGGAAATAGTGTTGCCCATCTCATCAAAAAGAACAGTCTTTGTACCGGAAGTTCCGATATCAATTCCTAATAGATATGCCATACGATTCCCTCCTAACTTTGACTTTGTAATATTATATTATTAAGTATACTGTTTCATTACGAATTATACAACAATTTTCAGGAAATATTCCTTGAATTTTGCTGCAAGATAAACTTAAGGGGAGAAAACTAAAGGGACAGGTTCCCTGCCCCCCTATCCCTTACATCGCAAAAGCCTTTACTAAAAGCAGCTGCCCCCAATAAATTCCCTGAGGATTGAATTTGACGGTACATCCTTGCAATCCAGCGGCAGAAAATAACTGAGGAACTCAATAAGACGCCTCGCTTCCGAATAGTGCACCGTGCTTTTGTCAATTTCATTAAGCAAGGGCTCCGCATATGGTTTTAGTACGCTGAGCTCATACATAAGAGCGGAATTAAACATCACATCGGCACTCTCCTGAAAGGGAAAGATGTTCTTATCCTCGCCGCGTCTGACGGAAGGCCACCATTTAAGAGTAGATAGAGCATTGCTCCCTCTAAACTGGTGGTCTCTTACAATGCGTCTGAGGATTCTGTTGTCGGTAGTCGGTATTCTATTATGATCATCGATATTCATGGATGTCAGCGCACTGACATATATTTTAAACTTCAGCTGTCCGGGTATCTCATATGTGAGCTTTTCATTCAAGCCATGTATCCCTTCAATAACAAGAATATTGTCATCATCTATCTGCAACATTCTACCCACGGGCTCCCTGTTACCGGTGCGGAAGTTGAAGATTGGCACCTCTACTTCTTCCCCACGGATCAGCCTATTCAGCTGCTTATTGAATAGCTTCACATCAACTGCTTCCAAAGCTTCAAAATCATACTCCCCGAATTCATCCTTCGGTGTATCTTCGCGATTTACAAAATAATCATCCAATGAAATAGTAACAGGCCTCACCCCGTTTACGCGCAGCTGTATGGAAAGCCTTTGGGCAAAGGTTGTCTTACCGGAGGACGAGGGCCCTGATATCAGTACAATTCGCTTTGGATGGGAGCTGTGGCAAATCATGTCCGCAATACTGGCCAGCTTCTTCTCGTGAAGCGCCTCTGATATCCTGATATTTTCAGTAGATTTGCCTTTGATTATCAAATTATTCAAGGCTCCGACATTTTCAACCTCCAGTATGCGCCCCCATTTTTTGAATTCCAGATAAATATTGAACTGCTTCTCCTGCTCCACATATTCGGGAAGAGTCTGCGGAGAAGATTTAAGCGGGAACTGTATTATTAGTCCGCCCAAATGATATCTCAGGCCAAAAACTTTGATATAGCTGGTATCAGGAGCCATATAGCCATAGAAATAGTCGTCCATCCCATCGCAATTATATATTGTCACCAGGCTTTTCTTCCTATGCTCCACGGTGCGGTATCTGTCCATTCTCCCCGTAGATTTAAACAGCTCCTCCGCCTCCTCCAATGGAATCTCTCTCTTTTCAAAGGGTACAGCCATTTCCACAATCTCATGCATCCTGGCCTCTATCCGTTTAACCTCAGAGGGTTCCAATTCTTTTTCTCCTCTGATTTCGCAAAACAAGCCTTTACTGATAGCATGGCTTATTATAACGCGCCTTTTCGGGTAAAGATCGTAGGCTGCCTTCATAAATATAAAATAGAGGCTTCTCCTATAAATTCTCATACCATCTTCTTCATTAAGGTCGATAAAATCTACCTCACAATCCCTTTTGAGCTTATAGCTCAGTTCCTTTATGTCATTATCTACCCTTGCTGCTATAATAGGCTGACTGTGAGGCTTACCGTAATCATGCGACAATTGGAGCAGCGTTGTACCGGTTTGTATATGCACTTCTCGAATGTTATCGATAACAACCCTGATCTTTTTGTTCGTGTCTGTCATTTGTTTTCCCCTCACTTTTCCAAATCCGGGCTAGTCAGTACCATCAGCACTGACATAGCCAGACCGAATAGTCACTATAACCTATTATAATATAATTATAGAGTATTTGACAGAAAGCTTATAAATAAGTTAATATGAGATGCAAAAAAATAATTTAGCGATAGAAGGAATACTAAATAGATGTCTGACATAAAAGAAAAAATCGAGCAGGAAATAGGCCGCAGAAAAACCTTTGCAATTATATCACATCCTGATGCAGGCAAAACCACACTTACAGAAAAACTGCTGCTTTACGGAGGCGCCATCAGGCTTGCCGGTACCGTAAAAGCAAGGAAATCCCGCAGCTATGCAGTTTCGGACTGGATGGAAATCGAGAAGCAAAGAGGTATCTCCGTAACCTCAAGTGTAATGCAGTTCGAGTATGGCGGTCATTTCATAAATATACTTGATACCCCTGGTCATCAGGACTTCAGTGAGGATACATACCGCACGCTGGTTGCCGCAGATAGCGCCGTTATGCTTATTGACGGTGCAAAGGGCGTGGAGGCTCAGACAATAAAGCTCTTCCATGTATGTAAAATGCGCGGTATACCGATTTTTACCTTTGTTAACAAAATGGACAGGGCCAGCAAGGATCCCTTTGAGCTGATGGAGGAAATAGAAAATGTTCTTGGTATACGCTCCTACCCGATGAACTGGCCGATCGGCACCGATGGTGATTTTAAGGGCGTCTACAACAGGAAGCTTGAGCAGATTGAGCTTTTTGGGGGTGGCAGGCACGGCCGTTCAGAAGTGACTTCTATTAAGGGACGAGTTGACGACAATGTGTTTGCTGATTTGCTGGGCAGCCATTACCACGATAAGCTATGTGAGGATATTGAACTGCTTGACCTAGCAGGAGATGAATTCTCTATGGAAAAAATCAGAAGGGGAGAGTTGACACCGATGTTTTTTGGAAGTGCCATGACGAATTTCGGAGTGCAGCCATTTTTAGAGGAATTCATCAGGCTTGCTCCCTCTCCCGGGTTCAGGAGTACAGGGGACACAGAAATCGACCCGGAAGCGGAAAGCTTCTCGGCCTTTGTATTTAAAATTCAGGCCAATATGAATCCTGCCCACAGGGATAGGGTTGCATTTATCCGCATCTGTTCCGGCCGTTTTAAAAGAGGCATGCAAGTCTATCATGTCCAAGGCGGCAAGGAAGTCAAGCTGGCACAGCCCCAGCAGTTTATGGCACAGGAGCGTGCTATCGTCGAAGAAGCTTACCCCGGCGATATTATTGGTATTTTTGATCCCGGTATATTCAAAATAGGCGATACATTATGCGAGGGAACGGCTCGATTCAAATTTGAAGGAATACCGATATTTCCGGCAGAGCATTTTGCCCGGATTTCACCAATAGATTCCATGAAAAGAAAGCAATTCATAAAGGGCATAGACCAGCTTTCCGAGGAAGGCGCAATTCAGCTTTTTAAACAGCCCGATACGGGTATGGAGTCCGTTATTGCCGGCGCAGTGGGCGAGCTTCAGTTTGAGGTGCTTGAGCACAGACTAAAGCACGAGTATGGAGTGGACCTGCGGCTACAGCACCTATCCTTCAGGTTTGCCAGATGGCTGTCTTCCGAGGTGGAGGACCTTAATAAGCTGAACCTGACAAGCTCTACGATGATTGTTGAAGACGACAATGGCCGCCTGGTTCTGCTGTTCGAGAATGACTGGAGCATCCGTTGGGCTCTGGAACGGAATAGGGATCTGTCTCTCGAAGAAATACCTGCAGAAAAGTAAAAAATAGTGTATAATATAGTTGTTTATGCAAAATAGTGTAAATCGGCTTCTTTTTTACATTTTAAAAGCAAAAATGAAGCGGGGTGCTAGTGGTATGGGTTTGGTCATGCACAAAAACGGGAATTATTCTGTAGAAAAGGACAG
>CAZQCL010000087.1:0-8180 GCA_964592435.1 uncultured Oscillospiraceae bacterium
ACATCAATACGACCGACTCTACATGTCTCGAGACGCCATTATTGATGTCGGAGGTTCGCGGGAACATGTCAACCTTTTTTGAGCGTTTTCGAGGTTCATGGGAACATATCAACGGTTTTGATCTAGCGTTTTGAACACCATCGGTAGGCAGGAACATTTCCATCTTGCAAGTGATTTCCCATTTCATGAATAAGCCACTCAAAGTTTTCGCACCAACCGGCTTTCATATCAGCACCTTTATTTTTCCAGATAGCTTCTGGTCCAGAGGCTCTATCTAAATCAATACCGTACATCCCATTTTCTTATTTTATCACGGTAAACAACATAATTTTAAAATTATTCAGGACATGTAGATCTGGCGGAGCAAAGGCCAGGATTATATAGTTTTTGAAAAGTCATTTCAAAGAAAATATATAGCTTGCATTTTTCGTCCACTGATTTCAATAATTAGAAGTTTGCCTACTGTCAGGTTTTGGATCTGTATTTAAAAGGATAGGTCAGAAAAGTAAGAGGAAATATAAATTCCATAAATGAAAATGGTATATCTTCTCCGTTTTTATACAACCATCGGTTCATCACCAGAATTGTTTCGCCCTTTTTCAAATTCAGGAGTTTTTTCTCTTCAACTGTTGGTTCTTTTGTTATGATATCCTGATTAACACGGGTCAGTTCAATATCCTGATTGGACAAAAGGAGTTCTGCAACTGAGCCTGTGACGTCTGTGTCCTGAAATTGCTTTGCAGTTTCAGGCAAAAAATAGGATGTTTCGATTGCCACCGGAAACTCTTTTGCATAGCGCATTCTTTTAATAAGATACACTTCACTCAGGTTATTGTTTGGCGCATTGTTCAGGAATTTCTTTTTTAAAGCCTCATATATAACAATAGTCTTTTTTTCCATAACTTTGTTTTGTGTTGTGATGCCTGAGGATTTTAAAATATAGTCAAGGCTTATAAGCGGAAGCATCCCTGGTCTTGCTGTCTGCTTTTTTACAAAAGTACCGACGCCCTGCTTCTTGTAGATAAGATCATCTTTTACCAGTTCTGCATACGCTGCTCTAACAGTAGCACGCCCCAGGCTGAATTTCTCCATCCAGACGGCTTCTGCAGGAAGTTTGCAGTCATCATCAAATTCGCCTGAATAGATCAAATCACGGATGTGCTCTGCAAGCTGTATATATAAAGGTATTGCACTTAATTTATCAATCATTATAAAATTCCTGCACAATTTAATTTTGCTACGCTATCATTATATTTTGTGTAAAAGCCTATGTCAAGAAAGTTTGGCGTTTATATATGTTGACAAAACCAAAATACTGGTATATATTGATATTGTACTGTTGTTCGGACAACCGGACAAACCTTGGGGGATGATGTAACAATGAACTCCAAATATAAAAAAGTTTCCAGGCTTCTGTCTAATAATGGCTTTTCCAATATTGATCTGAGAGAGTGGAGAAGCAGCATTATTCTGGAGGGTGAAGCCGGTCATTATGAAGATGTTGTCAAAGCAGGCCGCCTTGCAGCCAGAAAAGGGTATAAGGGCGTCGTAAACAAAATAACTGTAAAGGGCTTGAAAGAAAAGCCACCTTCCTCTCCATCCATTCATGATAATTCTTTAAATAATTCAAAACCGGATGTTCTGATTATTGGCGGCGGCGTGATTGGCTGCAGTATTGCAAGGGAGTTTGCAAAGTATAAACTGAAAGTGCTGGTAGTAGAAAAAGAATCCGACGTAGCAATGCAGACCTCTTCCCGCAATGATGGAATGATCCATCCTGGTATTGCCACCCATCTGCATGGGAATACTGCCAGTTACAATGTGCGCGGCAACAAAATGTATACACAGCTTTGCAGTGAATTGAACATACCATTTGAACGTCGCGGGAATATTATTCTGTTTGATGATAAAAAAATGAACGCCATTCTTCCGTTCATTAAACTTCGAGCAAGACAGCTGGGTATCCCATCAGAATTCCTGGATTCCAAAAAACTTCATAAAATGGAGCCATATCTTTCAGATAATATAGTTTCAGGTATCATGTTCCCAACAAGCGGCGTTTTATCTCCATACAAGCTGACAGTAGCCTTAGCGGAAAACGCCATAGAAAACGGGGTTTCATTCTCACTTTCAACCATGGTGGAATCTATGGAACTGGAGAAAGGCGAGATCCGCTGTGTAAGAACAAACAGAGGTACTATTTTTCCGGGTCTTGTAGTAAATGCCGCAGGTGTATTTGCAGATAAAATTGCCGCAATGGCTGATGACCAGTTTTTCACGATCCATCCCAGAAAAGGCGAGTTGGTTATCCTTGACAAGAAGAAAGGCGGATATTTGAGTGCCGCTATCGGATTGTTCAGCTCAAAAAGTTTTTCAAGCAATACAAAGGGAGGTGGGATCGTACATACTATCGACGGAAATCTGCTCATCGGGCCAAGTGCAACCGAAGTATCTGACCGTGAGGATACTTCCACTTGCGATTTGGTGATAAACAACATTCTTAAAAAACAGCTGCCAATGGTTAAAGACCTTGGTAAAGGTGATGTGATCACGTATTTTTCCGGCATCCGTGCTGCCACTTATGAGGAAAGCTTTGTTGTAGAAGCATCCGAATATGTAAAAAACCTTGTACATGCCGCGGGTATACAATCTCCCGGACTTGCAAGTGCACCGGCAATAGCTGAGGATATTGTGAAAATATCGGTTGATATATTATCTAAAAAGAAGCCGGTAGAAAAGAACATCAAATTTAACCCAAACCGTAACATCATAAATATGGATAAGCTTAATATTCAAAAAAAGCAGCTTCTGATTAAACAGAACCCGGATTATGGTACTATCGTATGCCGTTGTGAAGCGATCAGTAAAGGTGAGATCATTGACGCGCTGCGTTCTCCTTTGAAAGTTGAAACGCTAGATGGTATCAAACGGAGGGTACGACCCGGAATGGGGCGTTGTCAGGGCGGTTTCTGCTCTCCGCTTGTGATGAAGATAATATCGGAAGAAACAGGTATTCCATTAACCGAAATTACAAAAAAGGGAGGGCATTCAAACATTGTTTTGGAACCTGCTGCCAAGGGTTTAGTAGGGAATGACCCTCAGTATGATGCTGCTCTGGAGATAGCAGCTGCAGAAATTGACGAAAGGTCTTTACGAGAAGATAATGTTACGGCGAGCGCCTCAAAAAATATTAGCGTAGAATCCCCCCGGTAAGACACAGTACCGGAGGTTTCAGGAAAGGATCTGGTGAATTGATGTTGTATGACGTGGTGGTTTTGGGCGGAGGCCCCGCAGGACTTGCCGCAGCGATATCAGCTCATGAAAATGGGGCAGGTGTCTTGCTGATAGAACGCGAGGAAAAACTCGGAGGAATCTTAAAGCAATGCATTCACGATGGTTTCGGTCTGTATCAGTTTGGAGAGCTTATGACAGGTCCGGAATATGCAGATAGATATATCGCCCGGTTTTTAGGTGAACATATTGATTTTATGATCAATACATTTGTTACGCATGCGGAAAAGATAAATGAAGGATTTAACTTAACAGTTCAAAATAGAAACGGAATAAAATCCATAAATGCGAAATCTCTAATCCTTGCCTGCGGTTGCAGGGAACGTACATCCAGGCAGGTGTTCATTCACGGTGATCGTCCTGCGGGTATTTTTACCGCCGGTACGGCACAATATTTTGTAAATATTCTTGGCATTTTGCCCACAAAAAAGTGCGTTATATTAGGTTCCGGAGATATCGGTCTGATTATGGCACGCAGACTGACTCTTGAGGGCGCCGAGGTGTACGGAGTGTATGAAATAAAGCCGGAGCCCTCAGGTCTGACACGTAATATAGTGCAATGTCTGGATGATTTTGATATACCGCTCCATCTGTCCAAAACAGTAAGCAGGGTATTTGGCAAGGATCGTGTGAATGCTGTAGAGATCTGCAGCGTAGATAAAAATTTAAATCTCATTAAAGGTACGGAAGAAATAGTGGAATGTGATTCAGTCATTCTTTCAGTAGGCCTTATTCCCGAAAATGAAATTGCGGAAAGTCTAGGTGTCGAGCTGGATAAAACCACTCACGGGCCTATTGTGGATGATCGTTTGATGACCGGTGTAGACGGTGTTTTCTGCTGCGGTAATGCTCTTCATGTATTTGACCTGGTGGATGATGTATCAAAAAGCGGTGAAAAAGCCGGTGAAAGCGCCGCAGAATATGTAAAAAGATGCAAAAACATCAAAAACGATGTAAACTATATGATGGGGGCGACAATATGAACACAAGGATTATTTGTATCATCTGCCCGAACAGCTGCAAGGTGGATATTTCAAAAAACAATACCGGTTACAGTGTCTGCGGCAACCGCTGTAAAAGAGGCGAAGCTTACGCTGTCAGTGAAGTGACCCATCCAACGCGCACATTGACAACTACTGTAAAGACCATTTTCCCGGAGCAGCTCTTTATTCCGGTAAAAACCGCCGGAGCTATTGACAAGTATAAAAGATTCGAGCTTATGCAGAAGCTTTCCTCAATACTGGTTACAGAAAAACTCAAGACAGGAGATGTGGTACTAAAGGATTTCCACGGGATAGATATTGTTTCCTGCTGTGATATGACTATGAAATATATTTAGAAAAGGGGTAGGAGGTATGAGTTTTATTCTTTCCATCGACTGTGGGACTCAAAGCCTTAGGGGTATGATTTTTGACAGTTTTGGCAATATGCTGGCAAAAGAAAAGATAGAATACGACAGTCCGTATTACAGTTCTTCCCCGGGGTTTGCAGAAAAGGATCCCAACTACTATTATCAGGCACTTTGCAGTGCTGTAAAAAGACTTTCCGAAGACAAGCCTGAGCTATGCCGCAGTATCGCAGGTATTGTACTAACAGTACAAAGAGATACATGCGTAGTGGTAGACAAAGGCGGTATCCCACTAAGAGATGCCATACTCTGGCTGGATCAGAGAGAAGCCGACTGCAGACTGCATGATAGCTTTAGTCCTCTGGAGATTGCTGCATACAAAGCTGTGGGCATGAGCGACGTTTCACTTCACGCGATGAGAAAAAGCAAAGCATACTGGATAAAACAACACCAGCCTGATATATGGGAAAACACACACAAATTCCTTCTTCTCTCCGGTTATCTTAATTTTCGGCTGACCGGTGAATTTAAAGACAGCGTTTCCAATTGTATTGGCCATATACCCTTTCAAAGTAAAATTTTTGGTTATCCTGAAAATCCGTCCCATATCACCTATCGTCAGTTCGGAGTCGAAAAAGAAAAACTGGCAAAGCTCGTTCCAGTGGGTGACAAAATAGGAGAGCTGACTAAAACAGCAGCTTCACATACCGGTTTGCGGGAAGGACTTCCTGTAATAGCAGGGGCTTCCGATAAAGGATGTGAAACACTGGCGTGTGGATGTGTCAGCGAAGATAGTGCATGTCTAAGTTTCGGAACAACCGCTACAGTACAGATCACTACTAAAAAGTACATAGAACCATTACGCTTTATCCCTCCATATCCTGCCGCAATCAAAGGATACTACAATCCCGAATATGAAATATACCGCGGCTACTGGATGGTCAGCTGGTACAAGAAGGAACTTGCGGCGTTTGAAGAAATGCAGGCAAAAGAACGTGGAATCACTACAGAATGTCTACTGGATGAACAACTTACTAAAATACCGCCCGGAAGTGACGGTCTGATGCTGCAGCCTTACTGGACACCCGGAATCAAAATGAAAGATGCAAAGGGCTGTATGATCGGTTTTACTGATATCCACACAAAGTACCATATCTATAAGGCAATAATCGAAGGAATCAATTTTGAACTTATAAAAGGAATACGGCACTTTGAAAAATGTACTAAAGTAAGGATAAATAAGGTCTTTGTTTCCGGCGGCGGATCACAGTGTGATGAAATCTGCCGGATAACAGCAAACATGACCGACTGCAAGGTTTACAGGACACACACATATGAGACCTCGGGTCTTGGCGCTGCCATGATCGGCTTCACACATCTCGGCAAGTATGAATCCCTGGATGAAGCAGCAAAGAAAATGATAAGGTATGATGATGTATTTTCTCCCAATGTTGAGGAGACAAAGCACTATACCATTTTATATCAAAATGTATACAGAAAGGTATATAAAGCATTAAAGCCACTTTATCACGAAATCAATCAAATATACAAGGGAGGACATAAACTATGAGTAAACCCTATAAAGGTTTTTCACCCGAATGGTATACCGAGGTCGCGCCTTCAAACTCTTATCGTTCCATATTCAGATGGGGTGACCCCAGGCAGTACAAATATCCGAAGGAAACCTTATTTCGCATGATCAAAAAGACTTTTAACATGACAGATGAAGATTTTAAAACACATCTGGATTTAGGATTGGACGAAGTGAAATTTGATCATCCTATAAATCTATCTGGGCATATCATTTCTCAATTCAAAGAGATACTTGGTACCGATAATGTCGCGGCTGATGACTATTCAAGGCTTTCTGTCGCTTATGGCAAGACCATGTACGATATTATGCGCATACGCAATAAAATAGTGGAGAACATCCCTGATATTGTACTTTATCCTGAAAATCAGGAACAGATAGAAAAAATCGTATCACTTTGTGCAAAAGAAAAAATACCTGTCTATGTCTATGGAGGCGGCTCCAGTGTGACCAGAGGCGTCGAATGCATGAAGGGCGGAGTTTCTCTCGATATGCGAAAAAACTTTACCAAGGTAATCAGTTTTGATGAAATCACCCAGACCATAACAGTCCAGGCTGGAATGAGCGGGCCAAAACTGGAGCAGACACTGAACAATGCTGTAAAGCTTTTTGGTGCTAAAGAAGCATACAGCTGCGGACATTTTCCTCAAAGCTTCGAGTATTCCTCGGTAGGCGGCTGGACGGTCACAAGGGGTGCCGGACAGAATTCAACATATTACGGTAAGATCGAGGATTTGGTTTTGGCCCAGGAGTATGTCACCCCTACAGGTAATGTTAAAACTGAAGTGTTTCCCGCCAGCGCCACAGGGCCTGACATAAATCAGATAATGATAGGCAGCGAGGGAGCATTCGGTATATTGACTCATGTAACGCTCAAAATATTCAAATACCATCCCGAAAATCACCTTCGATTCTCATATATGTTTAAAAACTGGGAAGATGCTCAAAATGCGGCAAGAGAGATCATGCAGGGCGAATTCGGCTACCCTTCCGTTTTCCGTCTTTCCGATCCTGAGGAAACTGATGTTATGATGAAGCTCTACGGTATTGATGAGACTCCATTAGAGAAGATATTAAGGCTAAGAGGATTCAAATCAATGCAGAAGTGTCTTTTCCTTGGATTTACCGATGGTGAAATAGGTTTTTGCAGAAACATGAAGAAAAACGTCGCTAAAATATGCAGGAAATATGGTGCAATGTATCTGACCGGCATCCCTGTAAAAGCCTGGGAGCATGGCAGATTTACCGATCCGTATCTGAGGGACACTATGCAGGACTTCGGTATTATGACAGATACGTTGGAATGCTCCGTGACCTGGTCTCAAATGAGCCATGTACATGAGAGCGTGCGCAAATACTGTAAAAGCAGGCCGAATACGATATGCATGACCCATATGTCCCATGCATATCCACAGGGAGCCAACCTCTATTTCATTTTCATCGCAAAAATGAGGGAACTGGATGAGTTCAAAGATTACCATGCCGGTATATTAGATGCGATTCAGGCCAGTGGTGCAGCTATGAGCCACCACCACGGCATCGGCAAAATGTTTGCCCCCTGGCTGGAAGGCCAGATCGGCACAAGACAGATGGAACTTTTCAAGGCTCTCAAGAAGCATTTTGACCCTGACAATATCATGAATCCAGGCGGTACTATCGGGGTTGACCTGCCTGATAAGGAAAGACGTTTCATACGGCCGAAATGGTAACAGGAAGTGCTTGGTATTTGTTCTGAAAAACGAATTATTTGGCTATAGACACAGTTTGCAAAACACCAAAATGACCGGCTGGTATAGAATTACCGGCCGGTCATTGTATATTTATAACCGGGGCTTCCAAAGTGCATCAGCAGGTTTGCTGGATTCCCAGTGTTCGACAAAAATTTGGACGTTGATCTCTACGACTTCGGTTGCCGTACAGGGGTCAACCGACGGCAGATCCAGGAACTGA
>CAZQCL010000088.1:0-6534 GCA_964592435.1 uncultured Oscillospiraceae bacterium
TGTTTGCGTCCGTATCAGCAGCCGGCAAGGATAGATTGAGTTCAGGTTGGATTTCAACAATATCTCTGACTTTTGCATTGTACTCGTGAACCTCTGGGGTAGCATGCAAAGCACGTCCCTCGGCTTCGACTGTAGGAGATATGCCGAAGAAAAACCCTGGATTAAATTTGGTATAAAATATATCCTCGTCTAGTGAAGCAGCAGTCCATTCATCGTTGAATTTCGGTAAGCCATCATCACCTAAAGTCCATTCGATCCCTTCTCGTCCCCATTGGCTTAGCCGCTGGCCTTCCAGGGAATACATGAACTGCAGGAACTTAATCATAACATCAGGATTTTTGTTCTTTTTTGTGATAAACGTGCCGCACCAACCTGTGCCTGATGTTACCAAACGAACATCATCTCCGCCCAGTTTCGGGTCAGCAGCTACCCAAGAGACATCCGGATTCGAATTCTGCCCTAACGCATTTAACTGGATGCTATTGTTGCCACACCAAGTATACCCGAAGCACTTATTTGACGATACAAACGCCTGACTCTCTGAAGCGTTTTTAAAAGTGAAGTTTTCAGCTGTAATATATCCTTTTTGGTACATTTGGTTCATGAACTGAAGATATGCTTCATATTTCGGGTGCTCGGTTATATATTTTAGTTGGCCATCATCTGTTTTATAGACAGGCAACCCGGTCGGATAATACATGGGCACGCCGAGCTGATTTTCAAAATATGTAGCTCCCCAGTCCGGATCGAGTATTACAGGAATCATATCCGGGTATTTTGCCTTAACTTGGGCAAAAATATTAATCAAGTCATCTACACTATTAAGCGGGGGGTTACCCAAAGCATCTAGTATATCCTGTCTTATACATAGACTGCCAAAATTCGGTGCACCAGCCTTTGCATTACGCCATTCTTCAACAGATGCTACTTCGTTGGGTATATAATAGTATTTACCATCTTTGGATTTGGTTTTTGCGATCATGACCTGAGTTTCTCCAGGCTGCCAATCAGGTGCATAATTGGCTATCAAATCACCGTAATCGTAGCAGTATTTTTCATCTGACAACCTATTTAGTTCAACATCGGTATAAACCACATCGGGAAGATCGTCCGATGCAATCATCAAACCGAGCTGCTTGTCATCCGTAGCACGCGTAACATTAAACTTAACTCCGGTTTTTTCTGTGAGGGCATCAGGAATAATTCCACTCCATTGATCAGTCCAATACCATGTCATGTTAATAAATAACGAAAATTCTGTTTCTTCTGCTGGTGCTGTTGCTGTAGTTGCTGCTGCTTGCGAATTGCCTGTCGTCGATGAGTTGTCTTGGTTTTGTTGCTGTGATGGTGTTCCACAGGAAGTCAGCATAGCTATAACTATGAGACTAACCACCACAATACTAAGCACCTTGGTGATTTTCCAATTCTTCATTTTTGCTACACCCCATTCTTTATTATAGTATTTTCGAAAACATTTATCGTTTTCGAGGATTATGTTTAGAAGTTTGAGTTTTCAAACTTCCAACAATCTGCATATTAATGAATTTAACTTCCGTTTGTTAACCTTTAACTGCTCCGATCATAATTCCTTTGACGAAGTACCGCTGTAAAAACGGGTATACACACATAATTGGGGCAACTGCAATGATCATCGCCGTCATCTGTATAGACATGGATGTTGTAGTAGTTGATTTCTGACCTGCACTAATACCAGTAACACTGCCGCTTGTTTGACTTTTGTTAATTACTGAAACCAGAACATAGCCCAATGTACGAAGATCCTTTTTAGTAGGAACAAAAAAGGCCGAGTCGAACCAGGAATTCCAATGGCCTACTCCAACAAACAATGCCATCGTAGCAAATAGAGGCATCGAAACTGGGATGACCATGCTAATGAATATCCTGAATTCACTTGCACCATCTAAAAGGCAGGATTCCCTTAGCTCTTTAGGTATTTCTTGGAAGAATGATATTGCTACCAGTACAAAAAAGAGATTTAATAATCCTGGGAAAATATAAACCCAAAAATTATTAATAAGTCCGATTTGTTTCAGCACTACATAATAAGGTATTAATCCTGCAGGAAAGTACATACTAATAATAACCAACAGCATGTAAAGTTTGCGATTGACCAGTTCTTTAAATGAAAGCCCATATGCAACAATGGAAGTCAGCATAAGGGTTAGAGTTGTCCCCACAATTGTACGGACAGTCGTAACAAAAATTGCTTTTATCCACTGAGGATCCTTCAGAAAGGATATATAGTTTTCCAAAGTAAATGAGCATCAAGACCCTCGTTGAACGACATAATAAGTGTAAAATAAAAAGGATAGAACGTAACCATTAACACAAAAAATAGAATTACATAGTTTATAGTATCAAGTATGATATCCTCAAGGGAATGTGTCCTTCGCCATACTTTTCTTTTCTTATTTTCACTTAACATTTCTATCTCCTCCATTTAGAATAAAGAGTTTCCAGAAACCTTTTTGGATGTAAAATTACTTATAAGTACCAATATAAGAGAAATAAAGGATTGAATCAGGCCGACGGCCGTAGCATATGCATACCTGCCTTCCGATAGTCCAACCTTGAAGACATATGTTTGAATAATCTCCGAACGTGAAATGTTTGCCGGGTTTCCCAGCAAAAAGCTTTGTTCAAAACTCGATCCTCCGAGCCCACCTCCCAGTAGGTTGCCAAGGGCTAGGATTAGTACAACTGTTACTGTGCTTTTTATGCCAGGTAATGTTATATACCAAATTCTCTTTAACCTTGATGCACCATCCACTTCTGCCGCCTCATACATCTGGGGATCAATTCCTGAAATTGCCGCCAGGAAGATAATTGCCCACCATCCTGTCTCTTTCCAGACAGCTGTGATGACTGCAAGTCCCCAAAAATAATCCGGACTCGTCAGAATCGGTATCGGTTTCGCAATAAGGCCTGATTTTATGAGAAGCATATTGATTATCCCATTGTTATCAGCTGAGAAGAATATAAGTGCAAACCCTGATACAATAACCCATGAGATAAAATTAGGAAGATAGCTAATAGTTTGTACAGTTCGCTTAAAAGGCAATGATCGTACTTCATTGAGCATAATGGCTAAGATTATTGGTGCAGGAAAGGAGAAAATTAGTTTTAAAACACTTATACCAACCGTATTTGACACAAGAGTTTTGAAATTATATTCATTAATAAACTCTTTGAAATATTTTAGCCCAACAAATTCAGATGTAAATATTCCAAGAATTCCATCTGTAATTTTGTAATCTTTAAAAGCCATTATCAACCCAAACATTGGGGCATAAGAAAAAATTACTAGAAACACAATTCCCAATAGTACAAATAAATGCAAAGTCCATTGCTTACGAAACAGGTGCCACCTTGTACGACCTATATCTACAGACTGTTCACCGGTATTTGCCGCCTTATCCATAGCAATTCTCCTCATATTCACTATCCTGTAAATGCTTTATTAACACATATCTTAATTATTATTATATCTTTGTCTAGGACAAACCACATTGTCTGCTGTCCATTTCTTTATGTCCAAATGTAATGTCTTTAGCAGAATGAGTAAGAATAAGTTTTTAAATACTCTGATTCAGGACGCTCCCATATGTCAATTACTTGTGATCTTGGATAATCCAGAAATGAACTCGCTCCACTCTTTTGCAGCAACTTTTAAGATAGCATAGCCCGAAACCATTAATTTAATGGAGATTTTCCCATAACCTATCAACTCTCCCCCGGCAACACTAATGATGCATGACCTATCGTCCAAATCTGAAACGCATAAAAACTCAATATGGACTCGGTAAGGCCATTAGATTAGGTAATTCACTGATGTTCTGTACAAAATTTGGAGTAGGGGACTGATAAAACATCCTATTCTTGAATTATGTTAACTGATTTGATGGGTTTTAGCCAAAATTCAGTCCCCTAGTCGAAAATTTGTACAAAAAGTTAGATAAAAGTGGATGTTACCTATGGTGATGACGCTAACCGGACAAGGAAGGGCACGGCACCCCAAAATATGGCTTTGTTGAAAAGAATAGCATCCAGCTTGGTTAAAAGTGATACTAACAAGCATCCAAAAGAAAGTATGAAAAGTAGAAGATTCATAGCTGGGCTTGATTCCGACCTTTCTCTCGACCACGAAAGGCCTATGAACCTATCAAACATTTAGTTTCCTTTTATACCGAATGCTAAAACGGCATTTTAAAAAACTTTTTGATTAAAGATTAGGGATAATATGGGTTCATGATTTCGCCGTGGATGGTTTTGACAGGCACGGCTGCAAAGATTAGACCGCACTGCTAACTTTTGCAGGTTTCTTCCCATTAGTTGAAATTTTCAGCAGTGTGCTATACCTAGGGGTAAAATTCTCTTGTAGCTGTCTATAACCCTTTATTTATCTATATCTTCGGACATCGCAATTATCACTTTTCGCAATGGGGACGGTTCTCCCACTTTAGTTTTCATTCCTTTACAGATAAGTCACGGTATTTGTAGTGCCTTCGATTTTGCCAAGCCCGTACCCATAGCAAAAGGATTGGTGCATACAACCGATAATAAGCGCCCTGAGAAAGTTTCTTTCTTCCTTATCCAGCCCTCTGTCCATCGCTTGAATAAACTCTTTTATCCTATCCTCAGCAATCAGCTTAATAGCTTCCCTCGTCCCTGCCAGATCACCGTTGAGCTTAATTCTGGCCTGCTTCAGATAAAGCTTCAGCATCTTTTCAAAATCGATACTATTCTTGATGATATCAGCCATTACGGCACCTCCTGTATGTATGGCTATGCTCCACACAACAGTTAGTGTTGCCAAATACTACCGTTTTATGCTTCATTATCTTGTGATAAGTCCATCCCTTACCTTTTCAGCAAGTACAACTGTCGTCGTGACCCATTCATCTGTTTCATGCATAAGATGTCTGATACGGATTGAGTCCCCCGGGTTTTTTGAATTAATATACTCACGCAGCTGCATCATTGTATCAATTTCAACACCGTCGACCTGCCGTATAATGCAGCCTTTGCGTATCCCTCCCCTGTACGCCGGACCGCCCTCGTCCACATGTGCCACGTACACACCGTCCGTGCCACCGGTCGCGCCGTCTATTTGGGGTATAACACTCCTGTCATATGCAAACAGGCCCAGGTAGGGCTCTTTACATGCCCCGGTATTAACCAGCTTTTCAACAATCGGCCTGGAAATATTTATAGGGATTGCAAATCCCATACCCTCGGCAGCGGATACCTTTACCGTATTGATGCCAATTACCTCGCCGCCGGAATTGAGCAGCGGTCCGCCGCTGTTACCCGGATTGATGCTGGCGTCCGTCTGTATCAAATCCTCCATGTAATTTGAACCTGTTTCTGTTTCAATACTAATTGTTCTGTTCAATGCACTGATAATTCCCGAAGTGACTGTTCTTTGAAATTCAAGGCCTAAGGGGTTCCCAATTGCAATAGCAGGCTCGCCCACCTCCAGCTTCGTAGCATCTCCCAGCGGAAGAGATGTCAGTCCTGTAAGATTAACCTTGACAGCCGCCAGATCCACCACCGGATCCGCCCATACTACTTCCCCGTCAACATTCCTGCCATCGGCAAAGGAAACTACAATCCTATTGCTTTTACCGCCTGCAACATGATTATTTGTCAATATATACCCATCCGGGCTTACAACTACGCCCGAACCAAAACCAACCTCCGTCTGTCTGTTTTGATCAAAAAGATTGCTCTGTCGAACCCTCTCGACAGTAATCCCAACAACTCCATCTGTTGCGGTTCTAGCAACTCTTTGGGCAACCGATACAATTGACGCAAAATCTCCGGTCAGCACAGACTGATTAGCCGCTTGCTGCCTCCCCTGCTGTTGCACCCCTTGCAGCTGCTCTCCTTGCAGCTGCCCATCTTTCTGCGCCTGCATCAAAAGATTACTATTTCCATGATTTGTGTCAGTTCCCGGCTGATTAACCAAAACATACTGCCTGGCTAGGGCAAGCATCAGCAAACCAACCAAGAACGAACTAATCAGTGAAATAAAAATAATTCTGCCTAATCCCTTGTGATCCTTGCTACCCTTATTTTCAAACATAATATCATCCTCATATTCCGTAAATAAACTCTACAAATATTATTACAATATTATTCGATTACATACGGAAAGAAGGGAACACAGGGAACTGGAACACAGGGGGACGGTTCTCTTGTGTCGCCCAGCACAGAGTGTAGCGACACAAGAGAACCGTCCCCCTGTGTTCTATAGATTTGATTTAATAATTTTTTTGACGCTTTTTTCAAATTTGGGTCTCGGCAGCATGACATGATGCCCACATCCAAGGCATTTCACCCTGAAGTCGGCACCCGTTCTCATAACCTCCCACTGCTTGCTTCCGCAGGGGTGATTCTTCCTGAATTCTACGATATCTCCCAAGCAATATTTATCCGCCATATACTCCCCCTCATTTGAACCGGTGGGCATTAACTCCACCGAAGTGGGCTCTAACACTTTTACGAGCT
>CAZQCL010000088.1:6634-7840 GCA_964592435.1 uncultured Oscillospiraceae bacterium
ACTTTTACGAGCTTTAATATTTCTTAAGATAAGAATCAATCTCCCACTTACTGATTCTCATTCTATACTCCCTGCACTCTTCCAACTTAGCCTGAATATACTTCTCAAATATGTGCTTGCCCAATACATCCTTTGCAAAATAACTTTTACTCATTTCAAGAATAGCTTCATCCAAGCTGCGCGGCAGCTCTTCAATAGAATTGGCCAGCCTCTCCTCATCGCACATGTCGAAAATATTTCCGTTATAGGCCGGAGGCGGCTGAATCTCGTTTTCAATCCCATCCAACCCTGCCGTAAGAATTGCAGCCAAAGCAAGGTAGGGATTACAGCTGGAATCCGGGCACCTGAGCTCTATTCTTGTAGCCGATCTGCGCGCTGCAGGC
Source organism: uncultured Oscillospiraceae bacterium (assembly GCA_964592435.1). GTDB lineage: Bacteria > Bacillota > Clostridia > Acetivibrionales > DTU013 > JAAYBT01. Next base: position 7,018 of record CAZQCL010000088.1, read on the forward strand.
ACTCTAATCAGCGGACTCCTGTTCCTCGCCGACCAGGTAATGTGAACCGGGGCCTCATATCCACTCAGCAGCCTTTTATAGGAATTCACCAAAGGATTGGTCAATGCCGTAATAGAGCGTATATTCTTCATCAGCCCTCCAATAAAGCAGTAAGCATCCGGGCTAAGATGCAAAGAATCCTTCTCATCAAAAAAGCAGTTCTCTCCGCCCTTGACAAGAGAGGTATTAATATGCATACCTGAGCCAGCAATGTTGAATATCGGCTTCGGCATAAACGTGGCATGCAAGCCGTGCTTTTGTGCTATTATCTTAACCACAAGCTTAAAGGTTAGAATTGCATCCGCAGCAGCCAGGGCATCCATATATTTAAAGTCTATCTCGTGCTGGCCGGGTGCCGTTTCATGATGGGACGTCTCCACCTCAAAACCCATCTCCTCCAATGCCAGGCACATGTCCCGTCTGGCGTTTTCACCCAGATCCACGGGTCCCAGATCAAAGTACCCGGCCTGGTCATGGGTTATGGTAGTGGGATTACCTTCGCTATCTACGAGAAAGAGGAAGAATTCACACTCAGGTCCCACATTAAATGCATCAAAGCCCATTTGCTCCGCCTTGGCAATAGCCTTCTTAAGAACATATCTCGGATCCCCTTCGAATGGCTTGTCATCCGCAGTATAAACATCACAGATCAGCCTTCCTACCTTGCCTCTCCCTGACTCCCAGGGAAAAGTCACAAAGGTGTCGATATCAGGTCGCAAAAACATATCGGATTCTTCTATCCTGACAAAGCCCTCAATAGAAGAGCCATCAAACATACATTGAT
>CAZQCL010000089.1:0-7774 GCA_964592435.1 uncultured Oscillospiraceae bacterium
AGGAAATACTGCGGGATTAGTCCTGCGTTTATATACATTGTCATTACCATAAATACTGTCAGAAACCTTCGGAAAACAAATTCCTTATGGCTCAATACGTATCCTAACAACCCTGATAAAAACACGTTTACTACCATTGTGATCACTGTGCGTGCAACCGACACTATAAAGGCGTTATATACTTTTTCAGTCTTGAATACGCTTTGATAGTTAAAAAGTGTCCATTCCCTCGGCCACAGGTAGAGTGAGCCTTTTATGGAATCCCTTGCTTCGTTAAAAGAAGTGATCAATGTGTTCCAAAGTGGATACAGCATGACAACGACTACTATTAACATAAAGAACACAATAATCGCATCAATAATCTTATCACCATTTGATTTTCTCATTTATATATACCTCCAAGTCGAATAGTGCAACGAAAGCGTTTTACTAAATCAGTTTTTCCTCGCCTACCCAACCGGCGATTTTATTGCACAGTATTAATATTACAGCACTGACCACGGTTTTGAACATACCGGCTGCAGTTCCGAAGGCAAAACCGCCAGCTCTCCCAAAGCCTCTTTTAAGCACAAAAATATCGATGGTTTCCGAAACATCAAGCACAAGACCGTTTGAACCCAGTATATACTGAATTTCAAAACCCGCGTTGAGGATCCACCCTGCGTTTAAGATAAGAAGAATGATAATAGTTGATTTAATACCAGGAAGGGTGATATGCCACATTCTGCCGAAACGGCCATACCCGTCTATGGCTGCAGCCTCATACAGCGCTGGGTCAATAGAGGTGATCGCCGCCAAATAGATGATACTGTTCCACCCCATTGACTTCCACACATTTGTGAATCCGACAATCCACCAAAAATACTCCGGTGTCCCCATAAAGTGTATTTTTTCATTAACAAGTCCTGTTGCTATCAGCAGTTCATTGAGGATTCCTCCGTCCATGGCAAGGACATTTGAAACCAGACCGCAGACGATAATCCAGGAGAGGAAATGAGGCATATACGATATTGTTTGCACAACCCGCTTAAACCCAAAGAATTCCCCTGTAAGTTCGTTCAAAAGCAGTGCAAACGCGATGGCCGTGATAAAACCAAGTACCAGGTTGATTATGCTCATCCCCAGGGTGTTCTGCATTACACGGTAAAAGTCAGGGTCGGTAAAAAGGTTTTCAAAATGCCTGAATCCAACCCATTCCTGCTCAAAAAAGGTTCTTGCAGGTTTATAGTTCTGAAACGCCATGGTAAGACCCCATAGCGGTAAATATGAAAAAATAAGAAAGTAGACAAAAAAGGGCGTTGAAATCAAGATCAACTCCTTTTGTTTACGAACTTGATTAAAAAACTCTCTTCTAGGACTTAAATTTTTCGTTATAATATCGCTTTTTGGACTTAGATTTCTGGTTATCATATCGCCATCCCCTTAGCCCTGGTTCTTAACCGGTTTATGATGTAGAAGAGGCGGCCGGCTTTCCGGCCGCCCCTTCCTTATCGGTTTAAAAGAAGAGCAGGTTATTTATTTAGTCTTACGCGCTTTTATTTGGTTTTCTATTTCTTCCTCAAGCGCCGGATAGTCGACACTCTCGTATCTCTTAGCGTATTCCGCCCAAGCAGAGTCAAAATCTTTCGACATGATCACGTTTGGCAGGTAACGGTTTTGAAGATCCGTTATCTCGTCAAATATCGGCTTGGCTATATTGTCCTCTTCCATAGTGGAGAAAATCGACCATACCTCAGGATATCCGGGATGATCCATCAGAGGAAGGAAGTCAGACTTGGTGTAGAAACCATATTTCCCATAGAATTCCTTGTCGTAGGGGAATTGGTTCTCAAGCCTTTCTTCGGGCTGTGTTGCTGCACCAGTGGAGTTACCATCGGTATAACGACCTTCCAGTTTGGGGAATTGGTCACCGATGATAAGCCCGGCATTAGCAAGACGCCAGTCTGGGTTGTCGAAATTGGCCTTCTGCTCTGCTGTACGTCTGTAACGGCCGTTTTCTACATAGTAGTCCTCGCCTTCAATACCCCAGTACATCAGTCTGTGCACATCCTCTTCAAGAAGTTTATCCATAAACTTCAAAGCACGCTCAACATCTTTACACTTTACGCTGATTCCCATACCGTTGCCGCCTATGATGCCTTCGTTCCTTACCCTGTTGTAGGGAACATCGGAGCCATCAAAGCTGACGCCAATCGGGACATAAGTTCTCTCAATTTTACCTTCGTTAATCAACACAAACTCACCGTCTTGGAAGTTCCATTGCTGGTCGAACATAGCCAACACACGGCCGGTGGAAATAACGGACAGGTATTGGTCGTAGTTTCTGGTAAATGTCTCTGGGTTTATCAAGCCCTTCTTAAATGCATCATTGAGCTTCTTGTAATAATCTCTTGCATAATCCTTATTCTGATAAATCTCGACTTCAAGGGTACCAGGCTTAACAACTACATCACCCTCATTACGTCCGCCAATCAAATGCTGCGGGGCATTTTTCAGACAGAACGAACGCCAGTCTTGTGAATGTACCTCGAACGGTAGAGTGTCCTGGCCGTCGATGGTGGGATTAGCTGCGTAATAACGCTCCAACAGATCAAAGAATTGATCTAATGTCTTGGGATGTGAATATCCATCCCAGGCAAGTACGTCTTTCTGAATCCAGAAAGCCGGGCCGTTATAATCTCCCTCGTAAAAATCGTCCTGTCCGTCATTAAGCCAATACTGGCGGCTCCAAATATCCAGAATGTATATTTTATCATCCTCTGATACCTGGCGAAGCCTGTCTTGGAAAGGCTCATAATGCTTCCAAAGATTGGGGTAATTAGGAAGATAATCGTCAAGAGCTTCAAAGGAGCCGGCATTCAAATACCTTCCGCGTGCTTGCCCTGCTCCAATCAAATCGGGATAATCACCACTTGCGATCATGATTCCAACTTTTTGCTCCATGTCGCCTACAAGGAATTCGTAGTCAATGGTGACACCTGTGATTTCCTGAATCTTTTTAACGATTTTGTTGTCATCCGGAGGGGCCTCTCCAGGACCAGCGACAAACATGGTAAACGTTATCGGTTCAAGCTTCTCCTCAACTGGTTCACTGGGCTCTGATTTTTTCTCCGGAGCGGAGGCTGTAGTGCTTGGTTGAGCGTCGCTTTCTTTGCTTGCCGGCGCACCACATGCCGATAATGCGGTAAAGATCATGACAGCAACCATCAGCAGTACGAGAATTTTCGTGTTTTTCATTATTTGATCCCCTTTCTAATATTTTCGGGTTTTCAAAGTATTCTCCACCCTTTTTTCTAGCTTAACATGCAGAATAAACCGAATCATTTAAAAAATCATACCTTTTATTAAAATTTTTATACAAGTTGCTTAGTACTTTTGTTAAATAACAGATAAATAAATCATTCGATTTCCATTGCTTTAGCTATTTGCTTATTCACCTCATCAAGGTAAGGCTGAGGATCATTTTCCCATATTTCTGACACAAAGCTATCCCATAGTAAATCATAGTCGCTGGGATCTGTTAAAATCAGGCGTGGATAGTATTTACGGCAGGTGTTAACCATCTTGTTGTTTGCCAGTGCAGCCGCGCTCCCCTCTATGATAGGCATTGACCAAACCGGGTAGTATTCAGGTCGCAGGACAGGTTCAGATAATAGTTGTGAAGGATACTTGATGCCATAGCTCTCCAGAAACCTCCTGTCATAATCCGATAATGCTGCCACATACTCATCTTCAGAATCAGTAGGACCACAAGGCATTCCATCTTCATACAGGCCTTGCATCTTTGGCGAATAATTCCATAATGTAATTCCGGTCAGGTCGCGTTTCTTTCCATCGTCATTGTTCAATTCGCGGCGAGTACTCGTCAAGACTCGTCCTGTTTGGCCAACTCTTTCCCAATCCTTCCCCTCTTCACCCCATTGGAGATAATCCTGCACCTCCCGCTGGAGCAACCAGTCATAGAAAGCCAACAAACGGCTTGGATTCTTACAGTTTTTTGTGATACCTATCCCATTATTTCCTGTTATCGTCCCATCACGAAAATCGAGATAACTGTCCTTAACCCCGGGATTCGCTATAGGAACTGTGACATACATCCTGTCAAATTTTTTATCCGATTTCAGGACGTTTTCCGCCTGCAAAATATCCCATCCCTGATCAAAGAAACCCAGAACCGCGCCCGAAGCAAGCTTTGAAACATACTGATCGTAGCTTTGCGTAAATGTCTCCCCTTCAATGACACCTTTATTGTATTCCTCATTCAGCTTCCTGTAGTAATTTTTTGCTGTATCTGAAACCTGATATAGTGATGCAGTATATGTTTCGAGATCAACAAATACATCTCCGTCATTGCCTGCACCCATCAGATGCTGAGCCGGATTACGCAGGCAAAAATCTCTCCAGCCGTCAGACAATATTTCAAATCCGATCGTTTTGATACCATCAATCGACGGATACTTAGCCATGTATTGTTCAATAAGGTCAAAATATTCATCCAGTGTTCTGGGTATAATGAACCCTGCATCTTCCAAAACCGCCTTTTGGATATAGAACCCCGGACCGTTGTTTACAAACATCGGTGCGGGAATATTGGAAAAGTATAGCTCCATAATATACTGATGTCCGTCATCTGTTGTCATTTTTCCATAATGGGGGGAATAAAGAGCATGCAGGTTCTTATATTGCGGCAGCTTATCCTCCAGTGGGATAAAAGCACCGGCATCAATAAACTTCTGCTCCCTAGCAAAAATAGCATCGGGGTAATCTTCACCGGCTATCATCACTCCTACCTTTTGATCCAAATCTCCTATCAGAAATTCAAACTCAACCGTCACCCCTGTTAATTCGGCAATCCTTCTGATGACCGGATTGTCCTTCGAAGGAACTGCACCCGGATCGCGAATAAAGACTTTAAATGTCACCGGCTCACCGGCATCCGGCAATGGATCTACTCCTGCAAAAAGGTTTGCGTAGGAATCGTATTCTCTTTCAGCAACTAAACCTTCTAAAACCGTTCCAATTACCGGATCCGTTCTGACATCCGCACTGCATGATGTCGCTGAGAGAACCAGCAAAGATAGTAATATGACCCAAGCAATGCTTTTAATGAGGAATTTCATCCTGCACCTACCTCCTCATATATTCTAAATAGTATATTTAAACCAGGTTATCATTTCTGTATTCTGTTGGACTTTTCCCAGCCTCCTGTGTGAACTTCACAACAAAATAACTACTTTCTATAAAGCCTACCTGGTTTGCTATCTCATAAATCAGCTTGTCAGTCTGGAGCAGAAGCCTTTTTGCTTCATCAATTCGGAGTTGATTTACATACTCAGTAAAAGAAACTCCTACTGCCTTCTGAAAAGTTCTACCCAAATAAGACGCATTGACGAAAAACTTCTTAGCTACCTTTTTCAAATTGATCTGCTCCGAATAGTGTAAACGGATATATTCAATAGCTTCCTTGCAAACGCCCGCGGTTGCCGTTGTGCAAGTCTGTTCAATCATTTCGCGCAGATCGCGTCTCTCTTTTTTATGCCGGTAGCCATCCAATTCCCTGCATAGTGTATCCAGAAAAGGTATTAATTCCTCTTCATCCACCGGTTTGCTTATATATGCCCTTACCCCGTATTTCATGGCTTCTTTTGCATACTCAAACTCATTGTAGCCTGAAAGCATTGCTACCTGCGTATTTGAATAGTCACTGCTCCTCAGCAGCTTCAGGAACTCCAGGCCATCCATAACAGGCATGCGCATATCAAGCAGAATCAGATCCGGACAGATGGCTGAAAGCTTATCCATGGCCTGCTTCCCATTGGGTGCGGTACTTTTGACAGTAAAGCCATGCTTTTCAAATGGTATCGCCTTTGGTAAATGCTCTCTGATACTTTTCTCATCATCCACCAACAGAATTGAGTACATAGAACTCCTCCCTTGAATTGCGCACAGGAATTGTTATGCTAAATTCCGTTCCCTGTCCCAGTTCGCTTTTTATATCAAATGTAAACTCCTTCCCATAGTATAAAACCAGACGCTGATATACATTGTACAGCCCTACACTTTCAATCGGTTTGCTGCGGCTATTTGGTATTTCCTTAAGGTTATTGAGTATATCATCGCTTATACCTAATCCATTATCACGGACACTGATTACAATCCTGCCACCCTGAAGTAGTGCATAAATCTCGACAAGCCTGCTTCCGGAAATTGATTCAACTCCGTGGACACAGGCGTTTTCTACCAAAGGCTGGACTGCGAATTTGGGTAACATACAATTTAGAGCTCTTTCTTCAACCTGAATAACATACTCAAACTCATCATCAAACCTGTATTTTTGAATGCTTAAATACTCTTCCAAAAAGCTTATTTCTTTTTGTAATGTTATAATGTCATCACTCCAGTTAATAACTCTCCTAAACATGCGTGACATATAAAGTATCATTTTTGCAGTTTCTGTTTCACCCTTAACAATGGCCTTCAGTCTGATACTCTCCAACGCATTATATAAAAAGTGTGGGTTTACCTGACTCTGAAGTGCCAATAACATTGCCTGCGTCGTTTCCTGCTCAAGCTGGGCTTTCAGGACTCGAGTGTTGTACTTCTCTTCAATCAGCGTTTTAAGCTTAATGCTCATTTGATTCATACTGTCGGCCAGGATTTCTATTTCATCATTACCGCCGATGTTTTTATATGTCTGTATGAAATTCCCCTTTGCAATCTGCTTGGATTGGTTAACAACCTGCTTTGTTCGCTTAGTTATGTTGCTTGCTATAAGGAGAATAGAAAAAAGTGAAATCATAATACTGGTTATAATAACAAATACCGTCTTCAATCTCATTTTTGAAAATTCGTCTGAGATAATTTTAGAATTGTAGTAGCCATAAAGCGATAATGGCACATCGTTAAGAGTCTGTTTGAGAACGACTATTCCCTCTTTGAGATCCTTTTCAGAGAATATATCGTATTCACCAAATTCACTATAAGTGTTTGCTGAAGCTATTATTCGGTGATCGGAGTCTACCAGCACAAAATTATCAAACATGCCCAGTTCTTCCATCATGGATGTAACACTCGATATGTCTATATCTATTCTCAGTATCTTCCCGTATGTCGCGTACTGCGCATACCTCTCCAACGGTCTGACAATACTGAGGCTTCTGTCATATGATGATTTAATGACAGGCGGAGCCAAGGATATACGAAGCTTAAGGCCATTCTCTGATCTGGCCAGATCATATAAGTCGAAGTCAAGAAGTTCTTCTCCAAGTGAAACGAATTCATCCGGTTTGATTCTACTAACGGTGGAGCCATTCAATACCGACGGATTATCGGTATAAAGACTTATTTTTCTTACATACCTATTATGAGCCAGATCGGAATTCAACATTGCTTTGATTTGTTCCTGGTATTCAATTAAATAACTGTACTCCATGGAGTAGTAGTTATCTAAAAACCTATACAGTTCTTCATCGGTATTATATTTATGTGACAATGTAACCGCACTGGATACCACTCCATTGATTTTATTAGTTTTTTCATCGAGTGAGCTAGCCAAACGCTGCATCATTTGGGACTGTATATTCTTCACAGTATCACTGTAGTAGAAAGAGATTTGAATGGTCAATGGAATAATAACAGAACCAATGAAAATGAGAACCATCTTCTGTGAAATTGATAGATAATTCAATAAGTTACCTTTTCTTACCCTGCCCACAAAATTGGTCTCCTTCCTTGAATCTTTTCATTTCCCGATTCTGGGATCAATGTTCAATCG
>CAZQCL010000090.1:0-7772 GCA_964592435.1 uncultured Oscillospiraceae bacterium
GCCGGATCCGTGACCATTGTCATAACCTTTTTGCGTACAGTTTCCGGATCATCTGAAAGAGCTATTGTATTGTCATAGCTTTTACTCATCTTTCTGCCATCTGTGCCCGGAAGCACCTTTGATTTTGTAAGCTTAGCCGCCGGCTCCGGAAACACATCGCCATATATATGATTAAAGCGTCTGGCCATCTCTCTGGTTAATTCAACATGGGGAACCTGATCCTCGCCCACCGGTACTGCATCAGCCTTATACATCAAAATATCGGCCGCCTGAAGGCAGGGATAACCAAGGAAACCGTAGTTGGCAATATTCTTTTCCTTAAGCTGCGATATCTGATCCTTGTAGGTAGGGCACCTGTATAGCCATGATAGCGGTGTTATCATGGAAAAAAGAAGATGAAGCTCTGCATGCTCTATAATAGAGGATTGAAGAAATATAGTACATTTCTCGGGATCCAGCCCTGCACTAATCCAATCTGTGACCATATCGTCTATATTCGTTTTTATATCGTCAGTTTCTTCATATCCGGTAGTTAAGGCATGCCAATCGGCTACAAAATAATAACATTCGTATTCATCCTGCAGCCTGACCCAGTTTTTCAGTGCTCCGAAGTAATTGCCCAAATGCAAGGCTCCCGTTGGTCTCATGCCACTGAGCATAATTTCTTTTTTCATTTGCTTCTCCCCTTCTGCTTGTGAACCAATTATTTGTTTATACTATTGTAAATCTTATATCATTGTAGCACAAGCATTAACATTTTTGCATTTGTGTATCGCTAGACCTGACTTTGATACCCAAAAAGCTTTTGCAGCCCTTATGTAACTAAGCTGAGCAAGGGTGATGCCAGTAGCTTCAAAATCCCTTCGAACACCCATCTGATAGGCGATAAAATAGTACCTAGTACTCCGGGCCTTAAAACTATGACAGCCAGAAATGCTAATCCTATAATTCTTTCATACCGCATCAGATTAAAATACATATTGGTCGGCAGCACCGCAGACAATATTTTGGATCCGTCCAGAGGCGGTATGGGCAATATATTGAATGTTGCAAGTCCGATATTTATCATATAAAAAAACCGAAAAACATTAAATACAATAGCCTCGAATGAAAATGCGGAACTAAAAATACTCAGAGTGCTTATGAAAACAATGTCCATATCTATTCCGTTTTTTACTGCAATGAAAGCCATAGGGAATGAAGACAAAAAAGCCAGCAGCAAATTTGATGTCGGGCCTGCCAGGCTCACCAATGCGGTGCCCCGTTTCGTATTCGCATAATAAGACGGATTAATCGGAACCGGTTTTGCCCAACCAAAGCCAAATCCGCTAAACATTGAAACAACAAGCATCAGTGTGCCTATTGGGTCAAAATGCTTAAGCGGGTTCATTGTCAACCTTCCCATCATTTTTGCCGTAGGGTCACCCTGCTTGTACGAAACATAAGCGTGAGCCATCTCATGAAAGCTCAGTGATATCAAAATAGCAGGTATTGCATATAAAAAAACTATCCAACTGCTTCCCATAATAAATTCGTCTCCCTTTCAATGTATTATACCAAAACAAAAGAGAAACGTCTGCATATACATCCATATTTCCAATCGCAGTAAGCTGTGGACAAGCCAGAGGACGGCTCCCTGTCTTAGCTGTTATTCCGTTATTCTGCCCATTCTGAACCATTTTTGAACTAAGCTGAACAATACTCTGAGGAAAGAAGCCTTCTTAACATCCTTTGAAGCAACAATATCTGTTTTCCCCACTTCATCCCCTGAAACCAGGTATATTATTTCTCCTATTTTTTGTCCTGCCTTTATCGGAGCCATCAAATTTTCTTGTAATGAAGCAACTCTTTCAACCTTGGCTTTATCGCCTTTTTTCATAAGCAATTTCACATCTTCTTTATAAACAGCACCGACCTCGGGCTTCATCCCTCGTTTTACCTGAACCTGCATCACTTCTTCACCAGCTTTGTTCACCAGTAGTGTTTCAAAATTCGCAAAACCGTAATCCAGTAATTTTCTGCTTTCCGCAAATCTTGTATTGGAGTCGGGTTCGCCTAACACAACAGAAATCAGCTGTTGACCGTTCCTTAGCGCCGCAGCTGATAAACAAAAACCCGCTGCTCCGGTTACACCCGTTTTCAATCCTATTGTCCCCTCATAGTAGCGCACAAGCTTATTTGTATTATCGAGTGAAACCGGGTCTTTACCGGGAACTTTATCACGAAACTGTGTATGCCATATGGTTGTATATTCTGTGATTTCGGGATGCTTAAGAAGTAATTCCCTTGACAAAACTGCTATGTCATAGGCGCAGCTATAATGGCCAATGTCAGTAAGTCCGGAGCAATCAAGAAAGTTCGTATGCTCCATGCCCAGCTCCTTTGCCCGCTGATTCATCATTGCCGCAAAGGCATCCTCGCTGCCTGCAACAGCTTCGGCAAGCGCAACTGTTGCATCATTTGCAGAATGGATTGCTACCGCCTTCATTAATTCATCCACTGTAAATACTTCACCCGGTTCCAACCAAACCTGAGAGCCACCCATGCTCCATGAATGCTCGCTGACCTTTACCCTTGTGTCAAATGCAAGGATGTCTGCATCTATGGCTTCCATAATCAGCAACATGGACATGATCTTAGTCAAACTTGCAATTGGGAGCTTCTCATGGCAGTTTTTTTCCAATATCAGTGTCCCGGTATTGCAGTCGATCAATATTGCGCTCTTAGCCTTTAAATCTGTCACTGAAGTATTATTTACGATTTTCATAACTGTTGTGGCATCATATTCTGTAGCATTCTCAATACCGGAATAAACAGGCACTACAAACAGTAATGAGAGAAGGATTGTAATTAACAGACAAAACGATACCGTCTTCTTCGGCATATAAAACACCCCTTGCATGCATACTTCTTATACTATAATTAAAGTTATGCCGCAAAAAGGCAGGATATTCTGTGAACCGCACATTGTTAGGAAAAAGATCAAAACTTTGTGATTTTGTCTTTATCAATATAGGCCAAAATCAAAGGCCTGGTTTCAGGAGGAGCATTTGATAGGGCATATGCATCAAGAAGCATCCCTTTAGCCTCCGATAGCTTGTCGGTGGATGATGTATGCAGCTGCGCAATCTGTTCACCCTTCTTAATATATTCTCCCGGCTTTTTATGGAGTATAATACCCGCACTGTAATCAATGGTGCTTTCCCTGGTTTCTCGTCCGGCCCCCAGTATCATGGACGACTTTCCTATAATCTCAGATTGGATTGATGCAATATATCCTTCAAAGGGCGCATAGACAGGTTCCCTCACAGCTGCCTTTTCCATTGCCCTACCATCCCAGGGTATGTATTCGCTCCCCTGTCTTAATGCCATCTCTCCAAACTTCGACAGGGCACTGCCATCTTGAATCACCGATTTTGCAAGACGCCTACATTGCTCTTCCGATCCTTTTCCCGCCAGTTCAAGCATCCTGGCAGCTAATTCAAGGCACACTGCTTCAAGATCCTTCGCCCCATGGCCTCGTAAAACTTCGATTGCTTCTTGTACCTCCAATGCATTTCCTATATTATTTCCCAAGGGTGCATCCATATCGGTTATGACCGCCACAGTCGTCCTTCCCATATAATCCCCTATGGAAACCATCTGCTGGCCAAGCTCGACTGATTCGTCAAAGGTTTTCATAAAAGCACCACTGCCGGTTTTTACATCCAGTAATATTTTATCTGCGCCTGATGCAATCTTTTTGCTCATAACACTGCTGGCGATTAATGGTATGCTGCTCACCGTAGCAGTGACATCACGAAGTGCATAGAGCTTTTTATCGGCAGGTGCCAGATTAGCTGTCTGGCCTGCCAAAGCAATGCCTATTTCCTTTACGTTGCGAATAAACTCCTCTCGGTTTAAGGAGGTGCTCAGCCCCTTAATGGACTCAAGCTTGTCTATCGTTCCTCCGGTATGTCCAAGACCTCTGCCGGACATTTTTGCTATGGGAACACCGCAAGCTGCCGCAATAGGCGCGATTACCAAGGTAGTCTTATCCCCTACGCCTCCGGTACTGTGCTTGTCCACTTTGATGCCGGGTATTTCGGACAAGTCTATCCTGTCGCCCGAATCGGTCATCGCTAATGTGAGATCAGCGGTCTCCCGTGTATTCAGCCCTCTGATGAAGATTGCCATAAGCAGCGCAGAGGCCTGATAATCAGTAATTTCTCCCTCACAGAAGCCCCTTATAAAAAAGCGGATTTCTTCTGTGGACAGCTCTTTCCCATCACGCTTCTTTTCGATAATATCAACTATTCTCATAATAAAATATCCTTATAAAAAGATTCTGCCCCAAAGTCAACTCCCGTAACAAAAACCTCCGAAATAGTCTGTGCAACATCAGCAAAGGTATTGCGTATATGAAGGTTTATACCTTTGCGCAGCTGTTTCCCATAAACCAGCAGCGGAACATACTCCCTCGTATGGTCTGTCCCTTCTGTCGTAGGATCACATCCATGGTCAGCCGTTATGATAAACATATCACGTTCATCCAGTGCTTCCAGAAGCTCTGGCACCCTATTGTCAAATTCTATTAACGCTTGTGCATAGCCCTCAACATTATTTCTGTGTCCAAAATGCATATCGAAATCAACCAAATTGGTAAAAATCAAACCGCTAAAGCTTTGGCGCAAAAAATCTAGTGTTTTATCCACGCCGTCCATATTACCTTTGATATGAACCGCCTCCGTAATGCCTTCCCCTGCAAAAATGTCCTCGATTTTTCCTACGGTTTTTACTTCCATCCCCTGTTCCTTCACATAGTCCATTATGGTCTTGCAACCAGGTTTCAGTGAAAAATCACGCCTTCTGTCTGTACGAGCAAAGCTGCCATCCGTTCCGATAAAGGGACGTGCAATAATCCTTCCGACGGCATGCTCGCCTGTCATTATTTCCCGTGCAATTTTGCAGATTTCATATTGTCTATCAATTGGAATTACTTCCTCATGAGCAGCTATCTGCAAAACACTGTCTGCAGACGTATAAATGATTGGATATCCTGTCCTTACATGCTGTTGACCTAATATCTTTATAATCTCAGTGCCTGATGCAGGATAGTTCCCCAGCGTTTTAGTCCCTATGGCTGCCTCCAGGCGTTCTACAATATCCCCTGGAAATCCTTCAGGATAAAGAGGAAAGGGCCTGGTAAGTGTAATACCTGCCAGCTCCCAATGGCCTGTTGTGGTATCTTTTCCTATAGACCGTTCCATCATTTTACCGTAACAGCCTATCGGTTCTTTTACCGCTGAATAGCCAACCGTTCCGTCTATACAACCCAAACCCAGCTTTTCCAGGTTCGGCAGAGCAAATCCCTCTATAGCCTTAGCGATATTTCCCAGCGTGTTACTGCCTTCATCGCCATACTCAACCGAATCAGGCTGTTCGCCTATTCCGGCGCTGTCCAGTACAATTATAATAACTCTGTTCATCTCAATCTCCTTAGTCCGCATGTGTCAAATGTCTGTAATGATAGTATTGTATCATAGTTATTCCCAAAAGAAAAAACCCACAATCATAGCAGGTTTTAATAAATTTCACGATATTACAGCTGCATTCGGTACAGCTGCAGATGCACCGGTAGATGCACCGGTAGGTGCACTGGATAACGATTATGCTCTCGGATGGGTTTTCTTGTAAACTTCCTTTATTCTGTTCTTTGCAATCTGAGCATAGATCTGTGTAGACGAAATATCCGAATGTCCAAGCATCTCCTGAATAGATCTCAGGTCAGCTCCATTTTCCAGCAGATGAGCCGCAAAGGAATGTCGAAGAGTATGCGGTGTAATATCCTTGCTGATTTGAGCCTGATTTTTGTATTGCTTGATAATCTTCCAGAAGCCCTGCCTGGTGAGTCTTCCTCCATTTACATTGACAAACAAGGCTCTTTCATCCATGCGCTGTATCAGCATTGGACGCGACTTGCTGAAATACTCCTTAAGCGCACTGATTGCAATAGAGCCTATCGGGATTACTCTCTCACGGGAGCCTTTATTACACCTTATGTACGCCATTTCAATGCTCAGATCTTGAATGTCCAGCTGTATCAGTTCAGATACCCTGATTCCTGTGGCATACAGTAGCTCGAGCATTGCTTTGTCACGGTATCCCTTCATATCAACACACTGCGGCTGCTCCAGCAGAAGCTCAACCTCTTCCGGAGAAAGAATCTGAGGCAGTTTTTTTTCCACCTTTGGTGATTCGAGCTCTGTCGTCGGATCCTGATCAATCAATTTATTCTTTGCCATATACTGATAAAAAGACCTTATTGACGCCAGGTTTCGTGATATCGTTGATGTCGCCCGTCCTTTTTTCTGAAGATAGAGCAAATATGTAATTACAGTTGTTTTGTTGGAATTAGATATATTTTGCAGTTTGATTTCCTGCAAATAAGTAAAATACTGTTCGATGTCACGCCGGTAGGACTGCAGCGTGTTCATCGATAGACGCTTATCTCTTTCCAAAAAGGTAACAAACTTTTGCACTAAAGCTTCCATGAGCAACTTCCCTTCTTTATATAAATTTGTAATTATACCCATCTTGCATATTAAGTTGATTCTAATACATTTTATATAATTTTAAAAGAAAAATTTTCTATTTATTCTTTATGTAAATATTATATACTAAATTTGCCTGTTTATACTTAATTTATTAATTTTTATTAACTTTCTTATGCTGTCACGTCAATAGAAATCATCCTGAGTAAAATTGGTGTAATATATGCATCAAATGCTATCCCTGCAAGGATGATGCAGCTAAAAAGCAATGTTACCAGGCAGTAAGAAATAAATGCCGACTTTAGCCTAGGCTTTTTACTTCCATCTGGTGACTTGTTTTTTGTGATATTCATTGAAAAATTAATTCCGTTTACTCCAATCGCAATAAGGCATGGCACTATAATTATTTCCTTAGGCAGCAAAGCGAGGCAAGAAAACAGGAGACCCTTTGTACCAAGTGCACTGATTATAAATCCGGAACTAAATCCGGTAATAAAGCCACGAATTCCTAAAATGATAAAAATAAAAGGTAAACCGATTATAGTTACCCCTAAAACCCACAGCAGCCCTATTACTTTCAAATTTTGGAGCAAAGCTATGTAAAAAAGCTCGCTGCTGTTCACATTCAAATTGCCAAACAGCTGTATGAACCCTTGGAAATAGTGTGACAATTCATCTCGCTGCATAATACTTAATCCGTTGACTGTAAATGCTCCAGCAGAGACACCAAGAGTAAAAGTCAATAATAAAAACAGATATGAATTGCGATTGTTTTTTATATGCTCTTTTATCATGTTTTGAAGCTGCTTTATCAAAATCTTTCCCCCCGAAAATAAATTTACAATATCATCATATGCGGATGATATTGTAAACTATTCCGGCTGGAAATTGTCTGATTGTATTTATAATATAGAAATCGGCAGATGGTTTATTTATAATCAATGTTAATTCTACCGCTAATAATTTTGTCGGCAAGGAAAATACCTATGATGCTCTTTGCGTCTGTTATCTTCCCATCCAGCACCATATTAATAAGGTCTTCTACTTTGTATTTCTCCGTAGAAATGAATTCATCCGCATCCGCACATGCCTCCCCCTCCTGCAACCCGACAGCGGCGTACAGATGAAGAATCTCATCGGAAAACCCGGGTGTGCTGTGAATGCTGGCAATATGAATTATCTGACGGGCAGTAAGACCGGTTTCTTCCTTCAGTTCGCGTTCTGCGCACACAGCAGGAT
>CAZQCL010000091.1:0-4045 GCA_964592435.1 uncultured Oscillospiraceae bacterium
GGGAGCGGACATCGGGCGATAGGGCTTGATAATGTTTTTCTATTTCGGCTTCGGATAAGGATAGCAAGTCATTTTTTATATGATCGGAGCAGTCAAGAGTGATCCGGGTGTATCCGCAGCTTAATGCATATGATATTTCTTCCCTAGTCTTGAGGTGATCGCCATCAGCACCATAGCCCTCTGTGTAGCCTTCCTGGAAAACTCCCCAGGCAGCAGCTGCCAAAACCTCTTCATACGTCCGGCCTGTGAGGTTCAATTCACGTATGGATTGCTGTGCCAGAACAGGGAAGACACTATAATCCTTAATAGCCTGAAGATGCCCCGCAGCTGCCAACCCAAGCCTGTCGCCTAAACCTATGCTCAGCGGGCGCCCCTTTTGCGTTTGTGGCTTCGTGAATGGAAAGGCATCAAAAAGAGCTTTGCAATTGTCAACACCAAGAGGGCATATTTTTGCTCTGCCCAAAATCGTGCTTGCTTCAGAGCCGACAAAACAATTAGTGGAGGGATTGCTGCCAATGACAATCAAAACCTTTTGTCCTTCATGTCTGGCTATAAAGAAAAGAGCATCCTGTAAGCTGTGAATGGAATCCGGATAAACCTGGTAGGTATCGAAACCATTACATGCGAGCTTTTTAAGGGCTTCGGTATCTATGCTACCGGCACCTAAGCCATCGGCATCTGCTCTGCCATTATCATTTAGGAGTCTTTGCCATCCTGTCATAATTTCACCCTCCGATTATATTTCACTTATATAGCAATTCTCTTATATATCAATTATATATTATTAAATGTTATATTACTTGTATTTGTTGCCTGAATATATGCAAAAATTGCTGTGAGCTTCCTTTTTATTCTTTACCGAAAATACGGGACAGTACACGCTGAAGGAAAGGCTTCCGTTCGGGAGTCTTTTTATCCTGTATTTGTGTGCTCCGATTTTGAACCCGTGAACCCTTAGTCTGAAGTTGTGGGCTATCAGTGCGGGATCCTTGGTGAATTCCGCGGGTGTTCCGGGAACGCTGCGGTGTGGTACCTGCACGTTTTGGCGCAGAGCCTGGGCGCTGGGACGAGGCACCTGCACGCTGGGGTGCGGCTCCTGAACGTTGTGGTGCGGTCCTTGCACGCTGCTGCGTGGCTCTCGCGCCCTGGGGTGTAGCTCCTGCTTGTTGGGGCGTGTGTCTTGTGCTTGCAGGGGCTTGTGTCGTGCGATCCTCTCTAGCACGATTCTGTTTAGCACGATCCGCTTTAGTACGGCCTCCCTTAGACCGATCAACTTTAGCCTGATCATTATAAGTCAAAGTATCAGCAGTTCTTGGCTGTGTACCGGTAGTCCCGGATTTCCGGGGAGCGTTTGCTGCGCCGGCTTTTCCTCCTTTTTTTCTATTAGCCTGCGCCTGCTGTCTATCCGGCCGGCCTGTGCGTTTCTCATTGCGCTTGCCGCCTCGGACGGAGCTTTTAGCCTGATAGGACGCTCTTTCCCGTGTGTTCGCCTTTATCCATTCTTCAGCCTCAGCCTTTAGCTCGTCATAACTAATTCCCTTTGGCAGCTCTTCTTCGCTTATCATAACCCCTATATGCTCTTCTATTTCATAGAGGCTCATAATGTCATCTGTTGTTACCAGGGATATGGCGCGGCCTGAGTTCCCCGCCCTTCCTGTTCGCCCAATCCTATGGACATAGCTGTCCTTCTCCAGAGGGATATCATAGTTGATAACCAAGGATAGGTCGTCAATATCAATACCACGGGCAGCAACGTCAGTTGCCACCATCAGATGGAATTTCTTCTGTTTGAACTGCTGCATGGTTTTCATACGCTTGTTCTGGGGGATATCGCCGTGTAGTGCCTGAGAGGCGTATCCCCTGCGACTCAAAAAGTTCTGGACACGATCAACAGCAATTCGTGTATTGCAGAAAATCATGCAGCTTTCCGGCTGTTCCATAAGAAGCAGGCGTTCCAGCCGGGTATTCTTTTCTCTGCTGCCGACTCTGTAGTAGACCTGCTCAATAGCGTCGACAGTCATGGTCTGCGATTCTATCTCAATGGTTACCGGATTTTTCATGTGATTACTGCATATTCTCCGGATTTCAACAGGTATGGTGGCTGAGAAAAGGAGGGTGATTCTGTTTTTCGGCAATGTTCTGATGATTTGAACCACCTGATCATAAAAGCCCATGTCCAACATCCTGTCCGCTTCATCCAGAACTAAAAAACGAATATTCTTTGTCTTCAAATTTCTTTGACGAATGTGGTCGTAAACCCGGCCAGGCGTCCCGGTGACTATGGAAGCACCTTTTGCCAGGGCTTGAATCTCCGTATTCATATTATGCTGTCCATATACCGCCGCTGTTTTATGGTCAAGGTATTTTGACATTTGCTTAAGATCGTTGTCTACCTGGACTGCAAGCTCTCTTGTGGGTTCCAGAATCAGAGCCTGAGGCTCCATTGTTCCCGAATCTGTCATTTGCAGTATTGGAACGCCAAAGACAGCAGTTTTGCCGCTGCCCGTTTTCGACATGACAATTAAATCATATTTCTTAAAAATTTGGGGGATGGCTCTTCGTTGAACCTCGGTGGGGGTCTCAAAGCCCATGTCTTTTAGCGCTTTTAAAATTGGGGGCGAAATGCCCAGATCATTAAAATTATCTTTCATTTTCCTCTTCTTTCTTTTGTTATTTGGTTGTTTTGAGGTTATTATATCATGAATTTGTAAAATTCATGATATAATTGTGCCCTTTAAGATGGTCTTCTCAAGGTTGAAATTCCCGTCTAAAATATTCATGTCCGCATCGTAGCCCTCTTCAACTCTTCCCAGATAGTTATCGACGCCAAGAACCTTAGCCGGATTTATCGTTGCCATTTTCAACACCTTTATTGCATCAATACCCACCTTGTTTATCATATTCTGTACGGCTTCGTCCATCATAATCGTACTTCCTGCCAGGGATCCGTTCTTTAGCCTTGCTCCATTTTCAGTCACAAATACCTCTTGATCTCCCAGCCTGTATGTTCCCTCTTCGAGGCATGCCGCAGACAGAGAATCAGTGACGATTATGCATTTATCTTCTCCCTTTGCATTAACAATCAGCTTGAGGATATTCTCATGCAGATGAAATAAATCCGGTATAAACTCGACGTAAACTCCTTCGTTTGTTAATCCTCCTCCGACAAGACCCGGCTCTCTGTGGTGAAGAGGATTCATACCATTAAATAAATGAGTACATAAAGTTACTCCATCCTTGACAGACTCATCGAACTCCTCTAAGGATGCACATGCATGTCCGGCTGATATACATATCCCTCTATTCTTTAGATAATGTATCAGCTCGCTATTTCTATCAAGCTCAGGTGCAAGTGTAACTCTCCTGATAATATCTTGCCCATTACCTACAATGCTTTCATAAGTGCTTATATCAGGTGGTAATATATAGTCTCCATTCTGGGCACCCTTTTTTTCTTTATTAATGAATGGCCCTTCAAGATGGATACCAAGTATATTTAATGATTTCTTTGAATTTATACATTCTCCTATCACTGATATGCTTCTACTGATTGATTCGGCGGGCATTGTCACAGTAGTCGGTAAAAAAGTCGTTGTCCCATGCCTTGCAAGTATTGAAGCAATCTGCTCTATCGACTCCTGCGTTCCATCCATGACATCATATCCGCCGGCGCCATGCATATGTATGTCAATAAATCCCGGTGTTACAAGCTTGCCATTAAGGTCAATTATTTCACTGCCTGATGGGATTTCAGGTATTCTTCCCTTCTCCAGCTTATTGATTTTAGGCCCTGATATATATATGTTCATATGGTCAAGCATTTTTTCGCCATTGAAAACCTTGGCGTTTTTTAAGATGATCATCTGCCACTATCCTTTCAATTTTTATAAATTTAAATGATATGTGTAATCCAATTATATCACTTTAGAAAAATGCTCACTACATAAATATAGATGAGCGGAAAATCCAACGCTGATTATGTAATTGACGGTGCCCCTGGATTGTGCTATTGTGATAAAGGAAAATATTTGACTCTTCTCAATAA
>CAZQCL010000091.1:4145-7739 GCA_964592435.1 uncultured Oscillospiraceae bacterium
TTTGACTATATAAAATGTAGGAGCGTAAACGTGAACAAAATCGGATTTGATAATGAAAAATACCTTCGGCTGCAGTCGCAAAAAATTATTGATCGGATTTCATTTTTTGGTGGAAAACTTTATTTAGAGTTTGGCGGGAAGCTTTTTGATGATTACCACGCCTCACGGGTTCTGCCCGGCTTCAAACCTGACATCAAGGTGAAAATGCTTCTTGAGCTTAAGGATCAGGCGGAAATCGTCATAATTATTAATGCGGATGACATAGAAAAGAATAAACGCCGAGGAGATATCGGCATTACATATGATCTGGATGTTATGCGTCTGATTGACGCTTTCCGGGAAATAGGACTATATGTGGGAAGCGTTGTTATTACCCAATATAGCTCCCAGGCTACAGCCGATGTATTTCAGAAAAGGCTGGAGGCTTTGGGGATGAAGGTATACAAGCATTACCTCATTCCCGATTACCCTTCCAACATACCATTTATTGTAAGCGATGAGGGATATGGTAAGAATGAATATATTGAAACAACCCGCTCGCTGGTAATAGTCACTGCTCCCGGGCCGGGAAGCGGTAAAATGGCCACATGCCTCTCTCAGCTTTATCATGAGCATAAGCGCGGCAAAAAGGCGGGATATGCTAAGTTTGAAACCTTTCCCATATGGAATCTCCCTTTGAAGCATCCGGTCAATCTTGCATATGAGTCAGCTACAACGGATTTAAATGATGTTATTATGATTGATCACTTCCACCTTGAAACTTATGGCACAACCACAGTCAACTATAGTAGGGATATCGAGATATTTCCTGTGCTGAAAGCCATTTTTGAGAAGATTTCGGGCGAATCTCCCTATAAAAGTCCTACGGACATGGGCGTAAATATGGCTGGCTTTTGTATCACTGATGATGAAGCTGTATGCAGGGCATCGGAGCAGGAGATTATCCGCAGGTATTACAATACCCGCTGTTCACAGAGGCAGGGCATGGCTGATAAGGCGGAGGTTTACCGACTTGAGCTTTTAATGAATCAGTTGAATATATCTCCTAAGCAAAGGCCTGTTGTGGGTGCGGCATTGGAACGCTCCAAAGCTACAGATGGTCCCGCTGTTGCTATTGAGCTGCACGATGGACGCATTGTTACGGGGAAAACCACTCCGCTGCTGGGCGCTTCGGCTGCCTTGATATTGAACGCATTGAAAGTGTTAGGCGGCATCCATCACGACATACATTTGATTTCACCAATTGTCATTGAGCCTATTCAGGTTTTGAAGGTCAAGCATATGGGCAACCGTAATCCTCGACTGCATACTGATGAGATTTTGATAGCTCTGTCCATTTGTGCTGCAACGAATCCCACCGCTGCGCTGGCAATGGAACAGCTTTCGAAGCTGCGGGACTGCGAGGCGCACTCAACGGTAATACTGTCTCGGGTCGATGAAAATGTTTTTCACAAGCTTGGGGTCAACATCACCTGTGAGCCTCAATATCAGACTAAAAAGCTGTATCACAAATAAATTTGCAGCTGGGAGGACTATTCTCCTGCGCAAGACAGAGAACTGTCCCTGTGATTCCAGCTCATGATTTCAGAAGACAGGGGACTGTCCCTGTGACCTAGTCCGGATTGATGTCACCGCGTGTTTTTAAGTCAGACACGATCTTGTCGAACATTTCCCGGTCAATTTTGTATTTTAGCCGGTAAATGATGTATCCTACGACGATTATTATAAGCGGCAGGATGAGCATTGCCAGTTTCATTATGAATAATCCCTTATCTGTTACATCGTCCGGGGTGGAAGCTGAGTTAATGCCGGAGATGATGAGAGTGGCTCCGACAATGCCGTTTGCGATTGCACCGCCTATCTTATTGATAAAGGGCTGCACAGAAAATGTAATGCTCTCATTGCGCCTGCCCAGCTTCCATTGACCGTACTCTACCGTGTCGGTAAGGAACATAAGCATCAGAAGCTGTATAAATGCCTGTCCGATAAAGAGCAGAACACCTGCAATTCCAATGTATAGCATATTCATGGGAGCCAAAAAGAATACTATATATCCCAGCACCACCAAAATGGTTGAAACCCCATAGAGCTGCTTACGATTGTATTTTTTTGAGAAAAGAGGGAAGCAGGTCAGGGCCAGAAGCTGGGATACACCCAATATGCCTGCGAAGACCGAGTACATGTTCTCGTTTTTATAGGCATACTTAAAGAAGTATACGCCGAAGCTTGTGGTAGTGCAGTAGCCTATCATGAATAAAGCCATGGAAATGGCAGTAAATAAGAGCTGGTCGTTTTTGAAAATTACGGAAAACATCTCTTTGAGGCTGGTGTGTTCCTCCTTTTTGTAGAGCCTGCGGTCCTCCTTCACACCAAAGAGGGTGAAGCACAAAAATGCCCAGGTGAGCAGCACAACGGCTATAGCAAAGATGAACCAGGCCTTTTTGTCGCCGCCAAGGGCGTTTGTGATGGGGAGTATTCCAACCACGACAATGTACATTCCCACGTTTGCACAGATTCGTGCGAAGGAGCCTGTCTTCTCCCGCTCCTTCTGGTCGAGGGTAAGGGAAGGGAGCATTGACCAGTATGAGATGTCATTGGCACCGTATACAAAATCCCACAATAAATAGATGATTGTAAAGGAAACAATGTAGGCTACTCCTCTTAATCCTAAATCAGTGAAGATAAGCACGGTCAGAATACCGCCAAAAAAGCCGCCTAAAGCTATCCAGGGCTTAAACTTGCCAAAGCGGGAATTGGTGTTGTCCACCAGATAGCCCATGAAAGGGTCATTCACAGCATCAAACACCCGCAAGACGGTAAGTACGCCGGTCATCCACCACATAGTTGAATCCGGGAGATCCAGGATTTCCGTGAGATAAACTATCAGGTACATGCTTACAAGAGAATACAGCATATCCCTGCCGACGGTGCCCAGACCGAAAAAATAACGATTGCGCTTTACAGTAGTTTCCATTAGGTTGACCCCCTTGTTTTCTCTATTTTACATTATGCCGAATCTTAACAGTGTACATTTTCACATATGTACATTTATCCTTCTGCTTTATGAAGTCTTTTCTATAAGATACAGATTTGACCCGAAATCCCCCAGAAGGCGCGTCCTGTCATTGTACCAGCTGCCCATGAACTGATTGTTGAGCCGGATCCCTGTCATTAACATATCACCGTAGCCACTGTATGCTTCCACGCAGTCTGTGAGGCAGTAGTGCCTGTTTACAGTGCGCAGCAATACTCCATCCGGCTTCGTTGCAATGGGAAGGACGTGCTTGACCAGTTCGCCGAACTGCTTTATAAAGAGACTTTGCGGTCGGGTGTTCAAGGAATATAGGCTATTCGGTTCCAGCCCGGTCAAGGGCAGAAAATCATAACCCTCGCTGGCAGTGGACAGGGTCTGAAAAAAGCCCGCCAAAGACTTGCTGCCGTCCTGCTCCACGCATTGCCAGTGAACCTTGTTGCCCTTTTGCCCGGGGAGCCGGTAAAATCGTCCGAATTGAAAGGTCCTGCGATGCTTCTTATAAAAGGCGATTTGACTTTTGATTTCACGCCTCTGTACCGGTGAAAGGTACTTCAGATCCA
>CAZQCL010000092.1:0-7724 GCA_964592435.1 uncultured Oscillospiraceae bacterium
GGTGAAACGCCACAGGCTGGTGGAACGCTGCACCTCACGCTCCAACTCTGCTTTGCCAGGGATTTGAAGACACTAAAAAAGCTGGCCTATGATAATATGGGCTCGGATTCCAGAGAAGATATGAACAGAACCAAAACATTCTGGCAGGATTATCTGGCTCAGGCTCGAGTGATACATACGGGAAACATGAAAATTGATTCAGTGTACAAGCGTTCACTGTTAGTGTTTGCTCTGATGACAAATGAAGAAACCGGTGCACTTCTTGCGGCGCCTGAGATTGACGAGGAATTTAGCAAGTGCGGCAGATATGCATATTGTTGGGGAAGGGATGCTGCCTTTATTGCCGCCGCTTTGGATAAGTGTGGCCTTTCGAAGGATGTGGAGGCTTTTTACCGCTGGGCCTCACGAGTACAGGATGAGGATGGAAGCTGGCAGCAGAGATTTCATATGGATGGGAATCTTGCTCCGTCCTGGGGGCTGCAGATAGATGAGGGCGGCTCGATTATTTGGGGCATTCTAAAGCATTATGAGCACACCGGAAATAAAAAATTCCTTGTAGATCTTTGGACATGTGTAGAAAAGGGTGTTGGGTTTTTATTAGGCTATAGGGATGACGACACCGGCTTGCCTTGGCTGAGCTACGACCTGTGGGAGGAAAGAATCGGGGAGCATGCCTATTCGAGTGCAGCCGTGTGTGCGGGGATTGAAGCGGGAGCAGTGATAGCAGAGATATTAGCGGAGTTGGACGGGGCTGAGCTGTTATCTTTAGCCGAGGCTTGGCGCAAAGCTGCATCGCAGCTGCGCGAGGCAATAGAAAACAACTTTTGGAGTCCTGAGTGGAATCGGTACATCAGGAGTGTCCGTGTGAAGCTGAACGGCTGGGGAGAAGAGCATACGGATGCTAAGGTCTGGCTGCAACTGAACGATAAGAGTATTACCAGAGACTACACACTGCTGGATGGTACATTGGATGTCAGTCTGCTGGGGCTAAGTATCCCATTTGAGATCCTTTCCCCTGAAGATCCCAGGATGGTCAGCACAGCTGAGCTGGTGGAGCACAAGCTTACCGTTCATGGAAGCGGCGGATTGATGCGGTATGAATACGATAGCTATATAGGCGGGAATCCGTGGGTTTTGACAACACTCTGGGCTGCTTTGTATCATATAAGGAGAAAATCCTATTCAAAGGCTAGAGAATATTTGAACTGGGCTGTAAATAGTACTACTGAGCAAGGGCTTTTACCGGAGCAGGTCGATAAGGACACAGGCAAGCCAGCATGGGTTATACCGCTTACATGGTCACATGCGATGTTCGTCCTTGTTGTTGACGGCCTGAATGCGGCCGGAGAGCTGTAGGCTGCCGGTATTGAGTTTGGGAGGAATTATGGCGAAAAGTAAAACAGTTTTTGTTTGTCAGGAATGTGGATATGAGTCATCCGGCTGGCTTGGAAAATGTCCGGCATGCATGCAGTGGAATACTTTTGTCGAGGAGCGTACGGTAAGTAATGCTAAGACAGCAGTAAGACAGGATGGAGCCATAAAATCGGTCAACTTGGAAGAAATACAGATAGGAAGCGAAGACCGTAGTACAACCGGTATAAAGGAGCTGGACAGGGTTCTTGGCGGTGGAGTTGTCAAGGGATCTCTAATACTCATAGGAGGAGATCCGGGTATTGGGAAATCAACATTGCTGCTGCAGATATGTAATACAACACATGCAGGCTCAAAAATATTGTACGTCTCCGGAGAAGAATCCGTTGGGCAGATTAAGCTAAGAGCCGACAGGCTGAAGGTAAAACGTAGGGATTTGTTTATTGTATCGGCTTCGAACTATGAGTCAATAGCCGGATTGATAGACACCGAAAAACCCGGACTGGTCATAATCGATTCCATACAGACCATGTATTCGGATACCATTACCTCTGCACCGGGCAGCGTAAGCCAGGTAAGAGAGGTAACGGCAGCTTTGATGAAGCTGGCAAAGGGCAGCGGAACTACTGTGATGATCGTAGGCCATGTGACTAAGGATGGTGCCATCGCGGGGCCGAGAGTATTGGAGCACATGGTTGATACCGTGTTGTATTTTGAAGGGGACAGGCATCTGAGCTTTCGCATATTAAGGGCGGTAAAAAACAGGTTTGGATCGACTAATGAAATCGGCATATTTGAAATGCGGGATTCAGGCCTTGAAGAGGTGACAAATCCTTCGGAGATGATGTTGTCGGGAAGATCAAATAATGTTCCCGGATCTGCCGTGGTATCAAGCCTGGAGGGTACAAGGCCGATGTTGATTGAAATACAGTCCCTTGTCTGTGTCACAAACTTTGCTGTACCCAGAAGAATGGCCACGGGGGTCGATTACAACAGATTATCGATGCTGATGGCAGTTCTGGAAAAGCGTGTGGGGCTTCAGCTTTATAATTATGATGCCTATTTAAATGTGGTTGGAGGCATACGGCTGGATGAACCGGCTTGTGATCTTGGTATTGCTGCTGCAGTTGCTTCCAGCTTCAAAAACCTGCCGGTTTGCAATGACTGCGTGGTAATAGGTGAAATCGGACTTACCGGAGAAATACGTGCTGTAGCACAGGTAGACAAAAGGATTTCGGAAGCTATAAGGCTCGGCTTTAAGAGTATTGTCATACCGGAAGGGAACATGAAAATGGCGCGTCAAATTAATAATACTGCGGGAGCCGCGATAATTCCGGTTTCGAATTTACAGGAAGCTCTGGAAATCATCTTTAAATAATGCTATTACACAAATGCTATTCCAGATTGAACTGACCAAGCATTTTGACCTGATCCAGCTCCTTGATCAGGATATCATAGAGATTCAGATCAAGTGTATTGCATATGGAAGCTATGTAATAAAGATTCTTACCAAGTTCCTTTTCAATTTGATCTGTGCAGTTTTCACAAAGCTTCCCGCTGACGTGTGTATCCATTGCCATGCGGACTTCTTCAAAACTGCCGTCTTCAGGCAACTTCTGCTTCCCTGCTTCAATTGAAATGCACCCGCATTGTGTGACTGCCTTTACAACAGCGCGGTTGACTCTTGCATTGGATTCCTGATATTTTGTAATGGAATCAATGATGCTCTTATTCCTGAAAATTAAATCCTGTACCGTGTTCTGAAACTCAACCATTAACATTTCTTTCATTGTGTTTGTCCTCCTGATGCATAGCATTTTGCGCAAGGCACCAGCATACAAATTCCGTTAGCACCTATGCACAATCGTACTCTATATGCTGGAATTAAACATGCAAAACTGTATTACCATGTATTTATTATAGATGTAGGGACAACTCGTTGTCAATGCCGTAAAAAGAGTGGGGGGTAAGCATTTGCATAAATCATGCTGTATTGGCGGATAATGACACAGATGGGGAAATAAATCTTGACACTTGACAATAACATATAGGACTGATTGACTTGTGTAAAGCCGGGCTGATACAGAATACGGGCGACAAATCACTTGTTTTTGACAATAATATTATTATGGTGTATACTAGTAAAGTAGCTGAAGAAAACTTCAATGACTTCCTTAATTTCAATTATATGGATGCACAGGAAGTATTTTTTTCGGTATTTCATTAATCGTTTCTGACGAAAACAGGCTGATACCTATAAATTCGCCGAACGATATCTGACAAAAGACAAATCGCAGCAGATTGTGAAATGTGTGCTTTTAATGGTGCGTTTGGAGGATTTGTTATGTTTAGTGTTGGCGATAAAATAGTTTATCCTATGCATGGAGCCGGTGTGATTGAATCCATTGAGGAAAAGGAAATACTTGGACAGAAGCAGGACTATTATGTAATGAAGATGCCGGTTGGTGACATGAAGGTAATGATACCGACGCAAAATGTAAAGGAAGTAGGTATCCGCGAAATAATAGGCAGCTGTGATGTGGACAAGGTGTACCAAATTCTACAGGATCAGAGTGTCAATGTCACAAACAACTGGAATCAACGTTATCGAGAGAATATGCTAAAAATTAAAAGTGGGAATATATACGAAGTAGCTGATGTTGTTAGGATACTTATGAAGAGAGATCGAGAAAAAGGACTTTCAACGGGCGAGAGAAAAATGCTTAACAGCGCAAGGCAAATTTTGGTTAGTGAACTTGTACTGGCTGAAGATACAAGCCAGACAGAGGTTGAAACGGTAATCAATGATTTCCTCAGAATTTAGTATTTGACCGAGGTTGGGGTATTTAACCGAAGATGGGCGGGAAATATTATCTATAGGGGAGTTTTATAGAGTGTTGAATTATATCATTAAACTATCATTTGCAGTTGTAGGCGGTATGACAGGTATGACGCTGACAAGGACATTTTTTGCTTATCAGCTGCAAGGCTTGGCTCCGGAATTGAAGACACTGGTCTTCGTTGTGGTATCGCTTGCCTTTGCGCTTGTTTTTTATACCACAGGAAATAAGCTGATTGATGTAATAATGAAATCACTTGATGAAATGGAAGCATTTTTTCAAAAACTGACGCTATATGAGCTGGTGCTCAGTTCAATCGGTCTGATAGCGGGTCTGGTTATAGCGAATCTTGTTACAATACCTATAAAGGACATCGATATTATTGGCACACCTATTTCAATCGCAGCAAACATAATATTCAGCTGTGTTGGTGTTGCTGTAGCGGCGGGAAAGAAAAATGAAAATTTGTTTGATTCTATGAAGGGAAGGACTTCCGGAGCGAAGAACGGTAGCATTCAAACTGAATGCAAGATACTGGATACGAGTGTTATCATAGACGGCAGAATCGTCGATATTTGCAGGAGCGGCTTTATCGAGGGGGAGCTTATCGTCCCCAGCTTTGTGCTGGAAGAGCTTAGGCACATAGCTGATTCTCAGGATTCCCTCAAGCGCAACCGTGGCAGGCGTGGTCTGGATGTGCTAAATATGCTTCAAAAGGATTTAGAGTTTCCTGTAAGGGTGGAAAATGTTGAGATTTCCTCCGACACCGAAGTAGACAGTGCACTTTTAAAGCTTGCTCAGAGAATGGAAGGTAAGGTCTTAACCATTGACTATAATTTGAACAAAGTTGCTGATTTTCAAGGTGTTCCGGTATTGAACATCAACGAGTTGGCCAATGCCATGAAGCCGATTGCACTTCCCGGAGAGGAAATGACTGTACAGGTCATAAAGGATGGGAAGGAAAACGGTCAGGGAGTCGGTTATCTTGATGATGGCACAATGATTGTCATAGACGGTGGAAGACAGCATATAGGGGAAAGCCTTAATGTAACTGTAACGAGCATATTGCAGACAGCTGCGGGTAGGATGATTTTTGCAAAGCCCAAATGTAATATTGAGCGTGTGATGTGATATTGAATGTGGGTTGCATAATTTATTTTTAAGACAAAATACGCGGGGTTGATTAGCCCCGTTTTTTATGTACGCTTCAGGAGGAATTCGAAAGTATGAATGAGTGCGCAAGCTATATTAATAATGATACAAGAGGCTTGGCAAGTGCAAATGACGCGAGAGACTTGGTAAGCGTAGTAATTGCGGCAGCCGGTAAAGGCTCGAGGATGGGCATGGAGAAAAATAAACAGTACATTGAGCTGCTTGGAAAACCGATTTTGGCAAGAACAATTCAAAAATTTGAGGACTCTGCGCTCATTGATGAGATTGTTATCGTCGCCAATGAAGCTGAAGTTGAGTTTTGCAGTGAAACAGTGGAGAAGTATAAATATAAAAAGGTGAGGGCTATTACGGCCGGAGGAGCGACCAGGCAGCAATCAGTTTATAACGGGCTTCGTAAGGTATCACCGGAGTGTGATGTTGTACTGATTCATGATGGTGCCAGGCCATTTATTGATAAAATGAGCATAGCACGCTGTATCGAAGCAGCGAAGAAGCATGGCTCGGCTGTTGTGGCAGTGCCTGCCAAGGATTCGATTAAACGGGCGCAACCGGATGGCTTTGTTAAGGAAACCGTTGAAAGAAATGGATTGTGGCGTATTCAGACACCTCAGGGATTCCGGTATGAATTAATCATGGATGCTCACCGGAAGGCTGAGCAGGATGGGTTCAGCGGAACAGACGATGCTGTACTGGCTGAAAGAGCGGGGCATAAGGTCATGCTTGTGATGGGAAGCTACAATAATATAAAAATTACTACAAAGGAAGATCTGATAATGGCGGAATTCATATGCAGTTCGATGACTGAATAGCGTCCCCCTGTGTCCCCTAAATCGCTGTAATTGCACTGAACACCTGAATGCCAAGGCCTTGGCCGAAGGCAGTGAGACCTTCTCCTGTTGTGGCAGTTATTCCGATACAATCCTCAGGGATACTAAGGAGCCTAGAGAGGTTCTTTCTAATTTCATCAATTCTCGGGGAAATCTTTGGCCTTGAGCATTCAATGGATATGGACAAATGGACAATTTTAAGATCGTGAAGATGCTTCAGAGCTTCCTCAAGATAAACGCTGCTGTCTGTTATGCCTTGGTTCAGGCATAGCTCGTCGCTTACGTCGCCAAGGATATTTACGCAGGTGACACCCGATATGGCATTCGTAATAGAATGAAGTATCACATCGGCATCGCTGTTTCCCGCCAAGGACGGCTCCTTGTCGAAGACGATTCCGCCCAATATCAGTTTTTTTTGTTTATCTGCAAAATCAAATCTGTGGCTGTCCTGGCCAATCCCTACTTTCATGACAACAACTCGCATTTCTGCCCTCAGCATACCTTTTCGGCAGCTTTGGCTGGTTAGGAGCATTTTCCCTAAGTTAAGTATATTCTGTGAAAGAAAATTTGTCCAGAGCCTGTCCGTACGAAATAGTCCAATTATTTAAACCGTCTTCAAATGGACTATGAGTAAGGCCCACAATTTATTACGCCAAACCTTTCAACGGCTCTCTTGACAGCCTTGATAGGTTGTAATATACTAATTTTTAATATATGAAAATGTCGATGACGGGAATGCGAAAGGATTACCCTTTCTTCCCACCCCCGAGATGCTGTCGATGAGACTGCCGTTTGAGCCGCGATACAGGCTCGACAAGTTGGGTTATCCAAATTGGGTGGTACCGCGGATTTAATTCGTCCCTGTGTGTTTATACAGGGGCGTTTTTATTTACACGGAGCACAAATAGTAATTATTGAAATGAAGGAGTTGTTATTATGGCACAGGATAAAAAACTCGTTGAAGAAATTACTTCTATGGATGAGGATTTTTCACAATGGTATACCGATGTCATCAAAAAGTCTGATCTGGTGGACTATTCAAGCGTGAGAGGCTGTATGATTATTCGTCCTTACGGCTATGCTATCTGGGAAAACATTCAAAGGGAGCTGGACGGGAGATTTAAAAAAACCGGGCATGAAAATGTCTATATGCCGATGTTTATTCCCGAAGGGCTGCTGCAAAAAGAAAAGGATCATGTGGAGGGCTTTGCACCGGAGGTAGCCTGGGTGACCCATGGCGGCGATGAAAAGCTTACCGAAAGGCTTTGTGTAAGGCCGACATCAGAAACGCTTTTTTGCGACCATTATGCCAATATTATTCACTCGTGGAGAGACCTGCCGAAGCTATATAATCAATGGTGTTCTGTGGTCAGATGGGAAAAGACCACAAGGCCCTTTTTGAGAACGACCGAATTTCTATGGCAGGAAGGGCACACAGCCCATGCTACTGATGAGGAAGCACAGGAAGAAACAATTAGAATGCTTAATGTATATGCCGAGTTCTGTGAAAATG
>CAZQCL010000093.1:0-7715 GCA_964592435.1 uncultured Oscillospiraceae bacterium
TCTGATAGATGGCGTTACTGTTTTTACCGGCGACGATCAAATAAGAAGAAGACCGTTAGGAGCCTTGATTAGTGCAATGAATCAATTGGGAGGAGAGGTGTTTTCGACCCGTGGCAACGATATGGCTCCTGTCGTGGTAAAAGGCAGATTAAAGGGAGGGAGAGCCCAGCTTGATGCCGTTACTTCCCAATATCTCTCATCCATACTGATTAATGCACCCTTGCTGGACAATGATACGGAAATAACAGTTACCCGATTGAATGAAATACCATATGTTGAGATTACAATGTGGTGGTTGAAGAATCAGGGAATAGACTTTAGCAACGACCGCTTTAAGACTATATGGATCAAGGGAAACCAGCAGTACAAGGCATTTGACATTTCTATCCCGGGGGATTTTTCCAGTGCGACATTTTTTATGGTTCTTGCAGCAATATCAGGCGGGGAGGTTGTTCTCAGGAATTTGGACATGACTGATCCCCAGGGAGATAAAAAGGTTCTGGATTATCTTAAGGAGATGGGAGCCGACATTCGGCATACCAGGGGGGATATTATAGTAAAAGGCAAGGGCCTTAAGGGCATAGAGATAGATATGAATTCAACGCCGGACGCTTTGCCTGCAATGGCAGTTGCCGGATGCTTTGCCGAGGGTGAAACCCGCCTAGTCAATGTTCCTCAGGCAAGAGTGAAGGAAACAGATAGAATTAGTGTGATGTGTTCAGAATTGAAAAAGATGGGCGCAGATATTGAGGAGCTCCCTGAGGGGCTTGTTGTCAGAAATAGCAAATTGAAAGGCTGCCCGGTCAGTGGCTATGATGATCACAGGATTGTTATGGCATTGGCAGTTGCAGGCATGAATATAGAAGGGGAAACGGTGATTGATACAGCTGAAGCTATGAATGTTACGTTTCCCGAATTCCCCTTGCTGGTTAAGGAGTGTGGGGGCGACATCGAGACGATTATAGAGGAATCGGAAGGCTGGAGGTGATACAGTGCTTGGGAATACATTTGGAAGGGTGTTTAGGATAACGACCTGTGGTGAATCGTACTCCGGGGGTTTTCGAAAGAATCCTGCCATAGTTCAGGAGCTTTATGGGGGGCAGATGGTTATTGTTGATGGTGTGCCGCCGGGACTGAAGATTACTGCGCAAGCTATTCATGAAGAGCTGGATAAGCGCAGACCGGGGCTTACAAGGGTAAGCACGCCCAGGAAGGAAGCGGATAGGGTTTACATATTTTCCGGTGTCATGGAGGACGATTTTTCTACAGGCGCACCTGTCGGCATGATCATACCCAGTAGTGATATTGAGGATTTGCATATAAAGCAGCATAAGGGAAACAGAAATCTGGTCAGACCCGGACAGGCATCCTATACCTACTATAAGAAGTATGGCCGCTATTACGATTGGGCGGGAGCAGGTCGGGCATCGGCCAGAGAAACGGTCGCCAGGGTGGCGGGGGGTGCCGTGGCCAAATTGATTCTGGACAAAATGGGCATTGATGTCATTGCATATATAGTGGAGTCCCATGGCATTAAGGCCGCTCCGGTCACATATGAGATAGCAAAGGCAAATTACAGGAAGAATGAACTAAACTGTCCGGATTTGATAAAGGCAGAGGAAATGATTGAGGATCTGGAAAAAGTAAAGGCTGCAAAGGACTCCTGCGGAGGCATTGTGGAGATCGTAGCTGTTGGGGTTCCAGCTGGCCTGGGCGAGCCCGTGTTCGATAAGCTCAGCGCAACCATTGCCCATGCTATGATGTCTATTGGCGGTGTGAAGGGCATAGAGTTCGGTGATGGCTTCAGACATGCTGAGATGACCGGCTCTCAGGCCAATGATACGCCCTATTTCGATGAAGAAACAGGCAGAATACGCTTTAGAACTAACCGTGCAGGCGGTCTGCTCGGTGGCATTTCAAATGGTGAGGAAATCAGATTGAGGATTGCATGCAAGCCTACTCCAACAATATTGCAACGGCAGGCTACCGTTGACATTATGGAGTCCAGGAATGTCAATCATGTATTTGCTTCCAGGAGCGATCCGACCATATGTGCCAGGATATATCCTGTTTGTGAAGCAATGATGAGGATTGCATTGCTGGATGCAATATATATGGCGGAAGGATATAAAAACATAACGTCTGCTATTGATCCGGAGTGGGATAAGCTATGACAGAGCAGGAAGGCAAAGAGATAACCAGCGTACAGCCAAGTGCTGCCGGTAGAAGCGATTCATGTAAAGCATCGTCTGCCGCTACCAATTCGGATGCAGCAGGCAAGAGCATTATCGTACTGATTGGAATGCCCGGTGCCGGCAAAAGCACGGTGGGTCCCCTGCTGGCGGAAAAACTCGGCTTATCTTTTATAGACACGGATGAATGCATTATCATGAGCGAGGGACGTTCGCCAAGGGAGATTGTAGCGGAAGATGGAGTCGAGGAATTTCTGGAGATACAAAAGCAAGTGGTATTGTCCATGAAGCTTGATCGATGTGTCGTCGCAACAGGTGGCGGGGTTGTAAAGAGCAGCGAATTAATGAGTTATTTTAATAATATAGGCAGGTTGATTTATTTAAAGCTAGATCCGACTATACTCGCCAGACGACTTGATCCCGGGCGAAGATTGGTAAGGGCAGACGGACAAACCCTTGTAGAGCTTTTTGAAGAACGCGATCCTTTGTACTCGAAGTATGCCGACTATACCGTAGATTGTGCCGGGAAAGCACCGGAAAAAATTGTACAGGAGATATTAAATGAATGATTTGATTTCTGTAATAATCGCTGATGACAATATTGATTTATGCAATTTACTTAAGGAATATATTGGTGGAACTGAGGATATATTTGTAAAGGGGATTGCAAGGAATGGGCGCGAAACGCTGGATATGATAGGGGAGCTGGCGCCGGATATTGTATTACTGGACATCATTATGCCTAATCTTGACGGGATAGGTGTTCTGGAGGAAGTTTCGGAAATGAGTTCCTCACAGCGGCCGATTTTTATAGTCTTGACGGCGATAGGAAAGGATAATACCGTACGACAGGCTATTGAACTAGGTGCAGATTATTATATAATGAAACCTTTCGACCCTGATGTACTGATCTCACACATTAGAAGCCTATATAATATGCCCTCAGGGATACAAAGGAGGACATACATAAAAGATGCAGGTATCAGTAGGCCGGATGAGAATGCGAATAGCCTTGAACAGATTGTGACAACGCTGATAAAAAGAATGGGAATCACGCCCAATATAGCCGGATACCGTTATTTGACGGAGGCTGTTATGCTTTCGGTAAATCGTCCGATGGTACTGAATTCCGTAACGAAGCTTATCTATCCGCAATTAGCCATAAAGTTTAATACGACTGGGAAAAATATTGATCGAGCAATACGTTGTGCAATCAACAGCGCATGCAATAAGATTAAAAAAGCCGAATGTAAAAGCCGGGATATTATTATTATGTCCTATACCGGAAAAACCCCGGGGAATTTGGATGTAATCAGGTTTTTGACAGAAAAGGCTATAGATATGATGAAGCTAAGATGATGCAAACAAAAAAGGCTGCCATTTGGCTGCCTTTTTTCCAAAACTTGAATTACTTATTTCCTGGCGTTTACGATATCCTTTAAACCCTTTCCGGCTTTGAATACTGGCGCTTTTGAAGCAGGAATTGTGATTTCTTTTTTGGTCTGTGGGTTTCTGCCCTTGCGTGCTGCTCTTTGTCTGACTTCAAAAGTACCGAAACCAACTAATACTACTTTGTCCCCGCCTTCGAGGGCTTCTTCTACTGAATCAATGAATGCGTTGAGTGCTGCTTCGCTGTTTTTCTTGTTTAAACCTGACTTTGAGGCAATCGAGTTAATTAAATCTGTTTTGTTCATTAAAACAACCTCCTATATTTGGAATTCGACAATATTTTATAATGAAAATGCCCTAAAGTCAAGCCTTTCACAACAATTTAGTCATTTAGAACTACATTAAATATGCATTTTAGACTATATACATTTATTTACGACAAAATTCTTATTTCTATGTCATTTTTCAACACTGATTTTAGTTTCTTTATAAAGCGATCTCCCCTGCTTTCAGAGTGAGATTTCCCGAGAATGATACAGCTGATATCATTATCATCTGCATATCGTGCGATGGTTCCTTCAACATCATCGGACTTGAGAACGGAAAGATTCGCACCAATATTTTTTGAAATGTCAAAAAGGTATTCAAGGGCTTCGGATTCTACGGAGCTATTAAGAAAGTTCAGATCATTTTTCACCACATTAATCACATATAGATTGCCCTTATATTCATCTAACAATTTATTTGCCGCATTAATCAAGCGTTCGCAGTTTTTTTGCTGTGTGACGCAAACCAGTATATTTCTGGATTCCATATAAAAACCTCTTTTCGTTTAGCTGCTTCCACATAATCTATGATGTATACTACTTTTCTCCCTTCATTATACCAAAGTGCTATGAAAAAGTCTTTTAATAACTTTTGAATTTTGTGTAAACTTGCAATTAGTTGCAATTTACAAAGGATTCCTTTATTATGGTAAAGTATTCACCTGGGAAATGAATGTATCATGGGAAGCGCAAGTGTTAAGCGGCCTTGCGGCTTGCTATGTAATGGAGGCTTGGATGAGGGAAATCAACATTTCAAAAATTACTGACGTGGTTGAGCAGCTGTGCATGGCAGCAAATTACGACCTGAATAGTGATATCCTGGAGGCTCTCAAAGAGGGGGCCTGCAATGAGGAGTCAGAGGCAGGCAGGTTATTGCTTTCACAGCTTGTGGAAAATGCGAATATAGCTTCACGGGAGCGAATAGCCATATGTCAGGATACAGGTATGGCTGTTATTTTTATAGATATCGGGCAGGATGTGCATGTGACGGGCGGTAGTCTCGAAGAGGCTATAAATGAGGGCGTCAGGAGAGGCTATGGGAATGGATTTCTTAGAAAGTCCGTCGTATCGAGTCCGCTTAAAAGAGTCAATACCGGTGACAATACTCCCGCTGTAATTCACTATAATATAGTAGAAGGTGACAGCCTTAAGATAACTGTGGCGCCAAAGGGTTTTGGCAGTGAGAATATGAGCGGAGTCAGGATGCTTAAGCCATCAGATGGGGAAGAAGGCGTGAAAGCCTTTATTGAAGAGATGGTGGAAGAGGCAGGACCAAATCCCTGTCCTCCGGTTATAGTCGGTGTAGGGATAGGCGGCACGATGGAGAAGGCAGCTATTCTTGCCAAGAAGGCACTGCTCCGTCCGATTAACATCCGCAATGGCGATGAGGATATAGGCAGGCTGGAGGAAGAAGTGCTGGATCGTATAAATCGTCTCGGAATCGGGCCGGCAGGCTTCGGCGGAAGGCTTACTGCCATGGCGGTGAACATAGAAGTATACCCGACTCATATTGCCGGACTTCCTGTAGCAGTCAATATGAGCTGCCATGCGACCAGGCATGCGGAAGCAGTGCTATAGATATACTTGCGCCGAGGTAGTGTAAAGTAGCTTATGAAAAACAGCCCGATAGGGAGGATTGTCCGTGGATAATAAAATCACAATTGAAACGCCTTTTACGAAGGAAGCGGCCATGAAGCTTAAGGCTGGGGATGCAGTTGAAATAAACGGCATCATATACGCCGCGCGGGATGCCGCCCACAGGAGGTTGATTGAAATGCTGGATGATGGAAGGGAGCTTCCCTTTGATATAAAGGATCAGATTATCTATTATGTAGGCCCCTGTCCGGCAAGGCCGGGAAAGGTTATTGGATCTGCAGGCCCTACCACCAGCGGCAGGATGGATGCATATGCGCCTTCGCTCATGGAGCTTGGACTAACCGGCATGATAGGGAAAGGACTGCGAAGCAAGCAGGTCCTTGATGCTATGATGCGCAATGGGGCTGTTTATTTCGGAGCTATAGGAGGCGTGGGAGCACTGCTTTCAAAGTGCATTATTGCCGAAGAAATAATTGCTTTCCCCGAATTGGGGCCGGAAGCGTTAAGGAAGCTTACAGTGAGGAATTTTCCCGCCACTGTTGTAATAGACAGTGCAGGAGCCGATTTATACAAAATCGGCAGGGAAAAGTTCAGATTATGAAGAACGCTTGCGAGAGATTCTTTGCTGAAGGCAAAATGCCCCGCTAAAAGAAGGGTATATTTTAAGTGAATAATAGTATATAATAGACTGGAATTTTACAATTAAGAATTGAAGTGCTATTTGAGGGTAGTGCAAAGCAGTTTATTAAAAATGGGGAGGATATGATTATGGCAAAGGTAACAAGGGATATGATTATTTCTGACATTCTGAATTTGGACAAGGGTACTGTGCCAATATTAATGAGTATCGGAATGCATTGCCTCGGCTGCCCGTCAGCATCGGGAGAAAGCCTGGAGGATGCCTGCGCAATACATGGTATCGATGTTGACAAGATAGTCAAGGAACTGAACGACTATTTGGAATCAAAGGGAGAATAAAATATAATCCTTAATGGTGCCTGTCTACATGAGGAGCTAGATTCAATGCAAAATAAATGGTATAAATGTGGAGAAGAATTGTTGGAGGAAATCCGTAATAAAGTGCTGGCTGATGACGTTCTAGGTATTTGGTTTCTTGCACAGGAAAGCTTTGCAGTAAAATATCGGAATAGGGTTCTATGGTTAGATCCATTTTTTACAGAGCTTTACAATAAGGACGGGGCAAGCATGAGGCTGTATGCTCCGCCTTTTGCTCCGGAGGAGATCAACTGCGTTGACTTTGCATTTGGTACACATGACCATATAGACCATATCGATATCAATACCTTATATCCAATGAGCGTCAGCTCCCCTAAAGCACGTTTTATAGTGCCTGCACCGTGCGCAAAGGCCCTGATGGACCATGGAATTAATGAAAATAGGATAGAGAAAGCAAAGGCTTTTGAACAGCTTAAACTGGCTAGTGATATCACAATTATCCCGATACCGGCAGCTCATGAGCAGTATGAGAGAAATGAAAAGGGCGAATATAGATGCCTGGGTTACGTTATCCGACTAGGAAATATTACGATATTCCACTCGGGAGATTCGGTAGAAACTGAGGATATGGCCGGAATGCTTAAACCATTTGGCATTGATGTAGCATTTCTTCCAATAAACGGTGCTGACTATAGACGGCGCGCTGAAGGAACAATAGGAAATATGAATGCCAGGGACGCGGCCGGCCTTGCGGAAGCTATTGGAGCCGACATGCTTATACCCATGCATTTTGACCTGTTTGCAAACAATTCTGAAAATCCTGCTGTCCTTGCTGATTATATTTACAGATACCATAAGGATATGAAGTATCACGTAATGGCGCATGGAGAGTGCTTTTTGTATAGCAAATAAATATGTCCGAAAGGACATTATAAAAATCTCCCAAAAGGCTTTTGCGATGTAACCTTAATCAAACTTAGCTAGCGGAACTCAAAACATGTAACATCGCAAAATGCCCCCCAAGTGAAGGACTTGAGAAAATATTCGTGATTTAGCCTGGTGCAGAATTTTTCCGGTTGACAAAAGATTAATTGTTACTGTATGATATATACTTGCACCGCTCGACACCGCAAGGTGTATATATTATCGTAGCCAGACTGCAAACAAATTATATAGGGGCCATTAGCTCAGTCGGCAGAGCACTTGACTTTTAATCAAGGCGTCCCGCGTTCGAGTCGCGGATGGCTCACCAAGG
>CAZQCL010000094.1:0-7698 GCA_964592435.1 uncultured Oscillospiraceae bacterium
CTATACAAATGAGCAAATTATTATTATAATAGTAGTCGGCTTTGCTACCGAAGCAATTTTCAACTTCAGCAATACCACGACAATACTAATGAAGGGTTTCTAAAAGAAAGGTGCTGTTAATGGCAGATCATATAAAGACAGCGGATGAGGTTAGTCCATCACTGAAGGAAAATAAAATGGGCACGATGCATATTAGCAGACTGCTGATCACAATGTCCTTACCTATGATGATATCCATGTTTGTTCAGGCACTCTACAACATCGTGGATAGCATGTTTGTATCCCAGCTGGGGGAAAATGCGCTAACAGCGGTATCTCTGGCTTTTCCCGCGCAGAACCTGATGATAGCCGTAGGCGCCGGAACAGGTGTTGGCATTAATGCCCTTTTATCAAGAAGTTTGGGAGAGAAAAATACGGAAAGAGTTAATAAAACGGCGATTAACGGAATATTTCTGGCATTTTTAACTGCAGTGCTCTTCGCACTTTTAGGCACCTTCCTTGTGCCGATCTTCTTCAGAACACAAACCGATATCGCTGAAATCCTCGAATACGGGATCGATTACCTTAGCATTTGCACTAAGTTTTCCTTCGGGCTTATTGGACAGATGACATTTGAACGGTTGCTTCAGGCAACGGGCAAAACGCTTTATTCCATGACATCGCAGGCTTTCGGAGCTATCGTAAATATTATCCTGGATCCAATCATGATATTCGGTTATTTTGGATTCCCCAGAATGGAAGTAGCCGGGGCAGCTCTTGCGACTGTCATCGGCCAAACTCTTGCCATGATCCTTGGAATCATTTTTAATCTAAAATTGAATAAGGAAATTACCTTTAGATTCAAAGGATTCCGATTCGACGGAGAAATTATCAGAAAAATATATGCTGTGGGTATTCCAACTGCTATCATGATATCTATCGGCTCTGTAATGACATATAGCCTCAATAGGATTCTGTTGACATTTACATCAACTGCTAATGCGGTATTTGGCGTTTACTTCAGACTACAGAGCATTGTTTTTATGCCTATTTTTGGTCTGAACAATGGAATGGTGCCAATTCTTTCTTACAACTATGGTGCCCGGAATAAAAAGAGAATGCTTAAGACTATCAAGCTAAGCATGACATATGCCACCATAATCATGGCAATTGGATTTGCCATATTCCAGCTCTTTCCGCTACAATTACTGTCTTTGTTCAATGCAACACCGGATATGATTGACATAGGTATCCCCGCATTCAGAATAATAAGCATCAGTTTCTTATTTGCCGGCTTCTGCATTATATCAGGATCTGTTTTCCAGGCATTGGGAAGCGGTGTTCCAAGTATGATAACCTCTACCTCAAGACAATTATTGGCACTTGTACCTCTTGCTCTGCTATTATCAAGAATCGGTGGCCTAAACGCAATATGGTGGGCCTTCCCGCTATCGGAGATAGTTGCTGTTAGCCTTACGATAATTTTTCTAAAGCACTTTTATGAAACCAGGATTAAGCCTTTAGGTTAATCTGCTAATCTCCTACTCTTTCGTTGTATTAATATACTTCTCCATGATCCTAGCTGCGCTTCCTACTAGTTCAGCACAAGGGCGTTTTTCATAATACTCCCTTGTCCGCGGCTCAGGGACATAACTTTCATCTCCTGCATCCAAACCCAGAAGCTCTCTGCAAATAATTGAATCGTGTTCTTCCTTAAACTGCGCAGCCAGCTCCTGTATCAGCTTATAATGCGCTGCTTTAGCCTGGTCGTCCTTTGGGTCGGTGTACCCATACATAGCTCCCGCTATTGCAAACATGCTGCTGACTGCCCCGCAGACCTCACGAAGCTTTCCCATCCCGCCACCAAAAGATGAGGATAACTTAACAGCTGCTTTAAGATCCATATTCAGTTCATCACAAAAAGCTGCGAACACAGCCTGGGCACAATTGTAGCCTTGATTGAACAGTTCTACTGCTTGCTCTGATTTTTCACTCATAAAACCCCTCCGTCCCTGACCAGATTGCCAATAGTATATCACAAAACTATTACTATCAAAACTGTCTGGGATCATTTTTGTTTGTTCTTCACCAAGCTAGGGTTATAATAAATGTGGAGGTTTGTTAAATATGAAAAAAATACTTATCACTTTACTAATCGCCCTTTTGCTGCTGACGGGCTGCGGACAGAAGAGCGATAATATAACCTTTACTGCCATAATAGACAGCATCCATGATAGTAGCATTATGGTAACAACCAGCGACGATGTGAGCTTCGATAAAGCCAGCGTTGGCTTTGATAAAGGGCTTGAAATTCCATTTGATCTAATTGTCGGGCAAAGAGTCGAAATCGAAGCCCTGCCCCAAATTAGAGAAAGCTATCCCGTGCAGATTACGGCGGTGAGGATTAGCTTAAAGGAAGAAGCCCCGCAAGAAGGTAGCTCAACGCAAGAGGGTCCGAATGACGCAGAACTAAAAGAAGAAGCC
This sequence comes from uncultured Oscillospiraceae bacterium, assembly GCA_964592435.1. GTDB lineage: Bacteria > Bacillota > Clostridia > Acetivibrionales > DTU013 > JAAYBT01. The sequence continues at coordinate 2,464 of CAZQCL010000094.1, forward strand.
CCAAAAGCCGAGTACAGGAAAATAACTCCCTCGCAAGCAATGGAAATGATGGGTGGGGATGCGATAATTCTTGATGTGCGCTCCCAATCTGAGTTTGACGAGGGGCATATCCCAAATGCCGTGCTGCTTCCCGGTAATGAAATAGCACAAAGAGCAGAAGAAATGCTGCCAAACAAGGATCAGACTATTCTCGTCTACTGTCGAAGCGGTCGCCGCAGTGCACTGGCGGCAGAGGAATTGGTTTACCTGGGCTACACCAATGTTTATGACTTCGGCGGCATCCTTGACTGGACCGGCGATGTGGTAAAGTAAGAGTATATTCCGGATATGCCTCATATATAGCCATTTGGGAAGCATATCCGGATAGAATCGAGTGGGGCTCGATGCTCCTTAGATGCTCAAGATACATGAAACGAAGTATGCGGTCAGCCCCGAGATTCTGCGGCTGCTAATGAGAAGGCTTAAATCCTTTAAGCCTAAGAGCATTCGTCAGCACTGATACTGAGCTGAAGGCCATGGCTGCTGCTGCAATCATCGGATTCAGCAGCGGTCCGCCAAACAGATAGAGCAGGCCGGCAGCTATCGGTATGCCCGCCGTATTGTAGCCAAAGGCCCAGAACAAATTTTGCTTTATGTTTCTGATAGTCCTCTTGCTAAGCTGTATCGCAGTAGGTACATCCATAAGGTCACTTCTCATCAGTACGATGTCCGCCGATTCCATTGCAACATCAGTTCCCGATCCTATCGCTATACCTATGTCCGCCTGGACCAGAGCAGGAGCATCATTGATGCCGTCTCCCACCATGGCAACTTTTTTTCCTTCCGCCTGAAGTTTTTTTATTTCATTAGCCTTATCCTCAGGTAAAACCTCTGCCAGAACTCTGTCTATACCTGCTTGGTCGGCAATAGCCTGCGCAGTCCTCCTGTTGTCACCCGTAATCATTACTGTTTCTATACCCATATCATGCAGTGCCTCTATAGCCCTTTTGCTGCTTGGCTTCATAACATCGGCTACTGCTATGATACCTGCAAGCTGTCCGTCTATAGCAATGTACATCGGGGTTTTTCCCTCTTCCGCCAGCCTGTCCGATTCGCTCTGAAGCTTTATATCTATTTTTCTGTCATCCATAAGCTTTTTATTTCCCAGGAGCATTTTTTTGTTTTCTAACATTACCTCTATCCCCTGCCCCGGAATTGCTTCAAAGCTGTCTACCTTTAGTAGCTCCACAGCCTTATCATTAGCCTCATTCACAATTGCCTCGCCCAGCGGATGCTCGGAACCCTTCTCGGCCGAGGCCGACAGCTGTAGCAGCTTCGCCTCGCTTATTACACCGGTGGTAACTATATCCGTCACCTTCGGTTCACCTTCCGTGAGTGTTCCTGTTTTATCAAATACGATCGTTTCTATCTTATGGGCTGCCTCAAGGATGTCTCCCCCTTTTATCAATACTCCGTGCTCCGCACCCTTTCCCGTACCGACAATGATAGCCGTCGGCGTTGCCAGTCCCAGAGCGCAGGGGCATGCAATGACAAGAACCGAAATAAATATGGTAAGCGAAAACACCGGCGACATTCCGGATATATACCAGGCTAGCGCTGACAGAACCGCTATGACTATGACAGCCGGTACAAAGTAACCGGATATTACATCGGCCATCTTAGCTATTGGTGCTTTGGAGCCCTGGGCATCCTCAACAAGCTTAATTATCTGCGCAAGAACAGTATCCTTTCCAACCTTCGTTGCTACAAAACGTATTGAGCCATTTTTATTAATGCTTGCACCTACTACCTTACTTCCCGGATTTTTTTCTATCGGAATGCTTTCCCCGGTAAGCATCGACTCATCCACAGACGTTCTGCCCTCAACCACTTCACCATCCACAGGTATTCTTTCGCCCGGCTTTACTACAAGCGTATCGCCAACCTTTACCTCTTCAATCGGTATGAGCATTTCTATTCCATTATTAATAACAGTTGCCGTCTTTGGTGTCAGCCCCATCAACTTCTTAATTGCCTCGGAGGTTTTTCCCTTAGTGACCGCTTCAAGATATTTCCCCAGGGTAATGAGCGTAATAATGACCCCGGCCGACTCAAAATACAATTCATGGGCATATGCCACGTTTCCGTTTATAATCTGGATTATTGCAAAAATACCGTATAAAAATGCAGCACTGGTGCCAATGGCGATCAATGAGTCCATGTTGGGCTGACCCCTTATAAGTGTGCTGAATCCAACAGTATAAAATTTATAGCCCATAATAATTACCGGAATAACTAGAGCAAGCTGCAAAAGTCCAAAGTTAAGGGGACTCGTTACCGGCGTAAAAAATGAGGGAAGCGGCAATCCTACCATATGACCCATAGAAATATAGAATAGAGGTATCGTAAATATAGCCGATATAATAAGCCTTTTACGCAGGGAATTGATTTCCTGCTCCCTGCGCTCCCTCTCCCGATCCACCTGTTCGCCTCTTTCAATCTCCAAGGCTTTGTAACCGGCCTTTTCCACAGCATCCTTAATCTTTTGCAGGCTCACTGTGTTCTCTTCGTATTCTACATTCAGCATTTCAGTTGCCAAATTAAGACTTGCCGAATTCACGCCCTCCAGCTTGCTTACAACTCTCTCCACTGCCCTTGCACAAGAGGCACAGGACATTCCTGTTATACTCAATATGTCTTTTTTCATTTCAATCACCTTGCTTCCCGATTAACGGCATTTAGCCGCCTTCTTTTATCACATTCTCGATAAAAGTCGTAATACTACTTTACCCATCTTTCATGTTTCTGAAATGATAAATATTTGAAACCGACAGGTTGCGATGCTTACTTTCCACAGTGTGTGGTAATACTATGTTATACTGTAATGCAAAAATAATATACTTGAATAGTGGAATCAAGAAATAGAAAACAGACTAAACGCGGGAGGAAACTTAATGAAAACTATTATTGTTGGCGGTGTTGCAGGAGGTGCTTCTGCCGCGGCGCGACTACGGAGGCTGGATGAAAAAGCGGAGATTATCATGCTTGAGCGCGGGGAACATATTTCCTTTGCAAATTGCGGGCTACCCTACTATATAGGAGAAAAAATAACAGATAAATCGGCGCTGACTTTGCAAACCCCCGAAAGCTTTAATGCACGATTTAATATCGATGTTCGAAATTTTAGTGAAGCGATAGATATTGATAGGGATGCAAAAACAGTAACAGTAAAAAATGTTCTTACAGGAGAGGTTTACTCAGAAGGCTATGATAAGCTGATTTTATCTACCGGCGCAGAGCCTGTCAAGCCGCCAATCAGCGGAGTAGATTCAGACAAGGTTTTTACACTGCGCAACATCCCCGACACACTAGCTATTAAATATTATATTGATAAGAAGCTTCCCAAGACTGCAATAGTCGTAGGCGGCGGATATATCGGCATTGAGATGGCGGAGAACCTCAGCGAGGCAGGTCTTGAGGTCACAATTGTAGAGCTTGCCGATCATGTTATAACTCCCCTCGACTTTGATATGGCAGCCGATGTGCACAGCTATATCAGGTCAAAAGGGATTCGCTTGCTTCTAAACAATGGTGTAAAAGAGATTATTGACACCAAAGGCGGATTATCTGTGGTGCTTCAAAGTGGAACCATAGAAGCTGACATGCTGATTATGGCAGTGGGAGTCTGCCCTGAAACCGGCCTTGCCAAAAAAGCAGGGCTCGCTTTGAATGCTCGGGGAGCAATTATTGTCAATAATAATATGCTCACTTCCGATCAAAGCATTTATGCTGTTGGTGATGCGGCAGAAACAGAGGATTTTATAACCGGACAAAAGGCTTTTATACCGCTTGCGGGGCCTGCCAACAAGCAGGGCAGAATCGCCGCTGATAATATTTGCGGCCTTGACAGTAAGTATACAGGAACTCAAGGCTCCTCTATTTTAAAGCTCTTTGATATGGCTGTAGCTATGACCGGAATTAATGAAAGGACGGCGAATGCAAATAATATAAACTATGACAAGGTCTTTTTGTATATAGGATCGCACGCCGGCTATTACCCCGGTTCTACAAACATGTGGGTAAAGGTGATTTTCGAAAGAGAAACAGGCAAAATACTGGGTGCCCAGATAACAGGCTTTGATGGAGTAGACAAGCGTATCGACGTGCTTGCAACGGCTATTCGCTTAGGCGCTAACGCCAACGATTTGACGGAGCTTGAGCTGTGCTATGCTCCTCCGTTCAGCTCGGCAAAGGATCCTGTGAATATGGCCGGGTATGTGATTGAAAATATAATTACGGGCAAGGTCAAAAACTTCCATTGGCATGACATAGATGCATTACCCCGCGATAGCAGCGTAACGCTCCTTGATGTCAGAACCAGGGGCGAGGTGCGAAATGGAATGATAGACGGGTTTATCAATATACCACTGGATGAGCTAAGAGTCAATATTGGCCGACTGGATAAGGCGAAGCCGGTCTACGTCCATTGCAGAAGCGGGCTTAGAAGCTATATCGCCTGCCGCATTCTTACAGGTAACGGATTTGATGCGTATAACCTGAGCGGCGGCTACCAGCTTTATGAAACAGTGATGAAAGAAAAGGCTCATTGACAACACCATTATTCTAATGTAGAATAATGAAGCGAAACAAGCAACACTACAATTGCCTCAATGACTGTACGCTTAAGATTTACAACCGGGACCCGGTGCTGTTTTTTGGCAGTTGCATCATAGAGTATAATCTGAATATTTCTATACGGAGAGTTCGCCTAGTCCGGCCGAGGGCGCATGACTGGAAATCATGTATACCCGCAAGGGTATCCAGGGTTCGAATCCCTGACTCTCCGCCACATTTTATCTGGAAGCCCGCTATTTTAGTGGGCTTTCGATGTATATTAAGGTAAGGGATTCCGACCCGAGAGGGCGCGAGATAGCGCAGCACGCTTTTATGGCTCAGACCGTTTATGCGTTCGTCCTTGGAACAATCCAAGGAATTGCTTACCAAAGAAGCAAAAGCATTCTGTACCCGGTTCTTATGCATAGTTTCAGCAATGTTTTGATGGTCGGCGGGGGATATGTGTTTACCGCATTGTTTTCCTAATTGGTCGGACAAAAAACACCGCAGCCTTGATATTCTCGTAAGTCATGCTATCCTCCATCCTGCCACAAGGCAGCTGTACAAATCGCTTTCCTGGTATAGCCTTATGTGGCGGATTCCTGCTGAGCTATTCTTTCCGTTGCCTTTGCAGAAGCAAAT
>CAZQCL010000095.1:0-7595 GCA_964592435.1 uncultured Oscillospiraceae bacterium
TCCTATATGGATGTTTTATTGGAAACTCGCGCCGTTGGCGCTAAACATCCTATATGGATGTTTTATTGGAAACTCGCGCCGTTGGCGCTAAACATCCTACTTATACGGTATTAGCTTTTTGATGTTTGCCTCATCAGCAGAAGAAGCATAAGTTCCAAGCCTGTGCTTTTTCTTTGCCTTTCTGGCCTTTGATATAAGTCTGTGGCTTCTGAAAGCGTGATTCATCTTAACCTTGCCTGTACCGGTTATTCTAAATCTCTTCTTTGAGGAGCTGTGTGTTTTAATCTTTGGCATTTTAAATCCTCCTATTCTAGCTTATTCCAATCTAATTCATTTTTGGGTATTTTGCGATGCCACGTATTCCAGTTCCGCTGTACAATATATTGCGCAAAAGCCTTTTATGAAACACCTTACTGTTTCGGATTGAGTATCATGGTCATACTCCTGCCTTCCAGTTTAGGCCTTCTATCTATTGTACCCACTTGTGCAACGGCATCTGCGAACTTGTTGAGCACCTGTTCACCCAGGGATGCATAATTCATTTCTCTTCCCCTAAATCGCACGCTCACCTTGACCTTATTGCCATCCTTAAGGAACCTGCATGCGTTCTTGGCCTTAAATTCAAAATCGTGGTCTTCAATCGTTGGCTTAATCCAAACCTCTTTTATGTTGATGACCTTTTGATTTTTCCTTGCCTCTCTCTCCTTTTTGGCCAGTTCATACATGTGCTTCCCGTAATCCATGACCTTGCAGACAGGTGGTGTAGCCTGAGGGGCAATCTTCACAAGATCTAGATCCTCAGCAGCCGCTATATCCTGAGCGTCTTTCAGAGGCATCACGCCCAGCATAGAGCCATCAGAAGCAATTACACGTACTTCTGCGTCCTTGATCCCCTCATTAATCATTAATTCACTCTTGCTGCTTATACTTAAACACCTCCGGGTTATCCCTTTAAAGAATCCCAAAAACAAAAAGTGGATCGCAGAAGAACTGTCAATCCACCAAAATAGCCAAGTTACAATATCTAGCACTTTACTATTAACCCTAGCGAATCACTCCGTAAGGTGAGAAGCGGATGACTTCTTCTTTATTTTTACCGATTCATCATAACAGAAACAAGATCGCCTGTCAATAGGCAATTTCGATGCTTTTGCCCTCACGATAGCTCGAACATCCCTGTATAAAGCTGGTAATACTTGCCCTTCTGTGCAATTAATTCATCATGATCGCCCCGCTCAATAATCCTACCGTCTTCAAGCACAAGAATCGCATTGGAGTTGCGGACGGTGGAAAGCCTGTGAGCAATGACAAAAACAGTTCTACCCTCCATCAGGGTATCCATACCCTTTTCAATCAAGGCCTCGGTTCTGGTATCTATGGAGCTCGTCGCTTCATCCAAAATCAGCACAGGTGGATCTGCCACGGCAGCCCTCGCAATAGCAATCAACTGACGCTGTCCCTGGCTTAAATTAGCGCCATCCGCTGTAAGCACCGTCTGGTAGCCTTGAGGCAAATGACTTATAAAGAAGTGGGCGTTGGCCAGCTTTGCTGCCTCAATCACATCCTCATCGCTTGCATCCAATCTGCCGTAACGTATATTGTCCATAACCGTTCCCGTAAAAAGGTGTGTATCCTGTAAAACCATCGCAAGAGAACGTCTCAAATCGGCCTTTTTAATATTGTTAATGTTAATGCCATCATAGCGAATTATACCCTCCCCAACATCATAAAAGCGATTAATCAGATTGGTAATGGTGGTTTTCCCTGCACCTGTAGAACCTACAAAAGCAATCTTCTGCCCGGGCTTTGCAAATAAACTGACTTCGTGCAGCACGGTTTCTTCTCTATCATAGGCAAAGGTTACATCTTCAAACCGCACGTCTCCCCGTAATTGAGTGTAGGTTGTGCTACCATCCTCATGGGGATGCTTCCATGCCCATAGCCCTGTATGATGATCCACCTCCAGCAGATTTCCCTCAGCATCCTTTTTGGCATTTACCAGCGTTACATATCCCTCATCCTTTTCCAGCTCTTCATCCAACAGGTTAAATATACGTTCTGCACCTGCAAGAGCAGTAAGAACCGAATTCAAATGCTGTGAAATTTGAATGATCGGATGGGAAAAGGAGCGTGTATAAAGCAGGAATGAGCCTATTGTCCCCACATCAGTATAACCGTTAATCGCCAAAATAGCACCGACAGTTGCCGTAAGTGCATAATGGGCATAAGAAAGGTTCCCAATAATAGGCATTAGTATATTGGCAAATGTATGAGCATTGGATGACGCATCAAAGAGGTCTTCATTCATGCTGTCAAATTCACTCTTCGAGCCTTCCTCATGACTGAAAACCTTCACTACCTTCTGACCTTCAATCATTTCCTCTATATACCCATTCACCCTGCCCAATTCCCTTTGCTGCTTGATAAAATAACTGGCACTGTTGCCGCCGACTTTTTTGATGATAAAGAGAATAACAAGTAACATGGCAATTGCCAGAACCGTTAAAGGAGGGCTCAGCACAAGCATCATTATGAAAACGCCCGTTACGCTGATGGTTGATGAAATAGTCTGAGGGATTCCATGGCTGATCATCTGCCGCAGTGCATCCACATCGTTTGTAAAGCGGCTCATCAATTCGCCGTGAGTATGAGTATCAAAATACTTTAAAGGCAGATCCTGCATATGGGTAAATAAATCCACCCTGATCTTTAGAAGAGTTCCGGTTGACACATTTAGCATCAGACGGTTTTGCATATATGCACATACAATACCAATAAGATATATCGCCACTATCATTACGAGCATCGAAATAAATCCTGATAAATCAGGGGCTTCCTGACCAATCAAGGGAACAATATAATCATTTATAATCGGTTTTAAAAAGTAGGTGCCGGCCACACCTGATAAAGAACTGCTGATAATTCCTATCACAACAAAGACAAGCTGTAGCTTATACTCACTCATATAGCTAAACACTCTTCCAAGAGTTTTCCCCGGATTCTTAGGCTTTTCCCGCACCCTTGTGCCACGGCCATGGTGCCTCACTTGCCTGATTTGATGTCCCGCCTGCTTTGTACCTTGTCCTGTCCCGGCCATTTATGCTACCCCCTTCTGTTGCGATTCGTAAACCTCGCGATATATCCTGTTCCCGGCAAGAAGCTCCTCATGGGTGCCAACAGCATCAACCCGGCCATCATTCATCACGATAATCTTATCTGCTTCACAGACGGAAGTTATTCTCTGTGCGATGATAATTGTCGTCGTGTCCTTCATATTTTCCCTGAAAGCCATCTGAATTCTGCTGTCGGTCACTGTATCAACAGCACTGGTGCTATCATCAAGTATAATGATTTTTGGATTCTTCAAAAGCGCTCTTGCAATACAAAGTCTTTGCTTCTGACCACCTGACACGTTTACGCCGCCCTGTCCCAGATCCGTTTCGTAGCCGTCTGGGAAGGACATGATAAAGTCATGAGCCTGTGCAGCTTTGCTGGCTTCAATAATTTCCTCATCCGTTGCGTCCTCCTTGCCCCATCTCAAATTGTCCTTAATCGTTCCCGAAAAAAGAACATTCTTCTGAAGCACCATGGCAACCGAGTCCCTTAGCGTTTTTAGTTTGTAATCGCGCACATCATGCCCACCGACCATTATCCTTCCGGTAAACACATCATATAGACGGGGAATCAGCTGTACAAGGGTAGTCTTTGCAGAGCCGGTACCACCTATAATTCCAACGGTTTCGCCGGATTTGATATTAAGGTTGATATTAGTAAGCGTCAGGTTAGTTTCATCCTTCCCATAACTAAAGGATACATCTTCAAATGCCACAGAACCGTTCTCCACATCCAGTCCCATATCCGCATTTTCGTCGGTAATGTCCGGCTGCTCGTCAAACACTTCAACAATACGGCTGACCGATGCCCTGGACAAGACAATTTCCACAAAAATCGTCGTAATCATCATAAGGGAAATAAGCACCTGTGTGACATAGGTTATAAAGCTGAAAAACTCACCTGCCTGCATGGTGCCACCAATGATAAAATGCCCCCCAAACCATATAATTGCTATTATACAGGCATTCATCGTAAGCGTCATGATTGGCATGTTCAAGATCAATATTTTCTCTGCCTTCTTCTGGGCATTCTTCAATGCCGTTGCAGATTCCACAAACTTTTCGTTTTCATATTCCTTTCGTACAAAGGCCTTAACAATGCGAATTGCGATTAAATTCTCCTGTATGGATGCATTCATGGAATCCATCTTTCTCAGCATCTTTCGAAAATAAGGAAAAGCTCTTGAGCCAATAAGCCACAGTGCAGTTCCAAGCAAAGGAATAGCGACGAAAAAGATCATTGAAAGCCGGCTGTTTATAGATACCGCCATAAAGGTAGCACTGATTAGCATAATCGGTGCACGCACCATAATCCGAATCGTCATCATGAAAGCCATCTGCGTGTGGTTCACATCCGACGTAATACGTGTAATCAGCGAAGCGGTACTAAACCTGTCAATATTGGCAAATGAAAAATCCTGTATCTTATGAAAAAGCTTTTTACGGATTCCTTTTGCAAGGCCTGTACTCGCCATCGCCGCAAATCTTCCTGACAAAGCACCTAAAGCAAGTGATAGCACTGCAAGCAGCACCATCAGCCCACCGGTTTTTACAACATAGTCTATATCCGAGTTTTTGATGCCCACATCGATTATCTTTGACATCAAAAAAGGTATGTACATTTCTAATAAAACCTCACCGGCAACAGTAATCGGTGACAAAAGCGCATATACATTGTATTTCCCAAGACATGGAAGAAGCTTTTTTATCATTCTATCATACCTCTTCTTTCGATTTGCTTATTTTGCTCATTTTATTTGATTCGCCTTTATGTCTATTATTCCTTCTTCCAATTTTATTTTTTAGCGCGGTAATCGAATACATATCTACCCCAATATCACTTTCATCCGATATGTTCCCAATCATTCTGTCCAAGTTATCTTTCATCATTACCAGCTCCTGTTGAGAAAAGCCCTCAAACATCCTCTTGTCTAAATCATCTGCCTGTGCCCGGCATATCCGGGCAAGCTCAATACCATTGCCTGTGGCTGAAAGCCTATTGCGCCGCAGATCACTCTCATCTGTCAGCTTTTCTATCAAGCCCGCTTTTTGCATTCTCTTAGTCGAAATAGCTATGGACGCGGGTGTGACTCCTAGTTTGTCTGCTATTTCCTTCTGTGTGCAGCCCTCATTTCTTATGATGTATTCTACAATTGGAAGCTGCCCAAAATACAATCCTTCATCCGCAGCTGCTTTGTTAAGTTCAATGCGCCGCAGAAGATTGAGCTTAATAAAGCGACGGACTATTTCGCGTAACTGAACCACAATATTTCACCCCAATAATAGAAATCGGCTAAAACAAGTAACCGCTAAATTGTTAAACGCTTACTTATTATATAAAACTGTATTACAAAAGTCAAATAAAAAATGATAAGGTTTGCCTACCTTTCATGGAAATGATATACTGAATTCCATATTTAACGTGAAGATCTAAGCATATAGAGGAGTGTTCCCATTGCCCTTTGACGGTATCGTAACAAAAAGCATTGTAGATGAGCTGACCAGGGAGCTTGTCGGTGGCCGGGTGGAGAAAGTATTTCAGCCCGAGTCCGATGAAATTGTCCTGCTGGTCAGAGCACGGAATAAAAGCCATAGGCTTGTAATGAGCGCCAGCCCCAACTATCCCAGAATCCACATGACAGAGGCTGTAAAGGAAAATCCCCAATCTCCACCGGTTTTTTGCATGCTGCTACGAAAGCACCTGAACAGCGGAAGAATTCTTTCTTTTGAAATTAATGATTACGAAAGGATCATCGGGTTAATCATTGAAGCCACTAACGAGCTGGGCGATATCTCCGAAAAGAAGCTTGTCATTGAAATTATGGGACGGCACAGCAACATCATCCTGCTCAACAACGATAATAAAATAATTGATTCTATCAAGCATATAGACTCGGATATCAGCAGCGTCCGTGAGGTCATGCCTGCAAGGCCATACATCCTTCCTCCTGCTCAGGGCAAGCTCTCTCCTGCTGCTATCGATACATCAGCCTTGCTTCAAGAGCTTGGTGCTTCAAACAAGACTGTGGACAAATTCCTGTTAGATAATATAAAGGGCTTCAGCCCGCTCCTTTGCCGCGAGGTATGCTTCAGAGCAGGCATTGGGAACAGGACAGGGGCAGCTTCCTTGGCTGAGGATGCACGCTTGTCCTTGAAAAAGGCACTGGATTGTGTTTTATATGAGATAAAGCAGGATAAATACGAACCCTGCATCATGTTTGAAGATGAATACCATCAAAAGCCGCTTGATTTTCATTGTCTTGCCATAGGCCAATACAAATATCGCCGGTCTTTAGACTCTATCAGTCTTGTGCTGGATACATTCTACTCCACCCGTGACAAAGCTGAGCGCCTCAGGCAGCAAAAATCCGATCTTAATAGGGTATTGGGCAATTCCATAGATCGTTGCAACAAAAAACTGGCAATACAGGAAGACACGCTGCGTGATGTGGCGGGCAGAGAGAATCTAAGGCTCTATGGTGAGCTGATAACAGCCAATATATATGCCATACCGAAAAATGCCGAAAGGGTTTCACTGCTCAACTACTACTCAGACAGCGGCGAGGAATACATTGATATTCCCCTCAATCCCAATCTGCTTCCACAGGAGAATGCCCAGCGCTATTACAAGAAATACGCCAAAGCCAAAAACGCCTTTGTATATACCAGCCGCCAGCTGAAGGACTCCCAAAGAGAACTGGAATACCTGGAAGGTGTGCTCGCACTGCTGGATAACTGTACGACGCTGCGTGAGATAGATGAGGTCAGGCAGGAGCTTTCAGAGCAGGGATATATGAAACTGAAAAAAAAGCGCCTGTCTAAAAAGCAGGAGAAAATGTCGGATCCGCTGCATTTCACTTCCTCTGACGGTTTTGATATTTTTGTAGGGAAAAATAATAAGCACAACGACTATCTTACCCTCAAATTTGCCCAATCAAATGATATCTGGTTCCATGCTAAGAACATACCGGGCTCTCATGTGATAATTAAAAAACAAGGCCGTGAAATACCGGACCGGACATTGGAGGAGGCGGCTATTCTTGCCGCATGGCACAGTAAAGCCAGGATGTCCCCCAAGGTGCAGGTCGATTACACGACAATAAAAAACGTCAGCAAGCCTTCCGGTGCAAAGCCGGGCATGGTGATATATGCCAACTACAAAACAGCTCTAGTCACACCGGACAAGGCCATTGTAGACAGACTAACCGTGCAGGTGTAAATACAAATGTAAAGTGACTATTCAGTTACCGAGCCTGGTAAGCGGCAGGGCTGCTTGTGAAGACCATATTTCATACTTCAGAGCAACTGCTTCAGAACGAGCAGCATGCACGATGGGACTGGAAAGACATATGAGACAGGACTTCTCAGTTCAATATACTTAACAGACACACTCATCTAGTTTGATATTTTCCCCTCATTGGTATATCATATATAAAATACAAAAAACCTAACAGGAGTGGTCGCAATGGTTTCGAAAAAAAT
>CAZQCL010000096.1:0-7585 GCA_964592435.1 uncultured Oscillospiraceae bacterium
CATACCATTCCTGTACTTTACGCTCTATTGAGCGAGTCGTTTTGCCGGTAATGTTCTTGACAACCTGCTGGGTGATGGTACTACCGCCTCGTACTGAGGAGCTGTCGCCTGTAAAGATGCTTTTTGCAAAGCCGAGCCCAGCGTTTATAATTCCCTGTATATCAATTCCGTTATGCTCTTCAAAACGTTCATCTTCTATTGCAATAATGGCATCCTTAAGGTATTTGGGAACTTCCTTGTCCGAAACATATTCGCTGTCCATATTATCCTTGCCGGTAAGCTTTTGTATTATATTTCCCTTTGAATCATATATAATTGTAGTATTGCCGGAGGTCTTTGCAATAAGCTGTTCTTCGGTTATTGGCTCGGCAGTTTCGATATAGCCGTATATGGCACCTCCAACAATGCCTCCAAATGCACAGCCTATTGCTACAGCAAGAACAAATAGGCAGGTCAGGAATGTAGCTATAAACTTCCCTGCGAAGGAAAGTACTTTTCTTCTCTTTAACGCTCCGGCCGTAGCGGGCTTTTTAGTGGACTTCATGCATGTTCTCCTTATTTGCTTATATCATAAAAAGCTATAATTATTTCAATTTGACTGCCAGGGCATAGCTTTTGTTCCTGACGGAAACTGAGTAAGCTATAGTACAAATACTATACGCAACCAATTAAGCTAGTACATTATATCATGAATTTGAAAAAAGTCATGATATAATCGGCCATGTGCGTTTCGGCACCAGATTTATGCCAAGCCGAAAATATCGCACGGCCATAAATTCCGCCGGAGGCATATAATAACCTCACTTGTGAGGTTATTATAGCATAATTAAAATATCACTGCAAAACCCGGTAATCAGGGTAAAAGCTTGATTTATGTTGATAAAGCTGCTGATATTATGTAAAATGTTTCTATGGTAAACGTTGAGGAGGGATATTCATGCAAATTAAAATGGGGGAGATTATCAAAGCCCGGAGGGAAGAACTGAATATTTCTCTGGTGGACTTTGCCAAAGAAGCCGGCATTTCGTCAGGCTATTTATCTCAACTGGAAAATGGCAGAAAGACAAATCCTAACCTGGATGTACTTGTCAGAATTATACAGGCGCTGGACATAGAAATAGATGCATTGCTGGGGTTAGAGCAGGAGCCCGAGGTGCCGTCGCTGAAAATGCCTTCCCTGTTGCGGCTTGTAATTGCAAAGGATAGAAACATGAAGGTATTGGAGGACAAGGAAATACAAAAAAAGGTGTGTAACATATTGGATCGTGCTTTGGACAGCAAGTACCTGATTGAAGATACAAATCTTTACGGCTTATTCCTGGAAGATGTATATGCGCAGATGGAAATGGCACTAAAGAGATATATGGCTATGGATATTCTGATTCACAACGAGAATTGTAACCGATAAGGCAGCTCCGGCATACTATATTGCACGGGGGTGTTGTTCCCATGTTCAGAAAAAGCAGGATTTACCGTAGATGGTGGTACATAAAAAAACGGAACATCAGAGAAATCCGTCTGTTGCTCCGCTTTGGGATTGCCGCACTTATCATCTTCTTTACCGCTATAATCATTCAGCTTGATATTCCGGGGTTTTTAGGCTTCTGACTCATTAATATGAGCGCACTAACCGTCCCGGTTCAGTTTGCTTCGTTCGCTGCCTCATAAACCTCCTCGAGAACATTGCTCTTTTTACTATTTTTTTTTGGTTTCGTTGTAGTCTTCTCTTCCGGAGAAGCTTCCATCATATCACACTTACCCTGGAACAACGCACCCTCGTCGGCAACAAAGCTGTTAACCTTAATATCTCCGTACAGCTTAGCAGATGATTTAATTCTCAATATGCCCGCAGTGGTGATGTTGCCCTCTATTGTACCGGATAAATGAACATTAGCAGCGTCAATATTTCCTTTTACAACAGCGTGTTCACCGATATAAACATTTCCGGTCACCTTTAAATTCCCTTTTACTTTACCGTCAACCCTGACAGTACCGTCTGCTTCTATGCTTCCGGTAAAGACAGAGCTGGCACCTACAAGTGTATCTACTCCGTCACGGCCAACTGAACCCTTTCTAAACATAATGAACCTCCTTGTTTGGGCAAAAGCCTTTGTTTACTTTGATGGAATGCTTTTATTCCAACATACTCTATTTTGCGTCAAGATACTTTAATGGATCAACCGCAGTGCCATACAGCAATACTTCAAAGTGGAGATGGGAGCCTGTACTGCGTCCTGAACTACCTACCCTTGCTATAACATCACCCTTTTTTACGGTCTGACCTTTCTCAACAAGAATGGAGGAGGCATGTCCGTAAACAGTTGTAATACCGCGTGCATGGCTGATTTTCACCGTGCGGCCTGTGCCGGCGGTATATTCTGCAAAGGTTACCTTACCGCTGGCGGCGGCTTTTATTTTTGCACCGTGATTAGCCCCGATGTCAATACCGGCATGGAATTTTCTCCTCCTTGTAAATGGATCACTTCTGTATCCAAACTTATCTGTGAGTCTGCCGCTTGCTGGCCAAAGAGTTGGGACAGTGTCCATGAATGCTTCTATTTTGGCTTCTGCTGAGCTAAGGTCAGCTACAGGCGCATCGGAAGAACGACTGTAAAGCTTGCTCAACCCGTCAAGGGTATCCTTGAGCCCACGCATTTCATTTGTAAATTCCGTCTCTGTTCTATCGCCCGAACGGTCAGTCTTTGTACTTCTCTCCGTAATGTAGTCATCAGTTATCTGATTAAAGCTATTCGTGAATTCTTCGATCTTATCATTTACAATTTCGCTAAAAATTGCGCTGTCCTCTTGTAGCTTTTCGACTTCATCGGTCTTCTCTTCTATAACCTTTCGCTGCTGTGTATTGGTGCTATACAAGTCGTTAATGTTCTGCTTCAGAGCTTTATTCTCATCCAGCATTTTAGAAATATAAAGACCTCCTGCAACAAATACTGAGGTCAATAAAAGAACACATACTATGGTTTTTGCGTAGAAAGATGAAAATTTAAATACCTTTACATGACTTGATGAATGCGGAACCAACACTATCGACAGGTATTTCTTTTCTGTTTTTTTGGCCTTTCCCTTCCTCATATCTCAACCGTCCTGTAAAATGATAATAACAAATTACTCTTACTTATCTTTTGTACAGATACCGCGAGAAAAAAGGGTACGATAGTATAAATTCTACATAAGTTTAAAAAAACCTTTTTTCCCGGAATTTTTTATTGCACTATCTATCTATTTATAATTTATTATCATTACTTTGTCAAATTTTAAATAATTCATACAATCAATCTCTTATTTATTCCCTATAATAAGAAGGATTTTGTGTTATTATATCGAATTATATAATGTTGTATGCGTGATTTACATTAATTCGCATTTTCTACCCTTCAGAAATTTGACGGAGATGAAAAAGAAGATGATAAACATACGGGCAAAACTGGTTCTGGCTTTTGTGGCAATTGTACTGATTTGTTCAATTGCTACGCTTGCTGTTACATTCGGGGGATACAATCTGGTGGTGTCAGGAATCGCTGCAAGCGCAGACAGCAATAATGCCCGTGTAGTCGGTGTACGCGAAATCAGGGACCTGCTTGATTCGCAGCAGGTGATGGTTTCGGAAAGCATGGCAAGTCTTAGTCCTTCAGATGAGCAAGAATTTGATGAAAGTAATGAAAAGATTGCGCAAGCTATTGAAAGCCTTGCCCGGCAGTCTGAGGAAAGTGAAAAATCTGCACTGGATCAGCTTAAAGATAATAATAGTCAATTTGTCGAGCTTTTCAAAGGAAAAATCTCAGACAGTATCAGAAGGGCTGATAGGACAGAATATGACAGCATATTGACAGCCTTTGAAGGGCAGTACGTCTCGCTTCTTGAAATGGAGCAGGAAGTAAAGGGGTTAATACTGGAGCAAGTTGATTTTACGGTGCAGTCGCTTGTCTCTGGTAAAGCTTCACTTGAAAGGCTGACTGCTGAGCAGCAGGATGCACTGGACGAGTTGGTGCCGACCGTTGAAAGAGTTTTGAGTGAGTATAAGGCTTCAGTGGATGTCAATAATGAGATGATGGCATCTCAAATAATACTACAGTCAGATATTACAAAGCTTCAGGCAGAAATAGATAGCCTGAAGGCAGAAATTGAGAACTTGAGGGCGCAGTTGGGCAATAGATTGGAGCAGGGGCTGCTTCCAGAAGCTGCATCCGATCAATCGGCGGCGGTGACGCAGTCGCCGTCGGAGGCAGCAGCACAGTCGGCGTCGGAGGCAGCAGCGCAGTCGGCCTCTCTATCGAACACACAATCCGCTTCTCAGTATGCCAGGAATGTGTATGGTGAGCCAGGTGCCGTTACAACAGCCTTAACCACTTCGGCTTCAAAGGGATACGATGCATCCCTGACACAGGCTGTCCGTAGCTATCTTGACGCGTCGCTCAGGACAGGGACAGATGCTCGTCAGATTATAGGGGGCTTAGCTACAGGCACTCTTCAAGGTGCTATATCAAAGCTTAAACTGATTGACACTGCAATTTCATCGACTCAGGACTCCTACAGCGAGGCATTGGTCGCTATGAACAGCGGGAGGAGCAATAAGGCTGACTTTGATATGAAGATGCAGAATGCCGAGAAAGTGCTGAAGGAGCTGGAAGTACTCATGACTGTTGGAAATGCCCCTCTTGCTGCTGAGGCTGCTGAAGCATGCAGCAGGTTTTCCGAAACATACGATGGGCTCTTATCCGCAAAGCAGGTAATAGAGAATACAGGTTTGACTGAAGCCTACATGGAATCGGTTCTGTTGCATAACAAACAGGTAGAAGGCTTGACAGCCTTGGAGAAAGCTTATAAGGGCTATCTGGCAGATGATATTGCAAAATCCAGAGACCTAAAAGCGAGACTGTTGTGGGCGCTTGGCGGCATTACCATTGTTTCGCTGATTATCGGCATGCTCATTGCACTGCTGATTTCACGGAATATATTGAAGCCTATCAAAGGCATGACTAAGCTATTGGAAAAAGCCGGTAAGGGTGATTTGACCGGCAGGGTCAGGGATGAGCGAAATGATGAAATCGGAGAGCTGGGCGCTAGGGTAAACGATGTCCTGGATGGCCAGCAGAGGATGCTTGAGAAGGTGAAGAGCACTAGCGGCGACATTGGAATTCTCAGGAAAGGCCTTAGCGAGCTGTTTGCAAACAGCAAAGAGGGTATCGAAAAGATGTCTCGTGGCTTTAAGAATATGATAGAGGGGCTGCTTGCATGGGACAAACAGACGGCTACAGCTTCGAGTGCCGCTCCAGAGGCTGGCGGAAGCGATGATGAGGGCTTGGCAGTGACCACCGATAAAGCGGTTGCGGATGGAATGAGGGCGATTGAAATTGTCGCCTCCGGAGAAAAATCCGTCCAGGAAGCGGAGCTGGTCATCAGAAACGTTACGGACACAGTGAAGCAGATTGCGGGTTCCATTATTGATTTGGAGAATTCCTCTGATAAAATTGGTGAAATTACCGATACTATAGCAGGAATTGCTTCCAAGACGAATCTGTTGGCGCTTAATGCGGCGATAGAGGCCGCCAGGGCAGGGCAGCAGGGAAAAGGCTTTACAGTTTTGGCCGAAGAGATAAGGAAGCTCTCGGATGGAAGCAATAAGGCTGCTCATGAGATAAGGAAGCTTATCAGTGGGATTCAGGACAAAATCCAGTATGCGGTTGACAGGATTGGAGATGGCGTCAACAGCGTGGATGAGGGCACGGAAAAAATTATTGCAGCCAGGAGCAGTATCCTTGAAATAACAGAAACTATTGATAATATAGTTGATACATTGAAGTCAATGGCTGATGCAGTCAGAAGTCGTAAGGGCAACATAGCTGTGCAGGTAGAAGCCGTAGACACAATGGATCATACGGCTGGCTTCACTGCGGTGTCCGGCGAGGAGATTAATGAGGATCTGGAGCTGCAGCAAAAAACCATTGAAGAGATGGAAGAGCTGACTGCGAAGCTGGATGAGGCGTCCGGGTCGCTCAACAACTTGCTGGGGCAGTTCAAGGTTTAGGAATGAGAAGAATATAACTGTGAAAAAAATGATTGAAGCTAAGATAGAAAAAAATAAGAATTATGTCATCGATATAACAGACATGACCCATGAAGCACAGGGAGTTGGCAGGATAGAGGGACTTACCGTTTTTGTGGATGGTGCGCTGGAGTCAGAGCGTGTAGAAGTAAAAATCATAAAGCTTACGAAAAACTATGGAGTTGGAAAGCTGATTGAAGTACTTCGGCCGTCGCCTTACAGAATCAAACCCTTTTGCCAAGCCTACAAAAGATGTGGGGGCTGCAATCTGCAGCATCTGGATTACAAGGCGCAGCTGGACTTTAAGACAGGACTGGTACGAGGCACCCTGAAGCGGATAGGTGGGTTGATTGACGTCGATGTGCACGACACTATCGGCATGAAGCATCCATATAGATACAGGAATAAGGCTCAGTATCCTGTCGCTATGCTAGATGGCAAAGCAGTGACGGGATTTTATGCCGCCCGTTCCCATGATGTAATACAATCCGACGAGTGTGAAATTCAGGATGCCCACAGCGACAATATACGCAGGGTAATTAGCCGGTTTCTGGACGACCATAAGATTCAGGTCTATGATGAGAAAACCGGAAAGGGGCTTGTGCGGCATATTGTAACACGAGTAGGCTTCAACACCGGCGAGCTTATGATCGTGCTGGTCATTAACGGTAGGCAGCTACCAGGTGCCGATGAATTAATTCGGCGGCTGGTTGGGGGAGATCGAGGGGCAAATGATGATGACGGCGTTCACGAGGATGCTGGGGCTGGCGAAGTTAAAGGAGTTACAGGTGACGCCGGTGTTGTTGAAACCGAGGGAGTTCCTGAGGATGCCGGGATTGGCGAAGCCAAAGGAGTTTCTGGGGATGCTGAGGCATGTCGGTTTCCAAAGCCCTCTGTGGTCTTGAAAATTAAGAGCATTTATCTGAATATCAACACTGAAAAAACTAATGTTATACTCGGACGCAAAAACATTCTACTATATGGCAGCGAAACCATAACTGACACCATAGGGAACTATAAGTTCAAGGTTTCTCCCCATTCCTTTTTCCAGGTCAACCCGATACAGACTGAAGTACTTTACTCCAAAGCTCTTGAATATGCCGGCCTGACAGGCAAGGAGACTGTTTTTGACCTTTATTGCGGTATAGGGACAATTTCGCTGTTTCTTTCAGAAAAGGCTAAGAAGGTCTATGGCGTGGAGGTCGTAGAAACGGCCATCGAGGATGCCCGTAGGAATGCGCAGATAAACGAAGTAACAAATGCGGAGTTCATTTCCGGACAAGCTGAAAAAGTCGTTCCTGAGATGTATAGCCGTGGAATCCGCGCCGATGTGGTCGTGCTGGATCCGCCCCGCAAGGGCTGTGATGAATCTCTGCTGAAGCTGTTGACCGAAATGCAGCCAGATAGAATTGTCTATGTTTCTTGTAACCCGGCTACGCTGGCAAGGGATTTGAAGTACCTTTGCGGGAAGGGGTACAAGGCAGTAGAGATACAGCCGGTGGATATGTTCCCCTGGAGTGGGCA
>CAZQCL010000097.1:0-7418 GCA_964592435.1 uncultured Oscillospiraceae bacterium
ACCCGAACAAAACCGCTGTCGTGGTTTAGTTTTGGATTTGCTCTTGACTTTATTTCTATTCTGTACTCCAGGGTATAGGGAGCTTTTTTACATACAGTCAGAATAAAGCTTACATTGCCTGCTATATCAGGGTTGCATTTTGAAAGTCTTTTGGCATAACCGTTCCCATAAATGATTAGCTTATTGTAACAATGCTCCAGACATTCTACCTTAATGCTATAACCTGTAGCACGCATACCCAATGCGGAACTGCCGGTTTTGACAGTGTAGCGTATAGTTCTGTTTTTTACGTCGCTGGAATTAAGAAATGAATAAAGGGTTGCCATATGGTTGTAGAATTCGTCAAAGCAGTTATATATACACCCTTTCCCGGTAAACGCCATATCTGAGCTGTTCAAGCCAAAAAAACATCCGATTTTTCTGATAGCAAGCTTATATTTTTCAGGTTCGATGTCAATACAGGGGAAGTCACAGAATACTACCTTGACTGATAGCTCCGTTTTTTTCCTAATTGCGCCTGCCAGTGCAGCGACTTTTTCAAATTTCTTCCCTGTGGTAAACCTGCCCGGATAAACAATCAGAATATCAGGTGTGAGAAGATCAAATCCTTTTTGAACAGCTTTAACATCATCACTCATCATGGAAATGATATCCAAGCTGTTGTAGACGACTCTGCATTTTCCTTCCGGAACGTTATATTGCTTTGCAAGTGCTGGTATTCCGGACTGGGTCGGGTAAACATAAGTTGTATCAGGCATTGATGTATACCGGCACGAGAAAGGGTATTTGGGATTGTTTGGCCTGTTGACGGGTGCAGAATGTGTTACCGCAACGAACTTAACATTTGGTAGTTTTTCCTGTGCTTTTCTTATTGCCACGTTATGTATCAGGTGCCAGCCTTGATAATGAATGTCGTGCATGATGCACACATCCACGTCTGCCAAATTGCTCTCGAAGTCCCGTGCAATCGTATCTGCTTCATCAAAAAATGTATCGTGCAAATCACCCTCCGGCTGCGAATAGTCGTGCCAATGAATTTGCTTTTTCTCTAGCTTGTTTGTGATTTTGACCCATTCCAGCCGTTCATCTGCAAATATGCCCTGCCTTTCGTTGTCGGGACAGTCTTGACTGACGAGTACTTTTGTTTCTAATCCGGCATCCAACAGCATTTTCAGGTGTTCAGCAACAACATTGACAAGCGAGTATGTATTACTGAGTCCGTTGAACATAACAAGAATTGCTATTTTCAAAGCTCTAACCCCCTTTTATATAATAGTATGCTTGGAGGCAGGGAATAGGTGTTAATGAATCGGCCCTTGTTCAGGTAAAGTTATCTCTCTTAACGCGAAATGAAAGACCGGTGCAAATGACAGGTTAGCGCAAAGTTATAGTAGCTGGCGTAAGGTTGACTTGGGGAAATTGGCTTTTTGCTACTTGTCTGCTAAAATATAATGTTAGGGGGTATTTTTGTGTAAAGGAGTGTGCGTGATGAACGAAACATTGAAAGTGATAGCAGAACGTTATTCGTGCCGGGATTTTAAGGATACGATGCCGCCGGATGAGAAATTACAGGCCATAGCCGAAGCGGCAGTGCAGGCTCCCAGTGCCAGGAACCGTCAAGCATGGAGAGTCATTGTTGTAAAAGACGCAGAGTTGATAAGTGATATTGAATCCGAGGCGATATCATATCTTGGGAGCATGGAGGATAAATCCTCATACAACAGAGTCATGGAGCGGGGAGGCAAGATATTCTATGGTGCACCCTGCATGGTTGTAATTGCGATTGACTTAACTCACCAGGACTATGCATTGCTTGACTGCGGCATTGTGTGTCAGAATATCGCATTAGCCGCAACCTCACTTGGAATAGAGAATCTTATCTGTGGATATGCAGGTAAGGCATTCGAAAGCGGCGTTCGTACTGAGGAATTCAGCAAACGCCTGGGCTTTCCTGAGGGCTATACGTTTGGATGCTCAGTATTGTTAGGATATGCAAATAATACAAGGCAGCCTCATGAGCCGGACAAAGGTAAAATATCCTTTGTGGAATGATTGGGTCTATGTTCAGGCGTGTAACGACTTATATAAGGGGTGGCAGAATTAGGAAGGGATGGCGGAAATAGCTTTATGCACCTTATGTTTCATAGAAGCTTATGTTTAGTATTGTTCATTACCGTAGCAGCTGTGTCTTTAGCAGGCTGTTCGAAGACCTCCGATGACGGTTTTTTTATCAGTGGCGGTGACACTCAGACTGTCTTTACGGATGGTAGGCCTTCCATCGGTCCGACGGTGGAGGATGAAACTGTAACTAATGTGGATATAGATTCACAGACCAGAGTTAGTGTGAAGATACACAGCGGAAGTATTAAAATAACACGCGGCAGTCAGAATCAGCTTCAGGTTATCGAAAACTGGCAACTTAAGGGGCCTGCTACCCGGGAACGATTATCGCAGCTTCTGGGAAAAAGAAAGAAAACCCTGGAGACTACCACCACGAGCATCACCATCGAACGAGAGGCCGCAGAGGAGTTTGAGCAGCTATCTGATGGCGAGCTTGGCCGCTTATTTACAGATATTGTAATGCCGCTCTACAGGCAAACAGTTCAGATGGAATTAATCGTGCCAGAATCAATTACACAAATTTATATAGATGCGCAAAATGCATCTGTCACATTATCAGGCTTTGACGAAATGTCATCAATAACCCTTTCTCTTGGAAGAGGGACGGTTCACGCTGAGCAGTGCAGCTCAAAAAGGCTGACTGTGTCAGTTGATGAGGGCGATATACATATGAAGGATATTTCCGCCTTTGGAACATATGAATGTGGCAAAGGGAATATCCTGTTAAGCGGTATTGTGGGCACAGTTGAACTGAAATCGGTGTCAGGTAATACGCTTATTGAGAAAACAGAAGGAAAATTGAATTGCGATATTTCAACAGGCACTCTGACAGTTAAGGATTGCGTGATGGGGCAGGATTCTACGATTTATGCCTCCCATGGTGATATTTCGGCTGATTTTAAGGCTGCCGGAATCGCAGGCGGGTGTAAGATAAGGGCTGCCACGGGAGATATCAGCGTGAATCTGCCTGAGAAGGCCGATGGCTGGTCTCTGGCTGTAAGGTCGACAAAGGGGCGCATTAAAAATAAAATGGATCCTATGCCCGATACATTGGAAAGCGTTTCTTCCGGAGAGGTACACGGGGATGTGCGCGGCGGAGGCCCCCTGCTTGATATTTATGTGGATAATGGAGACGTTCTTTTGCAGTAGCCTTTTCAAATCAGTCTGGCTAAATCAGTCTAAATATTTTATTGAGCACCGCAAAGAATACAACTGCGATGTTGGATATGCCTGATATAAAGATTTGCGGCTTTTGCTGGTTTTTGTTGTAAAAGTGATTCTTGTCTTTTATTTTCTTTACAATGAAGTGTATTTGCATTAATATTGCAAAAGCTGTCAGACATTTAAGCAAAAGTGTATTCAGAAAGAAGGCGCAGTATATAAGAAAAAGGACAACGATCATATTGTAAACAACGCTCATACCGGTGCCAAACCGTTGCAAATCTATATCAACGAATTCTTCGAGCTCTTCTTCCAATTCTTCGTTAAGCTGCTGATCCTGCAAACTGTTTCCTGAAATCAAGCTGAATATATCCCTCGATGAAAGCACTACCAAGACAATTGATATCAATACAAAGAACAAATTATGATTTGTAGAAATTGCAATAAGCGGTAGTGCAAATATCGCTAAAAATAACAGTACCATTCCTTTCGATTGCATTGTTCAACTCCTCAATTTCGTTTATATGCTATTACTCAAGTAGATTGATTAATCAGTAATTTCCTGACCATCGGGAATTTCTTCTAATGGTAGCGGCAAATTATCCGATTCGGAAGACGAGTCACTGCCATCTCCCGGGGGCGTAACATCGCCGGGCGCAGATTCTGTACCGCCATCCTCCGGGGGCGTAACATCGCCGGGCGCAGACTCTATATCACCGTCAGCCGGGGGTATGGTATCGCCGGGTACCGGTACAGTGCCTCCATCTCCCGGAGCACCATTGTCGTCAGGATCGGTCACTATACCGCCTCCCCCAGGCGCCGGTCCCACTAAAAGTATTTGTGTACATGGCCTATACCTGCTGGTATGCAGCTTTGTCTGAGAAATCACTTTTCCGTTTTCCTGTATTATCTTATAAGTGTCCACAACATAGCCGTTCAGACCCTCCTGCAATTCCTTTGTTGTTCCCGGGGGCAGTGTTGGATCTTCTGTGGTTTGTGTTGTAAAGGGTGTTTGACTAAGTATTTTATTGCTGATTATTACGGTCTTGTCAGGATTTTCATTAGTCCCAATTATGGAAAAGTAGATACTGTTGCCCTTCACATATGAAAGCAGCTTTATAGGCCAGTTCGTAGAGTTTAAAAATCTGAAATCAGTACCTCCGTAATAGGCGGTTGCATCCTGCCCCAGAGGCACATAGCCGACCGTAAAGGAGTGATTCTTTCTTTCGGTGACTTCAAGATCGGCCTTTAGGACTGCGTTGTACATTGTTGTGGAAACCTGACATATTCCGCCGCCGATACCGTCCTCGATTCTGCCATTGATGTAAATGTGTGCCGTCTTATAACCATGAGCAGCATCCCTGGGTCCAACAACCTTGTTAAATGAAAACTCTTCGCCGGGAAGGAGAATCAGATTATCAATCTTGACAACTGAAATCTCCATATTATGTTTTCTGTTCCTGCCGTTTTGCGTACCGGTTCCAAAGCTCGTTTTGGCGGTGCCCAGCTCGTCCTTAAACAGCATGGACTCAGCCATTTCGGAGGTAATTGAAGGCTGTACTGTGTGAACCGGCAGTAAACGTTCGGTGTCTTCAGTCTGCTCCAGCTCACTTATGATTGCCGCAAGCTTTTTCTTATCAACATCTCTTCCGACGGAATGGGGTGTTAAAACCAACTCTTTGCCTTCGAATTTATACGAAGCATCGGTATATTCACTAATAATCTGATCATATAATTCATCCACATCAAAGATTTTTGTTGGCTCGGTTATGATAATTTCGGGTGTTATCGTAGCGGATTTGTTGCTTCTAATTACATTTTTGACCAGATTAATGGTTTCTGCCTTATCGATATGCTTTCCATGTCTTCCCGATCTGAGAATAACTTCATCGTCAGTTACTAAAAGCGCGCCTTCCTTAACACCTTTAAAAACCTGAACAGAAAATCTGTGGACAAAGCTTTCAATTTTACTTTCATCAAAGGTCTGGTCAACATTAACCGTGACTCCTCGAATGGCTGCTGTCGCTATATCATACAGACGTCGGAAAATATTCCCGCTGTGGCCTACAGCATAAGCCTTCTCAAGAGCCGCTTCTGTATCATATCTTACGCCGAATTCGGTAAATGCCTCTGTAAATTCCGCATCCGGTGACTTCAAGGAGACAGACATTTGTGCAACTGCGTCATTATACATTTCGTCGAGTAGCTGACTCATTTCGTTCCTGTCCATTCCTGAAACATCAAGGCTGCCAATATGAACGCCCTTGTAAACCTTGTCATTTTGCAGCGTCAATGCCGCAAATGCAGATGCTGAGAAAAGCATTAAGACAATAAAAATGATAATAATAGTTAACAGTATATTTCTTTTGTTTTTAACCCTACTCACTTTAGCTTCAGGTTCCATGTTGACCTCACGCCCCAACTTATTTTGTCGTTTTATATATAATTATATAGACTATACTATTACCCGGATTGTTTCGATGCAACACTGTACATTATACTAAAATATAATCAAAAATACATTACATATTAAAATTTCATTACCATAGCTTCAATATTTCAATACAATATAGAAAAACCATACAAAATAAGCTACAATTATAGGGGTACAAGGAAGGTGTGCATTTTTTATGTGCTATTTGCGGAAACCTGCAAATTTGTTTAATGAGGAAGAGTTTCTTTGCATATGTGATAAGTTTGAAATAAATCCCTCGATTACCGATATTAATATCCGGTATGGTTTACCGAGCTATTTTAATCGTCTAAAAAATGTTGTCCAGCGAAATAGAAGAGGCGAGGTTGTTTTTTGTGTTATAAGGCCAAATGGTAAAATCATAATGACCAGGTGCAAAGATTACCCTGAGAACATATACAGAATACCCACAGGTGGGATTGGCTATGATGAAGGAATCATGGAGGCGATATTTCGCGAGGTGAAGGAAGAGCTGGGCCTTGAGGTTCAGATCAGGTCTTTTGCAGGAGTAATCAGGATTCGATTCGAGCACGGGAATGAGCATGTAATGTTTTATTCCTATATTTTTATTTTGGATGAAATCGGTGGACGACTGATGGAGGATGCCAGTGACGATGAGATTAGTGAAATCAGGGAGGTTGACATTGAAGAGATGGAGCAGGCCGTCCGGGCTCTTAATGAAATAGATGGAAAATGGCATGATTGGGGCAAATTCAGGTATATCACGTCAAATGCAGCATTGCGTTATCTTCTAAAAACACAGATTAAACAAAATTAATAACAGGAATGTATATAAATGGTTATTTGCGCCTATACTTATAGAAAAGAGGGTGCAAATTCATGGATACTGAATTATTATTGAAGGATAGAAAAAGATTGTTCCCGGGAACTCGAATCCGTGCAAAGCTGAGCGTTGAAGAGCAGGAAATCCTGAAAGCGGCACAGGATGCACGCGATGAATGGATTGATGCCAGCGCTGGTTTTGAGCAGGTATACGAGGAAATGCTGGTAGATTACTTTACATATAAGCTCAAAGCCTGTGAATCCAGGTATATCTATTTTGTAAGACTCGCCAAGGAAAAGGGTCTGTCACGCTATATATAAAATTGAGTCATATTTGTCCCAAATTACAAGTATAAATAATATGTGCTTTGGTATGCCTGTTTTACAAGTATTTGTGGTGTGTGGTTATGGCGATAGATTATGGAGTGATACTTGCCTATGCGGTAGGCATAATATTGCTGTTCATCCTGGGAAGAATATTTATTGTGCCGCTTAAGGCGGTATTAAAGCTTGTCTTCAATGCACTGCTCGGTGCTATTGCGATACTGCTGGTTAATTGGGTTGGCAGTCTTGTTGGTTTTCATATCGCTCTCAACATTTATAGTGCATTCATTGTGGGAACATTGGGGTTACCAGGTTTTGTGCTGCTAGTAATCCTCAAATTGATTTTCGGCATAAATTAGCCTTGGCACCTCTTCACAAAATGCTCTAATAATGTTAAAATATAATCAAATATAGGCTTCATATTGTATACAATATACGAAATGAGCAATATAAGTGCGAAAGCAAAGAAATAGATTGGAAAATAGTAAAGGGGAGATTAGAATGGGAAAGAACATGAAGACCATGGACGGAAATACCGCCGCGGCCCATGTGGCAT
>CAZQCL010000098.1:0-7402 GCA_964592435.1 uncultured Oscillospiraceae bacterium
GGAGTGAATATATTTCATTCAGCCTTCATGGCAGCTGCTGAATCGTTAACAGATAAAACCTTCTCGGAATCCAGTATCATGATAAGTCGATCATCGACATTAGCGGTTCCGCTTAAGAACCTGTCCTTTAAATTGGATAATGCATTTGGTATTGGTGAGAATTGATCGTCATCCACCTTGACTATTTCGTGCACTTCATCCACGATAATACCGATTTCCGATGAAGAGGTGTTGGCAATAATAATCTTTGTGTCGTCATCAAATTCAGCTCCGGGTAAACTGAAGCGCTTTCTGAGATTGAATACGGTGTGTACCTTGCCTCTCAGATTTGACAGCCCTTCAATGTAGTCAGGCGCATTGGGTATTTTGAAAATTTCGAGCATTCTTTCAATGCTGCTGATATTATCGATGCTAAGGCCGAATTCCTCTCCATCGATGGAAAAAACGATAAATTGCCTCGTACTCATAGCGACCCCTCCCCTTAATGGTATAATACATCTGTAAGCAGCTATTATGAACGATAGCTTGAATTGATTTTTACATAATCATATGAAAAATCACAGGTCCATACACGATCCGAATAAACGCCCTTGTTAATGTTGATAAGCAGCTTGACCTCATCCTTTTTCAATGTTTCTCTGGCGGCATTCTCGTCGAAATCCACTGCACATCCATTCTTACAGACCAAAACATCACCTATATATATATCGGTATAATCGGGGTCAAACTCAACCCCGGAATAGCCGACTGCGTTAAAAATCCTGCCCCAATTGGCATCCTCGCCAAAAATAGTGGTTTTGACCAGGGGAGATTTTGCGACCGTAGAGGCGGCTTTGTGAGCATCCCCGGGGCTGCCGGCATTTTCCACTACTACCTCAATCAGTTTTGTTGCACCTTCGCCGTCTCTAGCAATTTGCTTGCAAAGATAATTGCATACCTCTTCCAAAGCATTTTTAAAAATTCCGTAATCCTCGTCTTCGATAATAATACCGGTATTATCAGCCATGCCGTTAGCTAGCATGAGCACCATATCACATACGCTGGTGTCACCATCTACAGTGACTCTGTTGAAGGTTTTTCCTACCACTTCCCTCAAAGCCTTATCCAAGAGCTTCCTTGATATATTGGCATCGGTTGTCAGGACGCCGATCATCGTCGCCATATTTGGATGAATCATACCGGAGCCCTTTGCCATACCACCGATTACAATACTGCTTTCTGTCAGTGCTACATCAAGGGCAATTTCCTTAAAAATAGTATCGGTAGTCATAATTGCTTCCTGCGCATCATGGCCGCCATCAGGCTCCATTCCGGATACAAGGGCTTCCAAGCCTGGGCGAATCAAATCCATCGCCAGCGGCTTACCGATAACGCCTGTGGACCCAAGGAGGATGTCATTGGGTTCGCAGTCCAGAAGGCCTGACGTAATGGTTGCGATCTCAAGAGCGTCGGCATAGCCCTTTTCACCTACGCATGCATTGGCACAGCCACTATTAATGATGATTGCATTTGCATAGCCGCTTTTAATGTGCTCCATGGTAAGCTGTAAGGAATGTCCCTTCACCCTGTTCGTTGTAAAAACCCCTGCTGCGGCAGCGCTGTCCTCGGAACAGACAATTGCCAAATCCTTTTTACCATTCTTTTTAAGCCCGCAGGCTATTCCGGTGGCAAAAAAGCCCTCCGGAGCCGTAACTCCACCGTCTATTATATTCATTCCATCAACTCCAAGCGAATTCATAATTTTCTTAACTTTTGCATCAAACAAATAAATTATACAGAAAAATGAAACCGTATTCAATAAAAATATGAAATAAGAGGGCAAAAGGCTACGGCTTCTCCCTTGACACATTTTTTTATTTCGTATAATATCATATATAACTAAATTTGAATTTTGTCTGACAATGATCGGGAAGAGTAAACGATACAGGCCCTAAAGAGAGGAAGGTTCACCGGCTGAGAGACCTTTCGGGGATATGGCGTTGAAGGTCGCCCGGGAGTTCTGCGGGAAAATGCGGAGATGCTCTGTACGAACCGCAGCGGTAAGAACCGTTATTTCTATGAAGCCGCCCCAGGGAGAAAGCAATCCGAAGGGGAATGTTGGTGGTACCGCGGAGAATAGTCCTTCGTCCAATGAAATTATTTTGGATGAAGGTTTTTTATTTTTAGGAATAGAGGGAGAATCTATAGAGGAGGAGCAGAAGATGGAAGAGAATAATAATTTGGCGAAGACCTACGATCCGTGGCAGGTAGAGGATCGACTGTACAAGGAATGGATGGAGAAGGGTTACTTTCACGCCGAGCCGGATAAGAGCAAGAAGCCTTTCACAATAGTGATTCCGCCGCCCAACATTACAGGCCAGCTTCATATGGGGCATGCCCTTGACAATACATTGCAGGATATCCTGATACGCTGGAGAAGGATGCAGGGTTATTGCACATTGTGGCTGCCCGGTACCGACCATGCCAGCATAGCAACGGAGGCCAAAATCGTTGAAGCCATGGCCGAGGAAGGCATTACGAAGGAACAGATTGGCAGAGAAAAATTCCTTGAAAAAGCCTGGGAATGGAAGAGAGTCTATGGAGGAAGGATTGTTGAGCAGCTGAAAAAGCTTGGCAGCTCCTGCGACTGGGAACGCGAAAGATTTACCATGGACGAGGGGCTGTCCAAAGCGGTTATTGAGGTTTTCATAGACCTGTATAATAAAGGGCTCATATACAGAGGCGACCGTATCATTAACTGGTGCCCTAAATGCCAGACCTCCATCTCGGATGCTGAAGTTGAATATGAGGAGAAGGAAGGCAGCTTCTGGCACATTAAATATCCCATAAAGGATAGTGACGGATATATCATCGTGGCAACTACAAGGCCTGAGACCATGCTGGGAGATACTGCTGTGGCAGTTAATCCCGAGGATGAAAGGTATGCCGGACTAATCGGAAGCAAGGTCATATTACCTCTGATGGACAGGGAAATACCGATTATTGCCGACTCCTATGTGGATAAGGAATTTGGCACCGGTGCGGTAAAGATTACGCCTGCTCATGACCCCAATGACTTTGAGGTTGGGCTGAGGCACAATCTGGAGCAGATCAGGGTCATGGACGATGAAGCAAAAATGAACGATGCAGCAGGCAGGTATGCCGGCATGGACAGATATGAGGCAAGGAAGCAGATTGTTAAGGATTTGGAGGAGCTGGATCTGCTGGTAAAGGTAGAGGGGCACAAGCACAATGTTGGAGCCTGCTATAGATGTGATACAGTTATTGAGCCGATTATGTCAAGGCAGTGGTTCGTAAAGATGAAGCCTCTTGCGGAGCCTGCAATCAAGGCTGTTAAAGACGGTACAGTGAAGTTTGTACCGGAGAGATTCTCGAAGATATATTTCAACTGGATGGAAAACATTCAGGATTGGTGCATATCGAGGCAGCTGTGGTGGGGTCACCGTATACCGGCATATTATTGCCTGGAATGCGGAAACACTATGGTGGATCGGGTTCGTCCGGAAGCCTGTGCAAAATGCGGAGGCTCAAGGATTGAACAGGATCCCGACACGCTTGACACCTGGTTCAGCTCGGCTCTCTGGCCTTTTTCCACCTTGGGCTGGCCGGACAAAACAGAGGACCTTGAGTATTTCTATCCGACCAGCGTACTGGTTACCGGCTACGACATTATTTTCTTCTGGGTGGCAAGGATGATTTTCTCAGGGCTGGAGCAAATGGGGAAGGAGCCCTTTTCCCATGTGTTCATACACGGCATCGTCAGAGATGCTCAGGGCAGGAAAATGAGCAAGTCTCTTGGCAACGGCATTGATCCCCTGGAGGTGATATCCGAGTATGGTACCGACGCGCTGCGTTTTGCGCTTACCATTGGCAGTTCTCCGGGACATGATCTTCGTTTTTCAACTGAAAAGGTGGAATCCAGCAGAAACTTTGCTAATAAGGTTTGGAATGCAACTCGATTTGCTTTAATGAATTTTGACGAAAATGTTGATTTTAGCAGTGTTGATAGGGCTAGATTCACTGCGTCTGATAAATGGATATTAAGCAGGCTGAACGATGTGATTGCCGAAGTGACTGAGAATCTTGAGAACTATGAGCTGGGTATTGCTCTGCAGAAAATATATGAATTTATATGGGACGAATTCTGTGACTGGTATATAGAGCTCGTCAAACCGAGGCTCTTTGACAGGGAGGATGGCACGAGACTGGAAGCACAGTGGACTCTTAACTATGTTCTTGGCAATGCAATGAAGCTGCTGCATCCTTATATGCCCTTTGTCACAGAGGAGATTTACAGGCATTTGATTAATGAGGATGAAAGCATAATGATTTCTGCATGGCCTCAATATGATGAGAGCTTGTACTTCCCTGATGCGCAAAAGGAAATGCAGCTGATAATGGATGCCATTAAGTCGGTCAGAAATGTCAAAGCGGAGATGAACGTGCCGGCATCAAGGAAGAATAAGCTGGTTTTTGTGGCCGGAGCAGCTAATGGTGAGGTATTGAGCAGAGGAAAAAGGCTATTTGAACGTCTGGCGGGAGCCTCGGAGATTGCGGTGCAACAGGATAAGACCGGTATACCGGCCGATGCGGTGGCCGCAGTGATTCCGGGTGCCGAAATATTTATCCCTCTGGAGGATCTGGTGGATATAGAAAAGGAAATAGAGAGGCTAGAGAAGGAAAGGGCTAATCTGGAGAAGGAGCTTGAAAGGGTCGAGGGCAAGCTGAATAATGCAGGCTTTGTGACTAAGGCTCCGGCAAAGGTGGTCGAGGAGGAACGAGCCAAGAAGGCTAAATATGCCGAAATGTACGAAAAACTGTTGGAGCGCATCAGTAGCCTGAAAAAGTGATATAATGTAAGTGGGTTTTTGACACAAAGCTGAGAGGAAGTGGCGAATGATGGATTACGGATTTGTGAGAGTTGCCGCGGCAGTGCCGGATTTGAAGGTAGCTAACTGCAGCTATAATGCGGACAGGATTATAGAGATGATAAAAGAGGCGGATGCCTCTGCTTCACAGATCGTGGTCTTTCCTGAGCTATCGTTGACGGGATATACCTGCGGTGATTTGTTTCAACAAAATTTGCTACTGACGAAGTCTGTAGAGGGGCTCCTGAGGGTAGCGGAGAGTACAAAAGCCTTGGATATCACGGCTGTTGTCGGCCTGCCCCTGCATGTGAATGATCAGCTTTTCAATTGTGCGGCTGTACTGCAAAAGGGCAAGGTTTTGGGCATTGTTCCCAAAATATATATTCCCGGGTACAGAGAATTTTACGAGGAGCGCTGGTTTGCATCAGGCGCTCAGGCCGCCGATGTGACGGTCAGGCTTATTGATATAGTCAGTTTTTTAGATAAAGACATTCATTTTGAAAAGGACATCCCTTTTGGTAGCGACCTCTTGTTTGAATCAGATGGCCCTGAATCGGTGTGCTTTGGAATTGAGATTTGCGAAGACCTGTGGGCTCCGATTCCTCCAAGCTCATATCAGGCAATAAATGGTGCGGTACTACTTTTTAATCTTTCAGCCAGCAACGAGATCATCGGCAAGTCCGAATACAGGCGGGAGCTGGTAAGACTGCAGTCCGGCAAATGCTCGGCAGGTTACATCTATGCATCGTCGGGGGTAGATGAATCTACCACGGATGTTGTATTTGGCGGACATGCAATGATTGCCGAAAATGGAGAGATGCTAAGTGAATCTGAAAGGTTTTTAAGAAAAGGATATTTAATTATTAGCGAGATAGATGTGCAAAGGCTTCGGAATGACAGAATTAAGAACACCAGCTTTATGGAAAACATCCCTGAGCGAAGCTTCAGAAAAATTCCATTTAGTCTTTGCAGCCTTGGTTTTGAAGAGAATAGCAAAGAGCAGGCGAAGGGCGGAGGGGCCCAGAAAAAGCTGCACAGGCCTGTCGATTCACATCCCTTTGTGCCATCAGACAAGGCAATAAGAGATATTCGTTGCAGGGAGATATTTGACATCCAAACAGCCGGGCTTGCCAAAAGGTTGGTGCATACAGGCATAAAGAATGCTGTATTGGGTATCTCTGGCGGATTGGACTCTACGCTGGCATTGATTGTCACTGTAAAAACCTTTGATATGCTTGGTATACCCAGAGAAAACATAACAGCGGTTACGATGCCCGGTTTCGGGACAACGGACGCTACACACGAGCATGCAGTCCGGTTGATTGAATCCTTTGGAGCGCAGCTTCGTGAAATTGATATAAAAACGGCATGCCTGCAGCATTTTGCCGACATCGGGCATGATCCGGATACTCATGATGTTACCTATGAGAACGTTCAGGCAAGAGAGCGAACGCAGATCCTAATGGATATCGCAAATAAGCAGGGCGGTCTTGTAATAGGCACCGGAGACCTTTCGGAGCTGGCATTGGGATGGTGCACATATAATGGAGATCACATGTCCATGTATTCGGTCAACTGCAGTATTCCAAAGACTCTTGTTATGTATCTGGTGCGCTGGGCTGCAGATAACTTGGCAGAGGGAGCGACGGCAGAGCTTTTATTGCAGATCGCTGATACACCGATTACTCCTGAGCTGCTGCCGCCTGATAATAATGGAGGAATAAAGCAAAAGACGGAGGATATTATTGGACCATATGAATTGCATGACTTTTTCCTTTACCATATGTTGAGGTATGGTGCGCCACCGCGAAAACTGCTATTCCTTGCAAAACACGCATTTGGAGGCAAATATGAAGCTGAGGAAATAGTGGCGTGGCTGAAATTGTTTTGCAGGCGTTTTTTCTCGCAGCAGTTCAAGCGCTCCTGCTTACCGGACGGACCGAAGGTCGGTTCTGTCAGCCTTTCTCCGAGGGTGGACTGGCGCATGCCAAGCGATGCCGACGCAGGAGTGTGGCTTAAGGAGTTGGAATGAAAAAAGCCTTACTTGACAAAACCGTTGCTGTGTCTTAAAATAGCATATGTCTTTATTACTGAAATAGTTACGGTGGACTTAGCTCAGTCGGTTAGAGCGCCAGGTTGTGGCCCTGGAGGTCGTGGGTTCGATTCCCATAGTTCACCCCATAAAAGCGGAAGGTAGATGAGTTACCTTCCGTTTTATATTATAAAAATCTTACGGAATTTATCGACTGTATGGAAGGAATACTTTGAAAGCATCAAGATTCCAGATGGAATACAGAGCTTATATTTTATATTTACCGAATCGGGCAGCGCCAGCTTTGCTTCCTTTACGCTGGAGTAAGAAAATGGAGTATCCGGTTTTGTAGGGCATTCGAATTTTGTGCATCTTGACAAAATGCCTGATGCCCTTTATAATTGACTTTGCGCTAAAAAAATGTTGGGATGTAGCCAAGCCGGTAAGGCACAGGACTTTGACTCCTGCATTCCGCTGGTTCGAGTCCAGCCATCCCAGCCAT
>CAZQCL010000099.1:0-7286 GCA_964592435.1 uncultured Oscillospiraceae bacterium
GTGCCTGGTTTTATACTCCGGGGTGAAAGCAAGACCTTTAACATGTTCAGTGAATGCTGAAACGGGTTAAAGGTTTTTTTATGAAAGGCTTTTGCCCTTATAAGTAGGCACAGTTGCAGCAAAATAAAAATTGTTATATAATCTTACCAAATTAGTACCAGGTAATAAGATATGCTTTATGCAATGAGCAGCTTTAGAAATAATAAGGCGAGGTGGAAGATGCATGGGAACAATTGAAAAGATTAACGACCTCAACGCCCGCAGGCAGGCAGTTGAAGCTGGGGGCGGTGCTGATAGGGTTACCAGGCAGCACAATTCAGGGAAGATGACAGCGCGAGAAAGACTCGAAAAATTATTCGACAGCAATTCCTTTGTTGAGGTTGATGCTTTTGTGGAAACTAGGGCTATTGATTTTGACATGCAAAAAAAGAAGGTGCCTGGTGATGGCGTTGTTACCGGATACGGAACAATAGACGACAGACCTGTTTTTGTAGCCTCTCAGGATTTTACGGTAATAGGAGGCTCCCTGGGCGAGGCGCATGCCCGCAAGATTACAAAGGTCATGGACATGGCTATGAAGGTCGGTGCACCGTTCATTAGCATTAATGATTCAGGTGGGGCAAGAATTGAAGAAGGAATTGATGCTTTGAGCGGATATGGTGACATATTTTATAGAAACACACTGGCTTCGGGCGTCATACCTCAGATTTCCGTCATTATGGGACCCTGTGCAGGTGGTGCGGTATATTCTCCGGCAATTACGGATTTTATTTTCATGGTGGATCAGACCAGCTATATGTTTATTACGGGACCGCAGGTCATTAAATCGGTGACCGGTGAGGATGTTACCTTTGAAACCCTCGGCGGAGCACAGGTACATAATGAAAAGAGCGGCGTTGCTCATTTTAAAAGCAGTAATGAAGAAGAGTGCCTTAAGGAGATCAGAAGGCTAATCACTTTTC
Organism: uncultured Oscillospiraceae bacterium; assembly: GCA_964592435.1. GTDB lineage: Bacteria > Bacillota > Clostridia > Acetivibrionales > DTU013 > JAAYBT01. The sequence continues at coordinate 963 of CAZQCL010000099.1, forward strand.
TCCCCGATAACAATCTAACAGATGGGTTGGTTCTTATTTCAAACGATGATATAAACAGAATTGATGAGAGCCTGCTTGATCTAATTCCTGACAATCCCAACAAGCCCTATGATATAAAGGATGTAATTGGCAGCGTACTCGATAATGGTGATTTCCTTGAAGTACACAAGTACTTTGCCCAGAATATTGTGGTAGGATTTGGTAGGTTAAATGGCAAAACAGTGGGAATTGTTGCTAATCAGCCAAATGTTATGGCAGGAGTACTGGATGTCAATTCGGCTGATAAGGGTGCAAGATTTATTCGTTTCTGCGATTCCTTCAATATCCCACTTGTCTCATTTACCGATACAGCAGGATATCTCCCAGGGACAGGGCAGGAATACTCCGGTGTCATTAGACATGGCGCTAAGCTGCTATATGCTTTTTCAGAAGCAACTGTTCCCAAGGTTAATGTAATCGTCAGAAAAGCTTACGGTGGAGCTTATATTGCAATGAACAGCAAGCATCTGGGAGCTGATATGGTTTTTGCATGGCCAAGCGCAGAAATTGCGGTTATGGGTCCTGATGGTGCGGCTAATATAATATTCCGCAAGGAGATTGCATCGGCGGAAGACGCAATCTCAGCAAGAGAGCAAAAAATTGAGGAATATAGACAGAAGTTTTCCAATCCCTATGTTGCAGCTGCCAGGGGTTATGTGGATGATGTAATTGATCCCGCTACTACTCGCGGCAGACTGATAAATGCTCTAGAAATGCTATCCGGTAAAAGAGAAAACAGGCCGGCTAAAAAACACGGCAACATACCGTTGTAATGTGGAGGTGCAAAAATGTCTGTAAAAGAAAGCATACGTATTAATGATGAAATAATTGCTGCAATATCGGCAGCAATAGCTGCAATGGAAACAAGGCCAGGTTATAGACTTGTAGTGCGGTCCATGAGACAGCTGCCCCAATCATCACCGGTGTGGAATACTACAGGCAGGATTGAGCGGCTCAGCCGCGATTTAAACTCATAGAATATGATGACGGTTAAACTAATATGTTGGGAGGATATTGTCTATGAAGAAGTTCTTAATAAAGGTAAATGGAAACCAGTATGATGTTCAGGTAGAGGAGGTCAAGGACGGTTCGGCACCTGTATATGCGGCACCTGCCGCAAGTGCTCCTGTACAGGCACCAGTAGCGGCAGCGGCACCTATAGTGGCACCTGAACCTCCACCGGCGGAAGCACCAGTAGCTGAGATAAATGCTGTAAGCAATGGAGCGACAGGATCTGTTAAGGTAAATGCCCCGATGCCGGGTACGATCTTGAAGGTAGTTGCCAATGTCGGCGATGCTGTTAAAAGAGGCACCGTGCTTGTGATTCTTGAGGCGATGAAGATGGAAAATGAAATAGTTGCGCCTTCTGAGGGTGTGGTAGCATCTATCAATGTTTCCAGAGGTGCTTCCGTTAACGCGGGAGATTTGCTGGCATCTTTGGATTGAGGAGGATTTCATAATGTTTAAAGTAAAAATAACAGAAACCGTTCTAAGGGATGCACATCAATCTCTAATAGCAACAAGGATGTCCACGGACGATATACTACCTATCGTTGAGAAGCTAGACGCAATCGGCTATAATTCCCTGGAATGCTGGGGCGGCGCAACATTTGATTCGTGCCTGCGCTTTATGAATGAGGATCCCTGGGAAAGATTGAGGAAGATCAGAAGCAAAGCAAAAAAGACTAAACTACAGATGTTGCTCAGAGGTCAGAATCTATTGGGCTACAAGAATTATCCAGATGATGTGGTTACATATTTTGTGCAGAAATCCGTAGCAAATGGTATTGATATTATAAGAATATTTGACGCACTTAATGATGTAAGAAATATTGAGGCATCTATAAAGGCCTGTAAAAAGGAAGGCGGCCATGCACAGGGAACGGTATGCTATACGATTAGCCCGGTTCATAACTTGGAGCTTTTTGTTAAGGATGCCTGTAGACTGGTAGAGATGGGCGCCGATAGCATTTGTATAAAAGATATGGCCGGATTGCTTTTGCCCTATGCAGCCTATGATCTGGTAAAAGCACTTAAGGAGTATATCAAGATTCCGGTTCAGATTCATACTCATTATACGAGCGGTGTCGCGTCCATGGCATATTTGAAGGCCATAGAGGCAGGGGCCGATATTGTGGACTGTGCCATTTCGCCAATGGCTATGGGCACGTCCCAGCCTCCGACGGAGCCACTTGTTGCCACATTGAAAGGCACCGAATACGATACGGGTCTAGAGCTTGGACAACTGACCGAAATCGCCGATTACTTCAGGCCTATAAAAGAAAACTATCTAAAGAGTGGATTGCTTGATACCAAGGTTATGGGAGTAGATGTAAATACGCTTATTTACCAGGTTCCCGGCGGTATGCTTTCCAATCTGGTTTCACAGTTGAAGCAGGCAGGAAATTCAGACAAGCTGGAAGAGGTATTGAGGGAAGTACCGAAGGTAAGAGCAGATTTTGGATATCCACCGCTGGTAACGCCTACAAGCCAGATTGTCGGCACACAGGCTGTAATGAATGTAATCACCGGCGAAAGATATAAAATGGTTCCTAAGGAGTCTAAGGCTCTTGTAAAGGGTGAATACGGCAAGACTCCTGCACCGATTCCCGAAGATATCAAGAAATTGATACTTGGAGATGAGGAGCAGATAACCTGCAGGCCTGCTGATCTTATTGAGCCTGAGCTTGATAGCATTAGAAAGAAGATAGGACAGTATATTGAGCAGGATGAGGATGTTCTCTCATATGCTCTGTTCCCGCAGGTTGCCGAGAATTTCTTTAAGCTGCGGCAGGCAGAAAAATATAAAATTGATAGCAAAATGGTGGACTATAGTATTAGAGTTCATCCGGTATAAGAAGATTATTGTACACAAAATGGTATAGCTTGAGTGAAAAGAGGGGACGCATTGCATCTCCTCTTTTTCAATACTGTTCAGACCTACAGTGTGAACAGAAGCACTTTTTCATTTCAGATTCAACTTACTTGCTGCTTACTTGATTTTTATCATGCAAAACTGTAAGATTATGATATTGATGTACAGCCTATATTATTATTATTTTGCGGTCTACAGTATGCAATGTGGAGGTCAATATGGTGAATAACAGCCATGACATGATTACGAGGATACAGGACAGATTGCATAGCATGAGCAAGGGACACAAGCTCATAGCCAGCTACATAATAAACCATTATGATAAGGCTGCATTTATGACTGCTGCAAAGCTTGGGCAAACTGTTGGAGTGAGCGAATCGACAGTTGTAAGGTTTGCTATAGAGCTGGGCTATGAGGGCTATCCGAAGCTTCAGAAAGAGCTGCAGGAGCTTATAAAAAGCAAGCTCACGGCTGTGCAGAGAATTGAGGTTACCTCCAACAGAATAAGCGAGTCTAATATTTTGAAAAGTGTACTGCAATCAGATATGGAAAAAATAAAGCTCACGATGGAAGGGATTGATCATGAGGGCTTCGATAAGATAATAGAATGTATTTTAAATGCTAAAAAGATTTTTATCCTCGGGGTCAGATCCTCTGCTCCTCTTGCAAGCTTTTTGAGCTTCTATTTCAATTTAATTTTTGATAATGTAAGGCTGGTTCAAACAACCAGTATCAGTGAAATGTTTGAGCAGGTTCTCAGGGCTTCAGAGGGTGATGTGGTTATAGGCATCAGCTTTCCCAGATACTCAAAGAAGACGACAAAGGCCATTCAATTCGTAAAAAGCCAGGGTGCTTCAGTTATCGTTATTACAGACAGCAATCAATCGCCGATTGCAACTCTTGCCGATTATTGCATCACAGCTAGAAGTGATATGGCTTCATTTGTGGATTCTCTGGTTGCACCGCTGAGCGTGATCAATGCTTTGATTGTTGCAATAGGTATGAGGAAGAAGGATAGTGTCTACAATACATTTGAGAGGCTCGAGACTATCTGGGATGAGTATCAGGTATATGAAAAATATGATGTTGTTGAGCCACGGGAGAAGGATGATATTGAATAATAAGGTTATCGTAATAGGTGCAGGAGCTGCAGGACTGATTGCTGCCGCGCAGGCTGCGGAACGCGGTAGAGAAGTCTTATTGCTGGAGAAGAAGGAGGCAGTAGGCCGAAAGCTCTTGATTTCAGGCAAGGGGCGCTGTAATATTACGAATAATGTTGATATTGAAGGATTGATACAGAATATCCCCGGAAACGGGAATTTTTTATATTCCTCATTTTATACCTTTTCGAATGAGGATATGATTAGGCTGCTAATGAAGGAAGGGCTTGAGACTAAGGTCGAAAGAGGTGGCCGTGTGTTTCCGGTGTCGGATAAGGCGAGGGATGTAGTCCGGGTACTGCAAAGACGTGCAGAAAAAAAGGGAGTGGATATACGTCTAAAGACGGCTGCGGATGAGATAGTGACAGAGAATGGAGCCCTTTGCGGAGTCAGGTTGAAGAATGGAAGCACCATTAAGGCGGATTCGGTGGTTCTGGCAACCGGCGGAGCATCTTACCCGGGCACAGGTTCTACAGGGGATGGTTATTCTATGGCCAGAAAGCTTGGACATACTATTATTCCTTTAAAGCCATCTCTTGTCCCGCTTTTGACTGCCGAGAAATGGGTAAGAAGCCTTCAGGGCCTTTCACTAAAAAATGTATCTATTACGATGCTTGATAAAAAGGGAAAAAAGATAGTCAGCGACTTCGGTGAGATGATGTTTACCCATTTTGGTGTATCCGGGCCGATTATCCTGTGCGCAAGCCGCCATATTATGCAATACGATTATAGAAATGTCAGACTTGTCATAGACTTAAAACCGGCCTTGGATGAAGAAAAGCTGGATGCAAGAATCCAAAGAGATTTTGAGAAATACTCAAGAAAGCAGTATAAAAATAGTCTTGATGACCTTCTGCCGCAGAAAATGATTCCTGTGCTTATCGAATTATCGCAAATCAGTGGAGAAAAACCTGTCAATCAGATTACAAGAGAAGAAAGAAGGGCGTTAGTAAGACTGATTAAGAATTTTACATTAGAGATTTCAGGGTCAAGACCTATAAGCGAAGCTATTGTTACGGCAGGTGGTATTAGTACTGATGAGATAAATCCTTCTACAATGGAATCGAAAATAGTGAAGGGCTTATACTTAGCCGGTGAAGTAATTGATGTGGATGGATACACGGGTGGTTTTAACCTGACTATTGCATTTTCCACCGGATATGTAGCGGGGATAAACTGTTGAGGATGAAATGAGCGGCCGAAGGCTGAGATGGGGTGATGAGGCTTAAGAAGAATAACCAAAGGTTGAAAATGAACCAACAATACCGGTAATAGGCTGCCGAAGGTATGATTCGACTTGTGAGCGTACATAATAAAGTTATTAGGAATAATCGGAGTTGAATCCATGAAAGCAGCGCTATTCGGTCAGAAGAATAATAAAAGAAACGAAGAAAAACAGGGAGCTAGAAGCGGGAAAAAAATTGAGATGGTTTTGATTAGCTTATTCCTAACATTTTTCATTATAATGATTACCGTACAGACGGTTATGTTTCATCCCGATATCAAGTCAATGTTTTTTCTTGAGAAGGTTGAAGGCTCGCCTCTGAACTCCGAGATGGCACTCTTTATTCCCTGCAAAATGGAACTCAGACTAATCAATATGGGTTACTGCAAAGATTTGAAGGTGCTTGTAAACGGTATCGAAATAGATTCCTTTCAAGAGAAATCAGTTATGCTTGATTTGAAAGATGGCGATGTTGTTGAGTTGGATGGCAACGCTGTCCATGTAACGGCACAGGTAGAGATTAGTGCTGTCAGTATGAACATCAAAGAGCTTCTGGGGAAAAGGATTGTTGTCACCGATGGCATTATATCAGTTGCTGCTGTTAGTATAGACAAATATGGGAAATGTAAGGCTTTTGCGATGTAACCTTAATATAACTTAGCTGGCAGAATTCAAAGTGTGCTACATCGCAAAAACCATATGGAACAATTATATTGTGTAAATGAAGTTATTCTTATATAATATAATAGAATTGAGGGGGAAATTAAAATGGCAGAAGGTGGCAAGGAGCACACCGGTAAATCATATGGCAGTAAAGAGGTTGCCAGTGCTGCGGTTCGTATCGCGCTTACTTCGGACAGAGCTGAGGAAAAGCAACTGCAGGCTGAGTTCACTCAGGACGGTATTTATACTGCAGCTGTGGATTATGGAGGAGAGTTTATTAATTCTGTCATGAAAATAGTTGAAAGAGCTGTAGTATCCTCTAAACGCGAGGGACTCATTCATGAAAGCCACGCAGAAGAAGG
>CAZQCL010000100.1:0-7284 GCA_964592435.1 uncultured Oscillospiraceae bacterium
CAACAGGAAAGGCAAACCTCTTTTTTCTCACCTGGGTTAAGCGATACACGTGTAAACCCTCTTAAAAGCTTGACGGGGCGATCAACCCTGGAGTTTTTGAAACCAATATAAAGCTGAATCACTTCATCTCCGGATACAGCTCCGGTATTAGTGACAGAGCATTTTGCCGTAACATTTCCGTCAGAGACGCCAAAGCTTGCATCTTCTACCTTGAAGGAGGTATATGACAAGCCAAAGCCATAGGGAACAGAAGGCTCGATACCCTCTTTTTCCAGCTTGGCATAGCCGTGATAATAATTATACCTCTGACTTGTTGTATCCCACTCTACCTGTGGCAGGTCGCTTTCCTTGTGAGGGATGACAAAGGGCAGCTTACCGCTGGGGTTCACATCGCCGAAGAGAATTCTTGCTATTGCGGTGCCACCTTCCATTCCGGGGTAATAAGCCATTAAAATAGCGCTGACGGAGTCTTTCCATTCATCAATCATTATCATATTGCCGCCGATTAATACAGCAGCGGAATTCTTATTGACCGGGCCGACCTCGTTTAGAAGCTTGATTTCTTCTGCATGAAGCCCCAATGAATGTATGCGGTCCCCACCGGCTCCTGCCATGTCGCCTTCCATTTGCTCGGCTGAAACATATTCTCCCTCATCGGAATGGTTATATCCGACCACGAACAAGACAGCATCTACTGAAGAGGCAACCTTCTTCGCATGCTCAATATCATCGCCGTTATAAAAGATTACCTGGCTGTTGGGAGCTGAATTGGCAATACCCTCCAAAGGAGTAACTATATATTCAGGGAATACTCTGCTTGAGCCATAATCGCCAATGTTGCCCTTATCCGCAAGCTTTCCTAATACTGCTATTCGAACTGATTTTTCACGATTAAAGGGAAGTGTGTCATTATCATTTTTTATCAGAGTAATTCCTTTTTCCGCTACCTCCTGAGCAAGGGATACATGCTCCTTGCAGCCAATTATGGACTTGTCGTAAACCTCGTTGTCAGCCTCTGTAAATGCTATTACGGTGCGAACGATACGTAAGGCTGCTTTATCGATATTTTCTTCAGGAACAAGGCCATCACGGACAGCCTTGACAAGGTTATCACCAAAGAATTTTGTCCAGCACATTTCCAAATCCTGGCCACCATTAGCTGCTTCAACGGTATCCATGACACCCCATATAAAGTCGCTCATTACAAAGCCATCGAAACCCCATTCTTCCTTAAGTACTCCGTTTAAAAGATAATCATGATGGCCGCAGTGTGTACCTTTATACAGATTGTAAGCGCTCATGACACTTGCTGCCCCTGCATCGATGCAATCCTTAAAGTGTGGTAGATAGACCTCGCGCTCAGTACGTTTGTCAGCATCCACATCTACCTTGAAACGGGATATTTCCATTGAATTAAATGCATAATGTTTTACGCAGGCAATAACATTCTGCTCCTGCACACCTTTAACCAGTGCAGCTCCCATTGCACCCAGGTGGAAGGATTCTTCGCCGTAGACCTCTTGACTGCGTCCCCAGCCGGGGTTATAGGGAAGGTTGATGCAGACGCCGCCAAACAGGTTGCCCCCATGGGCACGTATTTCTTTTCCAATTGCGTTTCCGACCTTTTCCTCCAGCTCTTTGTCAAAGGTTGCCCCTCTGAGCATTGTCACCGGGAAACAGGTGCTAATCCCCGAGACGACACCACGCGGCCCATCACAGAATTTTACCTCAGGGACAGAGAGTCTTTCGTTTCCGCCTGCAGGGTACGGATACCAGTTGTAATGACGGTCGGCAATTTGGAAATCATTCAACATTTCCTCCATTGTTACTTTTCCGCTCATTAAGGCGACTTTTTCTTCAAGGGTCATTTGCTCCACAATAGATTTAGCTCTTTGAGTATAGGACAGCCGATGTTCCTTCGTGCATTTCATACAGATCTCCTCCTTGTATTAGATATATTGCTCAAGAAGCTTTAGGGCTTCATTGCTGTTAAAGCTTAGGTATCCCTGGACATTAGGGTCTTTACCGGCAATTGATCCTGACAGCCGGTATTCGGTGGGGGTGATCCCAGTCTCTTTTTTGAAGGCGCGGTAAAAGGTCATTTCATTGCTATAGCCGCACTCCTGTGATATGAAGGAAATGGTTTTATCTGTTGCCTTAAGCATTGCCTTTGCTTTTTCAGTTTTAAATGAGCGAACAACATCGTGTATTGTGAGGCCTGTAGTGTTCTTCAAAAACCGATATAATGTGGGCTGGCTCATGCCAACGCTCTTGCAAATATCATCAGTTAGAGTACTGCTTTGATAATTTTTTTCGATGAAGGTGATAATTTTTACAAAAACCTCCGGGCTTTCATAGGTATCTACATTTTTGGCATATTGCTGTATATCGTATACCGTATAATCAAATAAGTCGGCAAATAAGGAAAAAGTATAGGCCTTTAGTCTGAACTCCTTTGAATCGCTTTCTGAGAAGTGAGTTAGTCCGATATTGGCCACGGTTTTTTTAAAAAGGTAATAATCCTTTTTTATCCTGATGTTGGGATCTGCGCTATTCAGGTAAAAGTTATAGGATCTATTCCTTTTGCCTGTTGAATTAAGTAGGGCTGGATGAATCTGAACGAAAAGGCATATATTATCTTTAGAGGTCCTGCTTAAGCTGTGGATACTCTTGCTATTGAATAGGACGATATCCCCGGTTTTTAGTGTATATCGGTCTGCGCCCATGTAGATAACAATACTTCCCTTTAGCACAAGCACTATTTCATAGTCATAATGCCAATGAAAACAGGATGAGTCTATGGATGTCATAAAGACTTTGATGGGAAGTTCCTTTTGGTGTTCAATAGATTCAAAGATATAGGATTCCATAATTCCTCCGTTTCTTTTTTTGAACGAACAGTTAGTAGTTCCCGCCATGAGATTATGTATACTAATATTATAAGACCTTGTTTCGTTTATTTGTTAACTTTTATTAAAAAACCTTGTAACATAATTAATCAATTTGTTAGAAATGACGAAAAAACAGTGTTTATTACTTATGGTGCTGATATTGCGGCATTTGGTAACGAAGGGGTTTTACTTTTCTTTGGAAGAGGTTTAAAAAAGGTTAGTACTTATGATAAAATAGGAAATAGTAACGCCTTAGACATTGTCCGTCCAATGCACCTGTAGTATCAAGCCATTCTCCCATAATATTGAGTTGCTCCTGGTGCAGATTCTTTGGTTTGTTCTATTCATCTTATGGGTGGGGGTACCTTATTTATACAAATTTATTATGCATATTTTGTCCATCTGTTCATCCTGTATTTTGTGTAAAGTAAACATAGGAAGATTTTTCTGTTTCTCTTGTAGTCTATACGTTTGACAATAGTCGAACAATAAAGTAAATTGTTGATTGTTGTGGAGTATTATGGTATATTAGGAAGTATAAGTGCTCTAATTCAAAACAGAATATTCATAAAAATTATTCATATGTAGATAACCATTTAGAAGAAAACGACAAATTAAATTAAATGTTCCGGAAAGGGAGTGCTTGTTGTGGATAATATAACAAGTGTAAGTGTTGAGAACTGTAAAGGTTCTAATAATTATAATGATTCGGAATTAGTTTTCGGGTTAGTTGGAGCGGTGGGTACGGATTTAAGGAGTGTTTCCGCGATTATAAAGGAGAGACTCCAAGCTTTTGATTATAAAGCAGATATAATCCAAGTATCGGAAGATGTAATTGGAAAATTGTATCAGGATAAGATAAAGAAGTCCATATCGGAATATGAGAGGATTGAAAACTATATAAATTTGGGTAATAAAGCAAGGAAAGAAGCCTGTGATGATTCAGTCCTAGCTTTGGGGGCAGCCGCGGTTATTATGAGTAAAAGAGAAAAAGATGAGGCTTCAAAAACAACAAAACCAAGAAAACGCTGTGCTTATATTATTAATTCTCTTAAACATCCTAATGAAGTTAATAGGCTAAGAGAAATTTACTCTACGGGTTTTTATCTTATTGGAGTCCATTCAGGTAAACAAAAAAGAATTGTTTATTTAAATGAAGATAAAGGAATTGATACTAGTAAAGCACAATTATTAATAGAAAGAGATGAAGATGAGGATGTAAGCTATGGGCAGCACACTAGAAAAGTTTTTCAAATGGCTGATTTTTTTGTGGATTTTGATGAGGAAAATTCCGACAGGTTTAAAAAAAGCATATGGAGAATTCTAGATATCATTTTTGGAAACCCTTTTCTAACTCCAACATTTGATGAATTTGCAATGTTTACAGCTTTTACTTCTGCTTTAAGATCAGCTGATTTATCGAGGCAAGTTGGGGCGGTTATAGCAAAAAACAATGAGATTATTTCATCCGGAGCTAACGATTGCCCAAAATACGGGGGAGGGTTGTATTGGCCACATCTTGACTATAGTACGAACGAAATAGTAGATGACAAGGGCGGCAGAGATTATACAATAGAATATGATTCTAATAAAAAAGAATTGAATACAATTGTTGAGGATATAATTTCTCGAATAAAAACTGAAGAGCATACAGAACAAAGCATACGTGAGATGCGTGAGCGTATACTTAAAAGTAAGATAAAAGATATTACAGAATATGGCAGAGTTGTTCATGCTGAGATGGAGGCTATTTTAATGTGTGCCAGAAACAATATATCTACGAAAGGCGCTACTTTATATTGCACAACATTTCCATGCCATAATTGTGCAAAACATATTATTGCCGCAGGTATTACGAGAGTCGTATACGTTGAGCCTTACCCAAAGAGTAAAGCTTTTGACTTTCATTCAGATTCTATCTGCTCAAAAGAAGACGGTTATGATTCTGGAAAGGTTAATTATGAATCATTTATCGGGATTGGTCCAAGAAAGTTTTTTGATTTATTTTCGTTGTCTTTATCTTCAGGTTATAATATAATTAGAAAGGATCAATCAGGTATAAAAATTGATTGGATTAGAAAGAACAGTGTAATGAGAGTGCAATTACAGCCAGTTTCTTATCTGGAAAGAGAGAGTTCTGCTACATTATTATTTGATAGATTAAGGAGTGGTTTAGTTGAATAAGAAATGTCGCAAATTAACAAAATCTAAAGGGAGTTATACCAAAAAATTTACACAAAGCAGTGACTGGCAATTTGATTTTGCTAAGCAAATATATGATAGCTGGCCTAAGTGGAAGCAGGAGATTTATGGGAAGGGTTGTCCGCATAATCGAGATGAGATGGCAGTCAACGTAAAGTAAAATTATTAAGAACTTGTAATGTCTACAGGTTCTTTTTTTGTAAGTCTTAAAATCAAATTTAGTGAGTTTTAACAATTTTTTCATGGCAAGACCATCTTACGGTTATAGTTAGTATAAAATTTTTGACAAGCGATATAGCGGCGGCGATACATAGGGCACCACACAGCAACTTATGCAGTATTATCGGCAATAAAAGCAATGAAAATGGCAAATCTGTTACTGTATAATAGTGATAGCTTGGGACAGGGACAGTGACACAGGGGGACGTTTTCCTTGTGTCGTTCCCTTGGACATGACACAAGGAAAACGTCCCCCTGTGTCACTCGGAGAAGCGTCCCCTTGTGTCCCCTAGAAGGGTGGGTAACAGATGCTGACATTAAGTAAAAGCCGAATTAAAGACCGTGAGGATTGGAAGAAAGCAGGGATTGAACTGCCGGACTTCGATGTTGAGCAGATGACGGCCAAAACTTGGGAGAATCCTACATGGCTGCATTTTGGTGCAGGAAACATTTTGAAGGGGTTTATTTCTGTACTGCAGCAAACGCTTCTTGAACAAAATAAAGCGGATAGCGGGATCATCGCGGTGGAGACTTATGATTCGGAAATTATAGATCGAATTTATACCCCATACGATAATTTGGGCTTGTTGGTATTAATGAAGCCGGACGGAAGTCTTGAAAAAAAGGTTGTAGCAAGCGTAGCGGGGAGCCTTGTTGGGGATAGCTCCAAAGAAGAGGACTGGGCGCAGCTTAAGGATATTTTTGCGAATTCATCACTTCAGATGGTCAGCCTTACGATTACTGAGAAGGGGTATGGGCTCAAAGGCATGTCAGGAGAGTACCTTGCTGATGCGAAGGCCGATATAGAAAATGGTCCCGAAAAGCCGAAGCATACTATGTCGAAAATTGCTTCGCTGGCCTACAATAGGTATTTGAATGGTGAGCACCCAATTGCTTTTGTAAGCATGGATAATTGCGCATATAATGGAGAGCTTCTACGGACGTCGGTCTGTACGATTGCTGAAAAATGGGTTGAGAGAGGATTTGTTGACGAAAAATTCTTGAAATATCTGAATGACCCGTCCAAGGTATCATTCCCTTGGACAATGATTGATAAAATTACTCCGAGGCCTTCCGAAAGCGTAAAAGAGGCGCTTGTGCAAGCTGGCTTTGGAAGCGCTGATATTATCTGTACAGAAAAAAATACGTATATTGCACCATTTGTGAACACTGAGGTACCGCAGTATCTTGTTATAGATGATAAATTTCCAAATGGACGTATGCCGCTGGAACAGGCCGGTGTTATCTTTACCGACAGGGAGACGGTGAACAGGGTAGAGAAAATGAAGGTCGGCACATGCCTGAACCCGCTACACACAGCCCTTGCTATCTTTGGATGTCTGCTTGGCTATAAGCTTATTGCAGATGAGATGAAGGACGAGCATCTGAGGTCACTGGTGGAGAAGATTGGCTATGCTGAGGGAATGCCGGTGGTAGTTCATCCGGGCATTCTGGATCCCGAGAAATTTATCAGGGAGGTTATTGAGGTAAGGTTCCCAAATCCTTATATTCCCGATACGCCTCAGAGAATTGTTACGGATACATCTCAAAAGATGCCTGTCAGATTTGGTCAGACCATTAAGTCCTATGTTTCAGACCCAAAGATGGATGTAAGGTCGCTGAAATACATTCCACTTACTATTGCCGGATGGTGCAGATACTTGATGGGCATTGACGATAAGGGAAATAAGATGGAGCTTAGCCCCGACCCCATGATGGATGAGTTGCAGGGATATCTGAAGGAAGTAGAGCTGGGGAATCCCGCTTCAGTGAAGGATCATCTTGCTCCGATTTTGTCTAATGAAGGATTGTTCGGACAGGATCTTTATAAAATAGGCTTGGGAGAGAAAATCGAGGACTTTTTCAAGGATATGATTGTCGGAAAGCAGGCGGTCAGAAACGTGCTGAGCAAAGCGCTGAAGTCATAACGTAGGGATCCAAGGCGGAGCTTTCCAAGGCGGAGCTTTCCAAG
>CAZQCL010000101.1:0-7258 GCA_964592435.1 uncultured Oscillospiraceae bacterium
TTATTCTTTATACTTATGATTTTTCGTTCGTTTCCCGCCGTTTTAAATCTCAAAACACTTTCTATTCATACAACACTGTAGAAATAAGGTGGATTTATTTTTTTGGTGTTTTTTGGTGTTCTTGACGGTCAATTTTTAATGTGTTACTCTGATTATGGCAAAAGCAAATTCCTATCATACAATAATAGTTTCTAAAGAAAGCTTACATCGCAAAAAGCTCAATTTCAGCTAAATACTTGACAACTGTCATGGTAGATATGTATGATTAAAAAAAGTACTGTCCCACTAAAAAATGTTTTTGTTCAAGATCGAAGAAACAGAAGCAAACGGTTTGATCTGATTTCTATAGATATAGACTTTCCAGAGATTAAAGTTATAAGAGGTTATGGCAAAGGCTGGGACATTGAGGTATTCTTCAAAATGTGTAAGTCATACTGAAGCTTGTAAGGAATATCAAGGAAGTTCGTGTGATATGTTTTATAGGAAGAACTGTTGACTATAGAGACGATTAACAAGTTTCTGGAGTACTTTGTCTCGTCTCTGCCTAATTATATCAAAGCAAAACTATCAGTTGTTTTCTCCGAAAGTTGAGATAGTAAGATAAAGATAACTTCAAAAATAACACTATCGCCAACTATATTAACGACAAATATAAACATCCTTATGGAAAGTTCTTTAAAAATAAATGAATTAGAGGTGAAGAAGAGATGAAAAGATTATTAATCTCACTTGTTATTTTATTAATTTTCATGACTGGGATAATAGTCCCTGTGGAAGCACAAGGAGAGAATAAGAACATCCCAAGCTCATGGGCGGCAGAAGAAATAGAAAAAGCCATTGAATATGATTTGGTGACGAACAAGGTGCTCAGTATCTACAGACAGGATATTACTCGTGAGGAATTCTGTGAACTAGCGGTAAAGCTTTATGAGGCGCTTTCAGGTAACAAAATAGAAGTACCTGCAACCAATATATTTAAAGATACGGATAACACCGAAATCCTCAGAGCAAATAAACTGGGTATTGTTAACGGAGTGGCAGAAGACCGGTTTGCCCCGTTTAACCGTATAAGCAGAGAAGAGATAGCAGTAATGCTGTACAGGACAATTATGGCAGTTGACTCAGATTTGTCAGTAGGTGAATACTACATAACTTTTGCAGACAAACAAGATGTCTCATCATGGGCTGGAGAAGCTGTAGGATTTATGAGTGAGAATGACATTTTAGGCGGCATAGGAGGCAATATGGCCGGACCTAAGGAGAACACTACACGGGAACAGGCTATAGCATTAGTAAAGCGGACATTTGAAGCTTTCAATGAGGAAATTACATATCAGCCATATACACTGGATTTTGCTGTGAATATTATATATGTTCCACAAAACGCCAAAACTATCCAGTCGGGCATAGATAGAGCAAAGGATGGAGACGTAGTAATGGTAGCTTCCGGTACTTACTATGAAAATATTGATTTTAGTGGAAAGAATATAATTGTCACAAGTGAGAATGGCCCGAAGCAAACTGTAATAAACGGTGATTTTGAAGGAAGTGTTGTTACATTTAAGAATAATGAAAAAAGAAGTGCTGTTTTGCACGGGTTTACCATTAAAAATGGTATGTCGGGGCTATCAGGGGCAGAACAAAATCCAGACTTATATCCTAATGGTGGAGGTATTTCAATTCGTGACGCCAGTCCCACCATTTCAGGTAATATGATTACAAAAAATGCCGCGGTAAATTTCGGCGGAGGTATTAGTATTGAGAATGAATCCTCCAAACCTCTGATTGAGAATAATCACATAAAAAGTAATATTACCCATTATCAAGCTGCAGGTATAGGCATAATGAATGGTGCCTCCCCCATCGTTCGGGGAAATATTATATACGACAATACCTGTGAAGCAATCCCTGGTATCTTGGTAGCAGGCGGATCTGGAGGATTGATTGAAAATAATATTATCAAAAATAATGTGCCTGGTTATGACCATGAACCTTTTCACATGTTGCAATATCTGAAGGATGACCCATCTTATTACCAATGGAGAGAAAACTGGGGACAGCATCCTGCCTTCCCTGGGGGCGTATTAATTGTTCAGAACTCAAATCCAACAGTTAGAAATAACCGCATTTCAGGAAATGATGGGGGCGGTATTGGGGTAATGCTGGGTTCCTCTCCCCTAATCGAAGGCAACACAATAAGCCATAACGGAAATATTGCCATGGGAGCAGTAACCGGCGGTATTATGGCAGCTCATGATGTGCGGTTTGAGTTGACCGACAACACATTTACGTGGAATAAAGGCCCTGATATATGGGTTGATCGAAGGAATTCCACAATTGTAAATAAGAACGGAATAGAAATAAACTTAATTAACCTGGTAAACAAGTCCAAGGTAGGGGATAACATGGTCAACAGTCAGGTAATAGCATGGCCGTTGGAACGCCCGGAAACACAAATGTCAGCTAATCCACGCACTATTAAAGTGCCAGAAGACTATCCAGCCATCCAGGATGCAATAGACGTTGCCAAAGATGGAGATACTATTGTGGTTGCACCCGGAACATATAATGAAAACATAAACTTTTGCGGCAAGCAAATTACTGTAACAAGTCAGAATCCTTTGGATGAATCTGTAGTCAAAGCTACTGTAATAAACGGCGGCAATACAGGTGCTGTTGACAAAGGGCAGGGGCCAATTGTCATGTTCCTGAACGGTGAAGGAAGGCAGGCTGTGTTGGAAGGTTTTACTTTGCATAACCGTGACAGGGATTTCTTTAATATGAATGCAATATACCTTGAAGGTGCCAGCCCCACCATTAGAAACAATGCGATAACCAGCAATAATGGGACCGGAATTCGTATGAACTGGGCATATTCAGATTTGTATGTTCCAGATCAACCAGAAGATGCTGGCAGGTTCACTGCTATACAGGGTATGGAGACAGCTCCCTTGATACAAAACAATATAATCCGTGATTGTGGTGACGGTGGCATGTGGTTCTATTATGCCTCTCCTGAAATAATTGGCAATAAATTTATCGATAATGAAGGATCACTATCCGGGGGCATTCATAACTGGTTTTCCCGATCAATTATTACAGGTAATGAATTTATCGGCAACAAGGGTGTAAACGGAGGCGGTATACACTATGAAAACTTCAGTGTAGTACAGGTGGCAGGAAACCTGTTTAAGGATTCCTACAGTGGTGGAGCAATTTACATAGACAGCCCTACCTACGGCAGTATTAACAGCAATTTATTTGACGGAAACCATGCCCGTCCTGG
Organism: uncultured Oscillospiraceae bacterium; assembly: GCA_964592435.1. Lineage (GTDB taxonomy): Bacteria > Bacillota > Clostridia > Acetivibrionales > DTU013 > JAAYBT01. The sequence goes on from CAZQCL010000101.1 coordinate 3,287, forward strand.
CAGTGCAATGGCTATTGGATGGGGTGCTGAAATTGATATTGTCAACAATTTAATTACAGGGAATTACGGCTGGGCATTGTATGCAGGGGGGGCGAAAGTCACTCTGACAAATAACACTTTTGCCAATAACTATCCCGAAGACGGTGCAAAAGAAGGCGAAGACATTTTTGTAATGGGCGGCATAGTCGAAGGAGTAAATAATATTTTTTACAACACCGGGATGAGTGTATGGGAAGGAGAAGAGGGCGGAGAACTTATTCTGAATAACTGCCTGTTTTACAATAATAATAGAGATACTGACCTGTGGCCAGGAGATGACAATTTCATAGCTGATCCCAAGTTCTTGGGTGATGGCAATTACCATTTGCGCACTGGCTCACCAGCCATAGATTCCGGAAGAAAAGTTAAGATTAAAGAGGACATAGATGGAGCAACCAGGCCCCAGGGAAAAGGTTATGACATTGGGGCATATGAATTTATTACGCAATAATCTTACATGGGCTAAACCCCTCCTTTTATCCTGTCACATAGGGGGAGGGGCTTTTTGGTGTGCCATGCATGGCACGTAACTCGGCGGTGTAAGTCCGCTATGGGAGTTGGCAGTTGCCAAACATTAGCAAAGCACAAGGGTGTCAATTGCGAGGTGGAATCTGAAGGAAGTGTGACGAGGAGTCGGCCGAAGCCATGGTTCGAAGGTGTTCTAGGCACCAAATGAAGGGCTGAACCAAGGGAGGTGAAGGTCAATGAAAGTTACCGGAAGTGACGATTAAAACACAGACAACTTCAAACAGAAGGCTATCCGCAAATGGTATCTACGGAACAGAGAGAGTATGCAGAAGCGTGGATGTTACCAAGGATGACTGAAGCAGATATCACCAACACGACCAAGCAGAAAGAGGGGTTGTTAGAGCATATTCCAGCCTCTGAGAATCTAAACCGAGCATATAAGCAGGTGGAGAGGAACAAAGGCGCAGGCGGAATAGACGTGTTACCATGAGCTAGAGAGACGTAACCACCGTTTTATTCGCTATACAGATGACCTTATGATTTTCTGCAAGAGCAATAAGGCGGCACAACGGACTCTAGAGAACATTATTTTGTTCATTGAAGGGAAATTGTTCCTGAGAGTGAACAGAGAAAAGACCCGATTCCCTATGAACCTTAACAAATTGTAAATAGATTCATCCAGTTGTAGGTTAACGTAAGTTGATAGCATATTTTTTCAGTGGTAGAATGGTATTAGCAATAAAAATATTACAATAGGGTTATACACCCGGGTGGGTGCGAAATAGGCCCGAGACCGATTGACTTGCATCTGAAAGCCTTGAAAAGTATGGGTGCAAAGGTACAGGATGCACAACGGGGGTTTATTTATTGCGAAGCAGAGAGACTTAAGGGCTGTGATGTTCAGCTGGATTACCCAAGCGTGGGTGCCACTGAAAATATAATGCTGGCCTCTGTGTTTGCAGAGGGCGAGACGGTCATACGTAATGCTGCCAAAGAACCAGAAATCCTGGATCTTCAGAATTATCTACAGGCTACGGGAGTTCAGGTGACAGGAGCAGGCACCAGCATAGTCAGGATATGTGGTGGTGATCACAACCTCAGCAATGCAGAGCATACGATTATTACCGATCGAATCGTAACTGGTACATATATGGCCGCTGCCGGAATTACAAGCGGTGAACTCCTGCTGAGAAATGTGATTCCGGAGCATATGAGTTGCATCGTTTCTCTTTTACGTGAGTGCGGGTGCAGGGTGAATATCAAGGGAAGTACAATGCATGTGAATGGACCGGCTAGATTACGGGCGATTGATATTGTCAGGACATTGCCATATCCTGGTTTTCCCACTGACATGCAGGCGCAGGTAGTGGCACTGCTGACAATCGCAAGAGGTACAAGTATTATGGTCGAGACGGTTTTTGAGAACAGGTATAAGCACGTAGACGAACTGCTGCGCATGGGAGCCAATATCAAACTTGAGGGCCGACTTGCTGTAATAAAGGGCGTGAAGAAGCTGGTAGGCGCTAATGTATATGCCCGTGATCTTCGAGGTGGAGCGGCCTTGGTACTGGCTGGTCTGGCTGCAGAGGGAGAAACTGTAATTTCCGATATTAAACATATTGATCGCGGATATGATAGTATAGAAGAGAAGTTGAGGCGGGTCGGAGCATCGATTCATCGAACCCCTTAAAATATTAATGGGTTGAAAATGGAATCAGGGGGATTTTCATGAAGGTACGAAGGAAAAAAATTTACAGGTACCCCTTCATGTAATAAACAAAAAGAAAAGAAAATGGAAAAGGATTTTCCAACTGGTCAAATTCGTACTAGTGGTTGCATTATTTTCCATGACGATTGTTTATGCTGCTATATCTCCGTTTTTTAGTATTACCGGGTTCAGGGCAGGTGAATCTCTCCATTATGATGAGAGTGCGCTGATAAGTGCCTCAGGTATACGCCATGGCAATAATGGCTTCAGGATGCTCTTCAAAGAGGTGGGCAGGTTTTATTTTTTCCGTATCGGCTCTGCAGAGAGATCGATTGTGGAGAACTGCCCTTATGTAAAAAGTGCAAAGGTTAGATATCTCATTCCATCGACAGTATCCATCGAAGTGGAAGAGAGGGTAGCGGCAGCGGTAATTGTTATGAACGGAGCAAACCTGTTGATTGACAGGGAAGGATATTTGCTGGAATTGATTCCGGAAATTTCAGATATAAAGCTTCCGATTGTTATAGGAATAGAATTGAAATCGCCAAAACCGGGAAAAAAAATCGAAATTCCTGAGGAGACACTCTCGTCAGCATTAAAAGTATTTGATACAATAAGAGAAGTGGATAAACTGAATGAACCCAATGGGGACAAGCTGATTGACAGTGTCGATTATGTGGATGTTGGAGATATGTACAATATCAGCTTCTCAGTACAGTCCCGAATCATTGTCAATCTGGGAAAAATGGAGGATCTGCATTATAAGATCAATGCAGCTAAGACCATATTCTCCAGGAATATAAAAAAGACGGAAAGGGGTAAGCTGGATTTCTCGACGGATACCAATCCAGTTTTTACTCCGGAAAACGGAGGGTAAGGTAAGATGTTGCCAATTTTGGGAATGATTATTGGAATACTTATCGGGGTGTTTTTCATACCCGTGAACATTCCTCAGCAGTATTCGATTTATATGGCTGTAGCGATTTTGGCAGCCCTGGATTCTGTATTTGGGGGAGTTGCGTCTACGATGCAGGGAAAATTTGATATTAAGGTCTTTGTATCCGGATTTTTCGGCAATGCATTGCTTGCGGCTGTTCTTGCGTATATTGGTGATCAGCTCGGATTAGATCTCTATCTGGCAGCCATTTTTGCGTTTGGCAACAGAATTTTCCTAAATTTCGCTGTTATTCGCAGATATATGTTGAATAAGTCAGTTAAAAAAGATAATATATAGTTTGTGGAGGGGTTGCTTGGCGTGGGTGATTTAATTGTAAGCATAGACATCGGGACTTCCAAGGTGTGTGCACTGATTGGAAGAGTGAATAAGTATACTCAGTTGGATATTGCCGGCAGAGGCATGTCGTTGTGTAGCGGACTGAAGAAGGGTGTTATCGTAGACATCGACAGTACGGCTGCAAGTATCAAAAGTGCAGTAGAGGAAGCTGAGTTGGCCGCTAATATGAGAGTTGGTTCTGCTTATGTCAACATTCACGGAATGCATGTGAACGTCATAAACAACAGAAGCTATATGAACATAAGCGGGAGAGAGATTACATACAATGATGTGGACAATATCCTTCACGAGGTCAGGGATATTGAGATACCCGAAGACAGACAGCTGATTGATGTTATTGCTAGACAGTATATCATAGATGGGTATGATGAGATCGTCGACCCAGTTGGTATGGTTGGAACCGGACTGATCCATGATTGATGCTATCTTTCTCGCCTCTAAAACTCTGGCAATGGTTCTGTCC
>CAZQCL010000102.1:0-7173 GCA_964592435.1 uncultured Oscillospiraceae bacterium
TTTACAATTATATGGAATTTTGTGGAATTTGTCAATTTATATTTCCCTATTTTTTCTGATTTTTTGAGATATTGCATAAGTTTTCACAAGAATATGTATAAACTTCCACATGAGTACAGTTCTTTGCAGATATTTTGCAAATATATTTTGTGACCTTTTAAGTATTGCCCGGGTATCCCTACATTGCTTTAAACCGCTTTTACTTTTGCTGTCACAGACTAAGCGCGCCATTAATATACTGGTATTGTAACAATTATAACCGAGTAAGAATAAATTGAAGTAGTAACAAAATTTATGTCAACTCTCTGGTCGAAAGGAGGACTCCGTAATGGCAGAAAGAGGCGGTAATTTCCTGGGTGACAATTGCGCTATTTTGTTCTTTATTATTCTGTTCCTGCTGCTGTTTTTTGATAGAGACTTCTGCTGCTGAGAACAATCGATAAGCAAAGGCCGATTGCATGCATGAGACTAAGGAAGCCACCCTTAATGGGTGGTTTCGTTATGTACAACCGTTTTGATGAGATTTTGTTTAGTAACACAAAAATACCCTTTTGAATATGATATAGAAGGCAACGGGATAAAAGCGTGCTGGTACAAGGAGGTTTTACAATGTCAAAAATATTTACCAAAGGCATATTTGACAATTGCGCGATTCTTTTTTTCATCTTGATATTTCTCATATTGTTCGTGGACACAGGTCGCCCCTTTTTAAGAATCGCATCTGATGAGGTCGAGTAGAGACAAGGCTGAATAGCGGATTTGTTATCATGAAAGGAGTTGTATTACATGGCAGAGAATGAGAGAGGCGGGTTTTTCGGAGGATGCGGGCAAAGCAATTGGATCTGGATTATCATCATTATTGTTGTTATTCTTCTGATATGTCCGGGAATCTTCGGTAGAGAAAACGAAGGATATTACAAAGAATAGCGGCAAACAAGTAGCGGACAAAGCCTGCAAATACAGTACTTATTTAGAGGGACACTCCCGCAGCGGCTTGCTATGGCGTCCGGTGGGAGCTTGTCCCTCTATGGCTTTCTGATAATTTTTCTGATAGGATCAGATATCATTGATTAGATATCCTTAATGTTCTGAATATATTATTTCCCATTTCTATAATTCAATTAGCTAATTCAATATCCTTGTTGACCAATTGCCTAATTTGGGTTATAATTAATCTAATGTTAGCTAGTTGGGAGTGATAAGAATGAGAGTTCCATCAACCAAGATCCAGAACAATTTCGGAAAGTATCTTAAATACGTTGAGGCGAATGAGGAAATCATCGTTACGAAAAGAGGCAGGGATGCAGCCCGTATCCTGCCCTGTGAAAATCCCGCAGGCAGCGTTAGGGAGGAGAGTGCCGAATACAAATCAAGCGGCTGGGTGACCTATGAGGAATACCTTGAGCTGGTTGAAGCATCGGATCAGCGCTTTGAGCTGATTGACGGGGTTATTTACTATATGGCTTCTCCTTCATACAACCATCAGCATATCATACATGAGCTTCATGGTGCTTTTTACATTTGGTTTAAGGGAAAACAATGCATCCCGCTGACATCACCCTTTGACGTGACCTTACTTAAGTCGGAGGACAATATTTGCGTTGTGCAGCCGGATATTATCGTGATATGTGATAAAGAAAGCATGGATAAGAAGGGCAGATACAAGGGCGTGCCGACACTGGTGATAGAGGTGCTTTCCCCGTCAACCAGAAGCAAGGATATGGTCAAAAAGCTGGATTTATACATGCAATGCGGCGTGAAGGAGTATTGGATTGTTGATCCTAAAAATGAGCAGCTAATGGTATATTCCCTTGAAAGCAATGATATCGCAGACAACAAGACCTATTTAAGAGGCTTTGATTCTCATGTGCAATCCGATTATTTCCAGGGCCTTCAGGTTTCTCTGGAGGATATGTTTGCAGGCTGACCTATGCGGTGATATAATAGAAAAAAGTATTTTTTTGGTGTTTTACCCTATTTTTTTAACCTGCCCCGGCGAATAAGTATATAGTATACTATGCAATTACATTGCTAAAGGGTTTTTTATGAAGCGAAATTTACTTAAGATAATTTCATATGTTTGTGCGCTGGTATTCATAATAGCCATAGCACCATTGTCGGCAAGCGCTGCGGATCTACACGCAAGTGCTAACTTTTCTGCCGCAAATACCGCATCCCATGCCGCATATACCGTACCCTCTGCCGCAGACACCGCATCGCCTCCCTTCGACCACTTTGAAGAGGCCATAGATCTAAAGATTTTAGGCCTTCTTGCCAATTTCCCGGATGATTTTGAGCTGGAGAGGGCGCCTAACAGAGTGGAGGGCGCGATAATGCTCATACGCCTGCTGGGCAATGAAGACCAGGCAATGCAGGGCAGCTCTTCGCATCCCTTTACAGATGTACCCTCCTGGGCGGACAAGTATGTCAGCTATATGTACCGCAATGGGCTATCAAAGGGTATCGGGGGTACACTTTATGGCTCCTCTCAGCCGCTGTCGGCTAAACAGTATGTCACCTTTGTCCTTCGTGCTCTTGGGTATAAGGACGGAACAGACTTTGATTACAATCAGGCTCTTGATAAAGCCCGTGAATTAGGCCTTCTTTCATCATCTGACGCAACAAAGTTTAAAAACTCCCCCACATTTTTAAGGGATGATATGGTTTCCATTTCTCACGATGCCTTATCTGCCAAAATGAAGGGTTCAACCGGCACTCTGTTGGACAAGCTGGTCAATGCCGACAAAGCCGTCTTCAAACCTGCGGCAAAGGCTCTCGGGCTTTATACCTCCGATCTGAAGGAGAAATATGGGGATGCGGCAACTGTTAGTTTCCCATCAACTGCGTTTGGCTTTGAGGTGAAAAACAAAGAAGAGCTTTATAAATTGATTCGGAAAGCACTGTGCCTAAATAACACTTCTGTCAAAATAGATATCAGAAATTACAATGGAAACATCAAGGATGATTTTGAGGGTGTATTTATCAGAGCAAACACTGCGGCAGAGGAGGTTTCCGGAGTTGAATATTTTACTAAGTCATGGAAATATACTTATAATGGAGATAGCTTAATAGCAACCTTTGAATATAGATTTTCTAAAAGTGAATTTAGCAGGAGAGCTAAAAACGTCCGCACTGCGTTAAATAAGGCACGATATATTGTTGCCAGCATGATAACACCCTCTATGAGCGATTTCTATAAGGAAAAGGCACTTCACGATTATATTATCAACAATGCAAAATACGACTATCAGAATTACTTAAGCAACACTATTCCGGATGAATCCTTTGAAGAATACGGCTGCCTGGTGCTCGGCGTTGCAGTGTGCGAGGGCTATGCCAAAGCCATGAAGCTGTTGTGCGATCTTTCGGGACTGGAATGTATGTTGGTTATGGGAAAATCTACAAACAATTATGCAGATGAGGGTCATGCCTGGAATATTGTGAAAATCGACGGCGAATATTACCATGTTGATGTCACCAATAACGACCCGGTGACCAGGGACGGCTCAAATATTCTTACATACCAGTATTTCAATTTGCCAGATAGTGAAATGGCTCTTTATAACAGCTGGAGCAGGGCAGATTATCCCATCTGCACCGGCACAAAAAACAACTACTATAATAAATACGGCATGGTAGCAAGCGACAGGAAGGCCTTTGATAAAGTAGTATTGAAGGCATTGGATCAACGCCGCCCCGTCATTGAAATAAAGGTAAAGGATTATTCAAAAGCCAATTATTCCAATATATCCGACACTATTTTCAGTAGGAAATCCGTGGAGAAATATCGGTATACTGTAAATGATGTGTTTGGAATCATTCGTCTCAATATTCAGTATAATTCATAATATGCTAATTTATTTTTTAAAACTGCTGAAATGTTATATAATATGAGGATGTGGATTTACACATAACAATATTATTTTTTCAGGAGTAATGAATGTTTGATTTAACCAAAGAATCAATTTTAGCAAAAACGTCAATTAATGAATATAATGCCGGGCAGCAGTATTTCAAATACGGACGAATCAAGTCCGTGCAGTTCAATCAGGAAAAACGCGCCTTCACATCCACAGTGCTCGGAACAAAATTATACACCCAGCACCTGAAGTTTGATCTTTCCGGTAGACTCACTCATGTTGATTGCACATGTCCTGTGGGCAATGACGGTTGGGGTTGCTGCAAGCACATGGCGGCGGTATTGCTGCTGATTGCCGAAAAGGATAACCAGGGCTTTTTCCGGGATCTGCGCTTTCGAAGGGCTGCAAAAGATATATTCAGTTTGTTCAGTGGCATGCAGGTTTCTTTAAAATCAGCTGTTTCCATCGAACCGCTATTTGAAATTACAAAGCTGAAAAGCACCGGATCTTCACCGATGCGTCTTTTGAGGCTGCGTATTGGCCAGGATCAGCTGTATTTTGTCAAAGATATAAAGCTGCTGCTTTACTATATGGAAAATAATCTAGAGCTGAAATTTGGCAAAAGGTTTACATATGTCCCTTCCCACCACGAATTCAAAGGCAGAGATCTTGAACTGATAAACCTCATAAAAGAGATATATGAAACCGATAAGCTGATAACCGATACTAAAGGTATAAAGAACACCGGCATTTTCCCTGACGGAAGGGTATGCCTGACAGACAGCTACCTGAGACGCTTTTTGCAGATATACGAAGATACGCCTTTTAAGGCTACCATTTTAGACAAGAAGAACCAAACTGTCAAAATAAAAAAGGAAGACGTCCCGGTAACGTTTCTCTTGTCCAACGAGGGAACAGACCTTGTACTGAGTATTGATTTTGAGGGATCTCTGCTTCCATTGACGGAAGATGGCGAATATTTTTATGCAGGCGGAGAAATCTACCACATATCCAAACAGCAGAGCGAGTACCTGAAGCCCTTCTATATGGCCATGATGTACCAGAAAACCCGCAAGCTGAGGTTTATCGAGGAGGATAAGCAACGCTTTGTGTCCGAGATACTGCCTTTTGCTGAAAAGGCCGGTAAGCTGGCCATTACCGAACAGGTGAACTCTACCATAGAAAAAGTGCCTCTGGAGGCGGAAATATATCTCGACAGGGATGATTCAGACATCATTGCTGAGGTTCGCTATATTTACGGCGAGCACACCATAAATCCATTTCTGCCATACAACAAGGCGGCCAATCCTTCAGGAAAGCTGCTAATCAGGGATATTAAAACCGAGGATGCTATCCTTGATATTTTTGAAATGGCCAATTTTAAAGTAAATGATGGGAGAATCCATCTGTCCGGTGATGAGGATATTTATGATTTTGTTTTCAGGCTGGTTCCTCTTCTACAAGAATATTCCACGGTCTTTTACTCTGAAAACCTTAAAAACCTGAAGTTGAATCCATCTATATCCTTTTCGGCTCAATTTAGGCTCAATTCGGATACAAATATGCTGGAATTTACATTTAACGCCGATGGAATCGACCGCTCTGAATTGGCTGACATCCTTAGCTCAATTAGAAGGAAAAAGAAATTCTATCAGCTAAAAACCGGTAGCTTTATTGACCTTAATTCCAGCGACTTTGTCAGGCTAAATGATTTTATGGAAAAGCTGGATGTAGCTCCTCAACAGATGGAAAAGGAATTCATTGAATTGCCTCCCTTCAGAGCCACATATCTGGATCAGAGCATACGGGATTCAGGCTTCCATAACATTGAAAGAAATGCCGCTTTTAAAGAGCTGGTGCAAAATATCCGGGAGCCCGAGGATATGGTTTTCCCCATACCGGCCGGACTAAATGGATCCTTGAGAGATTATCAGAAATTCGGCTATAAATGGCTAAAAACACTGGATCGCTATAAGCTGGGCGGTATTCTGGCAGATGATATGGGACTTGGGAAGACTATACAGATAATTGCACTGCTGCTTTCGGCCAAAGAACAAAAAGGCACATCGCCTTCTTTAATTGTCGTGCCCACCTCACTGGTATTTAACTGGTGTGCAGAGCTTGATAAATTTGCGCCCGGGCTGAAATATACTGCCATAGTCGGCACCAAGCAGGAGCGCCATTCACTTATCGAAAAGCTGGACGATTACAATATAGTTATCACCTCATATCCATTAATCAGAAGGGATATTAGTCTTTATGCGGCAAAGAATTTCCGATACTGCATATTGGATGAAGCTCAGCACATTAAAAACCCCGCATCCAGAAATGCGCGGTCGGTGAAGCTTATAAAGGCGGAAACTCGTTTTGCTCTTACCGGCACACCAATTGAAAACAATTTATTCGAGCTATGGTCAATGTTTGACTTTGTTCTCCCCGGATACCTTTACTCCTATAGAAGATTTAACGAAAAATTTATTCAGCCGGCCTCAGACGAAGACAGCACTGAAGTCTACAGCGATCTGAGCAGGCAAATAAAGCCCTTTGTACTGCGGCGGTTAAAGAGGGATGTATTAAATGAATTACCGGAAAAAGTAGAAAATAGGATGATTGCCGAATTAACCCAGGAACAAAAAAAACTATATCTGGCATATTTGCAGGACATAAAGGGCGAAATTTCAAAGGAAATCAATGAAATAGGCTTTGACAGAAGTAGGATCCGGATACTGGCAGCATTGACGAGATTAAGGCAGCTGTGCTGCCACCCTTCATTATTTATTGAAAACTACACCGGCGAAAGCGGGAAGATGCAGCTACTGGAAGAAATTCTTGAAGAATCGGTGGGAAGCGGACATAGGATTCTGCTCTTCTCACAGTTTACAGGTATGCTGAAGATTATCAATAAAAGACTCAAGGAGATGAAAATTCCCAGTCTATATTTAGATGGCTCAACCCCAATCTCTGAAAGAGGCTATTTGGTCAATTCCTTTAATAAAGGCTTAGGGAAGGTCTTCCTTATTTCTCTTAAGGCCGGAGGGACAGGCTTGAACCTGACCGGTGCCGATACCGTCATACACTATGACCCCTGGTGGAATCCGGCTGTAGAGGATCAGGCAACGGATCGCACCTACCGTATCGGCCAAAAGAAGTCCGTATATGTGATGAAGCTGGTCACAAAGGGCACCATTGAAGAGAAAATACTTGCCCTTCAGGAGAAGAAGCGCGACCTGATAGATGCTGTCATACAGCCCGGCGAGACGCTTCTGTCCAAAATGACCCAGGATGAACTCCAGGCACTGTTTGAGTAGGTACC
>CAZQCL010000103.1:0-7142 GCA_964592435.1 uncultured Oscillospiraceae bacterium
TAGCTGTCTATAACCCTTTATTTATCTATATCTTCGGACATCGCAATTAGCTCATTTGAAGTTTTGAGGGAACCGTCCCACGATACCTCTTACTTATCCCTGAGTCTTAAATAGTCTGTCAATTGTGCTTGCCAGTTTAGTTTTGGATTCTTGGAATATCTCAACAATCTTAAACTTGATTTTTATAGGTATATCACTTTCATCATCAGAAGCTGTTACGATATCATACTCTTCTTGGCTTAGCACCATTTTCAGATCCTCCTTTACTGAATCAGGTACAGTGCCGTGTGTCACATCCACAAAGCAAAGAGGAGGGAAAAGCACACACCACCAGTTGGATCCGGCTCCGTTTCCAATAATTACCCTCAGCGCCTGATAATTGCCTGCGGGCAAATTAATATCACCGTAGACCTTAGTTGGGAAGGGATGACTGCCAAGTATAGTTCTCACCTCATACTCATGACCCTGTTGGTAAATCATATTTTGTGCAACAGTTCTTATTTCATCCAACCTGTCCACTACTATTGCCCTGGTTTGTTCTATATCCTGTGAATCCTTGATTTCCTTATGCATGTAGGATAGCACCGCATCCCTTACCTCACGCTTTAGCTCCTGATCCTGCGGAGAATCGCTGTTGGCTACCACATGCAGCCTTATTAGATTATCCGCCAGCCCGCTATTTACACTTTCAGTATAAGAATTCACCCTGATCAAGCATGTAAGAAAAGCAGCAGCCAGCACAATAACCGCAGTCTTTCCAACCTTGGTTCTTATACCCTTCGCCACTTCTTTGATTCTGTTTTTTATTACTCTTGTTTTTTCTGTCCGGTTCAATAGCCTTTTCATTTAAAGCCCCCTTATTGTTTTTGATCCTGATTTTCATTAAATAGGGTGTACAAGCAATATGCACCTTGTTTAGTAATAAGTATTGTCAATTTGTCTAAAATTTATACTTTTAGTTAACAAGGTGTAATTGAAATAGAAAATAGATACTCTACCTTTTTTCACTTGTGCTTCCGCTGAAAAAGGATTTTACAAGAAAGGCTTGCAGCAGGCTAAGGCAGTTCTATCGATCAGTCAGCTCAGCCTGCTCTTCACTGCCAAGAAGCGACTCAACGCCGCTCATGAATTTATGCCAATTCACATCCTCCATGTAGATGACAAAGAGCAGCTCATCAATTCCTTTGTCATGTGCAAACTCGACGATGTTCTTACCTGTGGCTTTGATGCTGTAGAATCGTGCATCTACAACGTAAATCTCCTCATAATGGGGAAGAAGAAAAGGAACCAGCGCATTGCCGAATGAATCCTTTATGACCATTATCTTTTTACCATTGCCAATATCGGTTTTTATAACGCTCCAAGTGCCTCCGCCTGAGCTAATGAATGTCAAATATTTGTTACTGATCTGACTGGCATATTTCATGTCAATAACATCTGCTTTTTTCTCGTCATTTCCGTAATACATCAGATATTCATAATCAGTAAAGGGTTTATATGCAATAAAATTATCCGGATTCTTTTCGAGATTTTTATTCAGCGTCTTAGTATAGGAGCTGCCCAAATAGTCGCCCAAATCCAGTTTCTCATACTGCTCCAAAGGTACCGGCTGCTCCTGTTTGGTATCCATGAAAGAGGCGTAGGCATAATAGGCTCCAAGGGCAGTCCAATGGTGATCTGTCCTGAAATATATGTACTCGTCCTTATGCTCATTGAGTGCGTCATATACATTTACCGATGCTATGCTTTTATCAAGCCTGCTTTTCAGGAAGCCAAGAGCGTCATTCTGGGAATCGGTTATGCCCTTGTATCTTTTTAACTGCACAAACTCCGATGCCGTTGGAGGTATCATTGAATAAATTTTTACCCCACTGCCCATCTTCTGGCTATATTTATTTAGAATCCGGGAATAGTATTCGAAGTTTTCTTTGTTGAACTTAAACAGTTGGACTGCCTTTCCATCCACCACAAGCCAATATCCGACATCCTGCCCATCACCGAAATCTTTTTCCATTTCTTCTGCTGTGCCTGTTCCGGAAGCTGCCTGTCCTGTGGAGCCACCAACATTATCCTTGTCTGATGCACTGCTATTTCCTGTACCGTTTACGCTGTTGTTTTCACTTCCGAAGCCCTCACCATTGCCCGCCCTGCCGCCTGTGCTGTTTTCCCCGCTAGCTCCCCCGCTAGCTCCCGCAGCATTACCAGTGTCCTTGCCCGATGCTCCGGTCACATCATTTCCCGCTTCCCCATATGCATCTCCAGGCCTCTGAATATCTTCATAAGCCGTTATCAGTGTAACATCAGAACCCAGAAACTCCATCGCATGCCGCAGATCCCTATTCGCCTTAACCAGACTGTCCCTAAATATAAAGGTGTCACTGTAATATTCTTCAAAGCTCTTTAAATAATCACCTTGCAATAACTCCTTCATTGAAAACTCAGGCTTGCTCTTGAGTGCTCTATTTTCCAGTACCGAAATCTCAGGCTTGTCAAAATTAAAAAAATTAAAAATGCCTAATCCTGTAATAACTATAATAAACACAAAAGCATCAATTCTTAACCTCTTCATATAAATCCACCAGTCCCAATGACATATATTCTTCGAAACATTCAAATCCTTCTCCGGTTCATTAGAACCTAAAGTATAAAAACGGGTTGTAAGACTGCCCCACCAAAAAAATGATGGACAGTATCAGTACACAAATATTAAAAGCCGGCTTTATAAAAGCATCTATGGCAGCAAGCGCCTTTCCCTTTGCCCCGTGCCTTTCACTGCGAGCCTTCACTTTTTGATTAACCCACTTGAGCGCGGGTGTAGAGGCTATAAAGGCAATTATGAGGAAGACGGCATTATTCCAGAAATAAATACTGACCTCCGGACCTGAAAAGGATACTGCGTTAACACCAAACATGACGCCAAGAAAGCTCACAGCCCGGCTTAGGTCGGTATGATAAAAGAATACCCACCCTACAAGCACAACGCCCCATAAATATATTCGGGAAAAAATCGCAGGAATTTTTTCAAAGAGCCTGTTTAGGAAGAGCTTTTCAACTAAGAGCAGCAGGAAATAGTATAGCCCCCAAATAATGAAATTCCAACTGGCACCATGCCACAGACCCGTCAGCAGCCAGACAACAAACAGGTTTCTTACCTTATGCCTTCTATTACCGCCTAATGGAATATATACATAGTCCCTGAAAAAGCTGCTCAGTGAGATATGCCATCTGCGCCAGAATTCAGTCACCGTCCTTGATATATAAGGGTAATTGAAATTCTCCTTATACCTAAATCCGAACATTCTTCCAAGGCCTATAGCCATATCAGAGTAGCCTGAAAAATCAAAATATATCTGAATTGAAAAAAAGATAATACCCAGCCAGGCACCTGTTACAGGCAGCCTTGAGTAGTCCGTACCCAGAAAGGCCTCTGCGGCCTTTCCGGCAGTATTTGCTATGAGCACCTTTTTACCAAGGCCCATTATGAACCGTCCCACACCATAATTAAAGTCCCTCGCGCTTTCAGCCCGGTGATCAATAGCTTCTGCAATATCCTTATATCGCAAAATTGGCCCTGCAATAAGCTGGTGAAACATTGAAACATAAAGCAGCAATTTAAATGGAGATTTTTGTGCCTGCACATCGCGTCTATAAACATCGACTACATAAGAAATAATTTGAAACGTATAAAAGGATATTCCAATAGGAAGGGTAAGGCTTACAGTTCGAATACTTGTCCCTAAAATCCCATTAATATTATCCATTATAAAGCCTGAGTATTTGAAAAAGATCAGTATCAGAAGGCTTTCTATAATAGACACGGCCAGAGCAGCCTTTCCTTTCCAATTTTCCGTATTTTTCTCGATAATCAGACCCATAAACCAGTTGAAAAATGTTGAAAAAATCAGGAGTATTACCCAGACCGGCTCGCCCCATGCATAAAACAACAGTGAAGTGATAATCAAAACCCAATTGCGATAAGCCCTGTTCTTTATGATGTAGTACATTCCCAGACAGACCGGCAAAAAAACACAAATAAAAAACAGGCTTGAAAACACCAATTGAAAAGCGCCTCCCGAAAATACATTTTGTCATTATTACAAATAAAACACTAACACACCTGTCCCCTCTTTTCAATTAAAAGAATGTTAAAATTTTATTGATTTAGTAGGGCAACTGCCGCCCTATATTGATTATCATACTTGTTAGTAAGCCTGAGTAAATCGGCATTTAAGGCAGCTCGCGTCTTATCCCCAAGGATTCCATCTGCATACAGGCCGGACTTTTTCTGATAAGATTTTAGCGCCGCCATCGAATCTGCATCCAGAATGTTATCGGGCGCATCTATTTTGTAGTTCATCGCCTTTAGCAACAATTCAGTATAGTAAACATCGATGCCCTCACTGTTAAGCCTCATTAACACTGTCCCCGTTAGCTTCTTAATAGCATCAATATAGACACCGTTAACAGGCTGAGGATCGTCTTCCGAAACATCCGGCGTAAGCCCTGCTCCATCAATCATCCTGCCGTTTGGCGTATAATAGACGCCTAATGACATTTTCGTGTAGCCGGCAATCTCACTTTCTTTTGGCGTAATACCATAAAAGGCTTGAAGCTCATTTCCGCTTACCGTAAAAATGCCTTCCTGTGCATACTTACTAAATGCATCTAATGATAATAAAGGAATAAGGCTTTGGAACTTTGCCTTACCGTAGGTTTTTGTACCTACAAGCTTCCCTGCTCCGGTATCCTGGATGGCACCGGCAACAATTTCGGACGCACTTGCACTCATATCATTCACCAGCACAGCCAGCTCATATTTAGGGTTTTCCAGATAAGAGTAATAGCTAATGTCATCGTACCTTGAAGAGTGGTAATCAAGCTTAGTGATTAATCCCCTGGGGACAAACTTCCGTGCCACCTGTACAGCCTGATTGACTTCACCGCCCGGGTTATTTCGAAGGTCAAGCACAAGCTTCGTTATTTCATTATTGTCCATTTCCTTCAGAGCATTTGTCATGAACTCATCTGTGTTTTCATTGAATGTGTCCAGCTTTATGTATCCAATGTCATCTCTTATTTCATAAGTAACGGGATTAATCTTGATAATTTCCCTTGTGACATCAATCCTCTTAACAATATCGCTTCCATCCCTCAGTATTCCCAGGCTCACCTTAGTTCCAACTTCACCCCTTATGATGGAGGCCGCTTTGTCAGTATCCTGCTTTACCAGGTTTATTCCGTCTGCTTCGACAATCCTGTCACCTTGCAGCAGCCCCGCCTTTTCAGCAGGAGTTCCGAGATATACCTCGAGAATGGTAATATAATCGCCGCTTATTCTCATTGACACACCGATGCCCCCAAAAGCACCGTTAATGCTTTCAATAAAGGTATCTGTTTCTTCATTATCATAATAGGTTGTGTATGGATCAAGAGAACCCAGCATCCCCCTAACCGCGCCGTAGACCAGTTCTTCCTCGGATATGTCGCCCTTATACTGATCTCGAATCAGTTCCAGGATCCCTCCAAGATACAGAAGATCTCCGGCATTTTGCTCGTTAGCTGCCGCAAATGCTATCTGTGATGTTTGCCCAAACATTACAAAAACTATCAGAACAGTACAAATAACTCGGCAAAACAAAGATTCTTTATAATTGGTTTTCACATTAAGACCCCTTTAAATTTTGTTAGGGACGGTTCTCTCGCTTTATCCCTGGCGTTTTATCAATAGTTTATAAGCCGTTCACTATAATCCTTGCTTATATCATACTGCAAATACTTGATAAGGTTGCTAAACATGACTGCAGCTTCCGCCTTCGTCAATCTTTTAGTCGGGTTCATGTTCCCTCTGTTGTCGCCGCGGATAAGCCCGATTTTTTGTGCCACATATGCAGCATTCCTCGCATGGGACGGGATAATATCATTATCTCTAAAATCTGCAACTGCAGTAGGCGTGGGTGCCATGTTCTCAAGCCCGATAGCCCTGACAAATGCCAGCGTAGCATCAGCTCTGGTAATGCTGTCGTTCGGCGCGAAACGGTTGTAACCTCTTCCATTTAACAGCTTACGATCATACGCGCTTTTAATCTGTTCAAAATAGACATTCTCAATAGACACATCATCAAAAGGTGACACTATGGCCTCCTTTTTTGAAGCTCTTCTGGCCGTCGTTGCCGATCTGGAATTCAATGCAGGATCTGTCGGGATTTCCTTGGCTATTTGAACCAATCCTGTCGCAAATTCAGCTCTGGTCATGTAATTATCAGGGTTAAAATTCGACCCATTTCCTTTAAACACCTCAAGGCCAAACATGATCTTAATATCCTCTTCCGCCCAATGCCCCCGTATATTGGTCGGGTCAGTCGTTGGAAGCCTTTTTTGAGTCGGAAAGGTTTCTATTTTTAGGCTATCCCTATAACTAATCATCCTGTCGGTTGATATGCCTTTTGCATCAAACTCAGGCAGCATACAGCTGTATTCAAGTATATTATTGTTCTTCCGACTTTGCACATAGCTGCCCTCAAAGCTAATCTGATCCGGCAGATTTTTCTGATATTGCAGCTGTTCTATTGATGTAGAGGAAATTGAAATCGTCGCAGTTCCACCCCACCTATCGGCTCCATCCCCCCCAACCTTTTCACTGCTGATGATATAATTCAGCTTAAGGCTCTCGGCATTTCCCCAATACTGATCGTATCCGCTAATCTTTCCATCGCACTCAACCGTCACAGTATTTCCCTCAGATGCCGCACCTACCTGATATACCTTCCTGCTTCTCATGCTCCCGGAATGATATTGGACTGCAGGCTGCGGATCAATCAGGCTGGAGCGTGTAAAATCGTAACTGTCGCGGTTAGGAATACTATAGCTTATACCATTAAGATTAATATTTTCCCTTGCAGATGTCAAACTCACAGTTTCGGTGGTTTGGCCATTCTCCTTCGTCT
Organism: uncultured Oscillospiraceae bacterium; assembly: GCA_964592435.1. Taxonomy (GTDB): domain Bacteria; phylum Bacillota; class Clostridia; order Acetivibrionales; family DTU013; genus JAAYBT01. The sequence continues at coordinate 6,945 of CAZQCL010000103.1, forward strand.
CTGCCAATGTTTCGAAGATTAGTACACGGGTTAAGGTGCCATTTTGTTCAGTATTCCTGAGAATATATGTGTAGGTTGTACTTAATATGTCCTTTCGCTGGTTTTTCTTAATGTTAAGCGTACCCTTAAATACAACAGGCTCACCGGTAATAAATATTACCTCCTGATATTCAAGCGCTGTCCTACCTGCTTCCTCTC
>CAZQCL010000104.1:0-6719 GCA_964592435.1 uncultured Oscillospiraceae bacterium
AATACTTGCTATCACTCCGCAATCGTGTCCTATGATTTATCCGAATACTTGCTGTCACGCCTAAAATCGTGTCCTATGATTTATCCGAATACTTGCTGCCACGCCTAAAATCGTGTCCTATGATTTATCCGAATACTTGCTGCCACGCCTAACATCCGCCCTAATCATATTCTCGGTTGCGGTCAAAACCGGCCATGTTTCACGTGAAACATTTTAAAGGTTTGCATAAAATAAATCCAGTGGACAGCTTTTTACGATCATCCACTGGACAGCTTCAATAATATTTTTTACTTTAGCCTTGCCACGAAAATTAATCTTTAACCGTAACATCCAATCGTAACATCCCTATATATCCAAATTCGTCACATACTTTGCATTTTCCTGAATAAACTCTCTTCTGGGCTCAACCTTATCTCCCATAAGTACCGTAAAGGTCTCATCCACAGTAATACCATCTTCCATTTTAACCCTCAGCATCGTTCTGGTCTCGGGATTCATCGTCGTCTCCCACAGCTGATCCGAGCTCATTTCACCCAGGCCTTTATATCTTTGAATGTCGCAATCTTCCTTCTTCCAATTCATTCTTTGCCTTATTTCTTCAACCTCCTGGTCATTATATGCATAATGCTCTTCCTTACCCTTATATACCTTAAACAGCGGAGGCCTCGCAATATAAACATGCCCCTCCTCCACCAGAGGCTTCATGTATCTATAGAAAAACGTAAGCAGCAGGGTCCTTATATGAGCTCCGTCAACATCGGCATCAGCCATAATAATAACTCTGTCATATCTGAGCTTTGACAAATCAAAGTCTTCACCTATGCCTGCACCCAATGCGGTAATAACCGGCAGCAGCTTCTCATTTTGATATACCTTATCAATACGAGCCCTCTCTACATTCAGCATTTTCCCCCACAGCGGAAGAATAGCCTGATACCTTCTATCTCTGCCCTGCTTCGCCGATCCGCCTGCCGAATCACCCTCCACAATATATATTTCACATAAGGCCGGGTCCCTTTCGGAGCAATCCGCCAATTTCCCAGGCAATGTCGTTGTTTCAAGCGCCGACTTCCTTCTTGTCAGTTCTCTCGCTTTCTTTGCAGCCTCCCTGGCTCTGGAAGCAGTCAAGCATTTTTCCATAATAATTTTTGCCACAGACGGGTTCTCTTCCAGATAGCTTGACAGCTTTTCTGAAACTACGCCCTCAACGAGGCTTCTTATATCACTGTTACCCAGCTTGGTCTTCGTCTGCCCTTCAAACTGAGGATCAAGAAGCTTCACACTAACTATCGCCGTGATTCCTTCCCTTACATCCTCGCCCATAAGGTTCTTTTCGTTTTCCTTTATAAAATTATACTTTCGTCCATAATCATTTATCACCTTAGTAATAGCTGTTTTAAAGCCGGTAAGGTGTGTCCCGCCTTCGGTCGTGGCTATATTATTGGCATAGGTGTATATGTTCTCAACATAACGGGCATTATACTGCAAGGCTATTTCGCATAAAGAAGTGCCTCTTTCACCTTCTATATAGATTGGCAAATCGTGAAGTACAGTTTTATCCTTATTTATATATTGCACAAAGGAAACAATTCCTCCCTCATAATGAAGAACCTTTTCGATTCTATCTTCCTTTCTGTCATCAATCAGTTTGATCTTGATGCCTCCATTTAGAAAAGCCATTTCTCTATATCGGACCATCATAGCATCATAATCAAATACCGTTTCTTCAAATATCTCCGGATCCGGCTTAAAAACAGTTTTCGTTCCGGTAGAGTCAGATTCTCCTACCGATAAAAGCGCCGTTACAGCCTTTCCTTTTTCATACCTTTGCTTATATACTTTTCCCTCTCTCTTTACCTCTACCTCCATAAATTCAGACAAGGCATTAACCACGGCCGCACCTACGCCATGAAGCCCTCCTGACACAGTATAGGCGCCTTGTCCGAATTTACCGCCGGCATGCAGCATAGTATGTACAACCTCAATAGTGGGAATTCCCATCTTCGGGTGCATACCAACAGGAATGCCGCTTCCATTGTCTGTTATTGTTACGGTATTATCCTTGTTTAAAATGATACTAATTTCATCGCACCTGCCTGCAAGAGCTTCGTCAATACTATTAGCAACAATCTCATATACCAAATGGTGCAAGCCTCTTGATGAAGTAGTCCCTATATACATACCAGGCCTTTTCCTGACAGCCTCAAGGCCTTCAAGCACCTGTATCTGACTTTCATCATATACCTCATTATTCTCATAGTGATTCAATTCCATGTTTTCCTCCTGTTTCTTAAAAACCAATCTCTTATCTAAGGCTTTTGTGATGTAACCCTAATAAAACTTAGCTACACAATATATAGTGACAAACTTTCATCCATACCCGCAATATATTCTTCTGCGAAACTCAAAACATGTAACATCGCAAAATGCCCTATCTAGTGTTTTTAATGTTTTTTATATATCCTGATCTCTTCTGTAGTGTTAATGAAGAAATAGGTGACAAATAAACCTTACTCTTTTTATCTATTTCAGCAATAATAAAAGATTTAGGCAAATCATTACATATGGACTCGACAAATCCTTCTTCCTCCGCAGTCTTCAAAAACTCCCTCGTATCCTTGGACAAAGTCGTTGTATCAATATCCATTACTGCTATAATGTTTTTCATTGGAATAACTACATCCCCACCTATATGCAAAAACATACCTGCCTCCAAACAAAACATCTTTTGTCTATATATTGTATCTTAATTAAACTTACGATGCAATTAGTTATAAATTACCCATAAAAATTTCTATAAAAGCACTATCACCTTTGTATTATTCCATTTTCCACATAAAAAAACGCAGCACCACTTCCTATATTAAAAAATTTTCTGTCCGTACAAGTAATAAAAGTTTGCAACCCGCCTATACTTTCAAGAAGAAATTCTTTTCTTCTGTCGTCCAGCTCCGAAAGTACATCATCGAGCAATAGTACAGGAAATTCTCCGCTCTCTTCCTGCATCAAATCAATTTCAGCAAGCTTCATCGATAATACGGCAGTTCTTTGCTGGCCTTGGGAGCCATATATTTTTGTGCTCCCTCCATTTAAAACAATTTGCATATCATCCCTATGAGGGCCCACACAGGTAGTACCCCTACGCAATTCATTCTCTTTACTATCTTTTAATACTTCATAAAAAGCCTCTTCGATTTCATTTTCTGTACTCTCTGGTGCAATCTCAAAGGAGGAATCATATAATAAGTCCAGCTTTTCCTCACCATCAGTCAATCTATCATGTCTGACTGCGGCCAAAGCATCCAATCTGTAAATGAAATTCATTCTGGCATTCACAATCCTGGAGCCCGTTTTTACAAGGTGCTTATTCCACACCTCAAGTGTATCTTCCAGTCCTTTTTGAAAATTAATCCTTTTGAGAAGTGTATTTCTCTGGAACAAAATACGAGAATATTTCTGAAGATCATAAAAATAGGCAGGTCTCAACTGGCTCAGTGTTATATCAATAAAACGACGCCTTTCCGAGGGTCCCTGTTTAATAATCAATAAATCCTCGGGAGAAAAAATAACCGCGTTCAAATGACCCATCAGATCTCCGATTCTTTTAAGTGGTATTTCGTTAATGCTGATTTTTTTTCTTTTTTCCGAACCACTTTTCACAGAATTAAATACTATCCCGATTTCATCATCATAGTCTCTCTTCTTAAGCCGAAGATTTACTTCAAAGCCGTCGGAATCATATTTAACCAGCTCATCATCTCTGGAGGTTCTGTGGGATCTTCCTGACGCACATAAAAATATTGCCTCAATAATATTCGTTTTACCCTGAGCATTATTCCCATAAATAACATTAAATGTTTCATTGAACTCTATGTCAAGATGATCATAGTTTCTAAAATTTCTTAATTTTAAGTTCTTTATTTGCAAAGGACTATTCCCCCGCTACAACACACATTTTTCATCCTTAATGCCTTATTTTCCACCCTTATCTTCTTATCGGCAGCACCAGATATGCAAACTCATCTCCCTGTACCGGCCTTATGGTACAAGGGCCGATATTTGTAGTAAAATAAATATTTACCGCTTCATTTTCAATTGCCCTTAATACCTCAATGAAATATTTCGGGTTAAAGGATATATCAAGCCTCTTCCCCTCCATATCGACTTTGATTTCTTCTCTTACATTTCCTACATCAGTATTACAGGTTATAACCATCATATCATCGTAAACATCCAACTTAACAGGATAGCGTCGTTCATCATTTATAATAATAAGTGCAGCCCTTTCGAAGCAGGCCAGCAATTCCTTGGTATTAACTGTCACCTTTGTTTCATGCTCCTTTGGCAATATGCCCTCATAGTTCAGGTACTCTCCTTCAAGCAGCCTGGATACCAAAATACAGTTTCCCACATCAAACAAAATCTGATTTTGCGTTGCATATATGCTGAGCTCATCATCAATAGGCTGTATTATTTTCGAAATCTCATTCAATGTCTTTCCGGGGATAACCATACTGCAGTCCTGTACCTCACTGTCAGGCTTCAAGGTCCTTAATGCCAGCCTGTAACCATCAATTGAAACAATAGTAAGGCTTCCCGCTTTGTATTCAAATAAAGAGCCTGTAAGAATCGGCCTGTTTTCATCCGCGCTGACAGCGAAAATAGTCTGCTTAATCATTTCTCTTATTATTTTTTGGCTGATTTTTATACCATTTTCCTTCTCAATTGCCGGAAGAGCAGGGAAACCCTCCGAAGACATGCCTCTTATCTCAAACAGCGAGCTTTCGCACTCTATCACAACCATATTATTCTCTTTTACTTCAATCAGTATCTCCGCCTCAGGCAGTCGTCTTACTATATCTCCAAACATTCTGGAACTTACTACCACTTTTCCTTTATCTTTGACATCTGCTTCAACATAACATTCTATTCCGATTTCAAGGTCATTGCCGGTCAGCTTTATTTTGTCGTCTGCTTCAAAAAGGATTCCCTCTAAAATCGGGAATGTCGTCTTTGTTGAAACAGCTTTTTGTACAATATTAATTCCTTCAAGCAGGTTTTCCTTTGAACAAATAACTTTCATCACGGTACCTCCAATATCCTTATTAATAATATAATATAAAAACCAGTAGTAATAGTAAGTGCTGTTAATTCCGTGTATAACCCGGGTAAAGGGCTCATCCGGCTAAAGTCGGGGTGTTGACCAATCTGTGGACAGTTTGTGCGTAATTTGGCTTTTTAAATTCACTCTAAGATATCAACATTTCATTAACAGCTTTTTATCCCCATATCAACAAAATAATGTGGATACTGTCCTGCTATGTCCCTGTGATATTTTTTTTCAATTCTTCAACGCTACGACTTGTTTCCGGATCCGTCGCCATCTCATGCTCGATCTTATTAATAGCATGGATAACCGTTGTATGATCTCGGCCACCAAATTCATTTCCGATTTTAGGAAGAGATGTACCCATAATATCTCGGCAAAGATACATTGCAATCTGGCGCGGAAACGAAATATTCCTGCTTCTCTTCTGGGAATAAAAATCCTCAGGCCGCAAATCATAGTATCTGGCAACAGTTTCAACAATATGGTCCGCATCAATTACCTTATTATTCGCGGCAGCCAAAAGCTCCTTCAAAGCTTCCGCGCAAAGATCTTCCGATAGCTCCGTTTCAGTAAGGGATGAATAGGCAATGACTCTGTTTAATGCGCCCTCAAGCTCTCTGATATTGGAAACTACCTTGTTAGCAATAAAAACAAGGACTTCGTTAGGTATAACAAGATTCTCTAGTTGTGCCTTTTTCCTCAATATGGCTATTCTTGTCTCCAGGTCAGGCGATTGGATATCAGCGGTCAGGCCCCACTCAAACCGTGATCTAAGCCTGTCCTCAAGAGTTTTTATCTCCCTGGGTGAACGATCGCTGGAGATTATGATCTGCTTATTAGCCTCATAAAGAGCATTAAAGGTGTGAAAAAACTCTTCCTGGGTTCTTTCCTTTCCCGCAATGAATTGAATATCATCTATAAGAAGGATGTCAATATTTCTATATTTGCTGCGGAACTCTTCATTCGTATCATCCTTAATGGCGTTAATCAACTCATTGGTAAACTTTTCAGATGATACATACAATACCTTGGATGTTGAGTTCTGGCTCAATATATAGTGTCCGATGGCGTGCATTAAATGTGTCTTACCAAGACCGACGCCCCCATATAGGAAAAGCGGATTATAGGCCTGAGCAGGTGCTTCGGCTACAGCTACCGAGGCAGCATGTGCCAATCTGTTGCCGTTTCCGATTACAAAGGTATCAAAAGTGTATTTCGGATTCAAAACAGAATTGTAAAGGTCTTCATTATAGGAAGACCCATTTAAATCTGAACTTCTTGCAGAGGACTCCTGGGACGGAATAGTCACAACAAGGTTATAATCCCTTGAAGTAACTTGCTTTACCGCGTTTGATATCAGCGGAACATATCTGGATTCAAGAATGCCTTTGTTAAAATCCGTAGGTACTCCAAGTTCAATAGTAGTTGAATTAACCGAATGGGGTTCAATTGTTTTAATCCAAGTGTTGTAACTGATTTCAGTCAACTCGTTCTTAAGTAGGTCCAGTACCCTGGGCCACAAACCGGAAAGCTGCATATTCATGTTTTTTCCTCCAAAGGCTATTATGCAATACTAAATATATCAGAATAATTGGGAATATTCAATTGA
>CAZQCL010000105.1:0-6711 GCA_964592435.1 uncultured Oscillospiraceae bacterium
TCTCTGTAATACCTTTATGGCTTGCACTAGCAGCTCTTGGCTTTGCTACGTTGGTTGGACTTATTTCAGGCTTTATGCCTGCCAGACGTGCCATGAAGCTCAGCGCCCTGGAGGCGATTAAGACAGAATAACTAATGGAGAACATTTTTCTGTTTTGTTGGTTTTTATAAAAACAGCAAATGGCACATATGAATTGCCTTCCTATTTTTCTAAATTCGCCTGTCTTATTTCTTTTCTCTTTATCTTACCGCTTATGGTCTTGGGAAGCTCATCCACAAATTCGATAATCCTGGGGTATTTATATGGTGCGGTGACCTTCTTGACGTAGTTTTGCAGCTCCTTGACCAGAGCATCGCTACCGCTCCATCCCTTTGCAAGGATAACGGTCGCCTTGACCACCTGTCCTCTCACAGGATCCGGCACTGCGGTAACGGCACATTCTAAAACAGAGGGATGCTCCATAAGAGCACTTTCCACCTCGAAGGGGCCAATCCTGTAGCCGGAGCACTTGATTACATCATCGGATCTGCCAACGAACCAAAAATATCCATCCTCATCACGCCAGGCCATATCACCTGTGTTATAGATTCCATTATTCCACACCTTTGATGTGGCTTTCTCGTCCCTGTAATATCCTCTAAAGAGTCCCGGAGGCAAGCCTTTATCCAGATTTTTTATGACAATTTTCCCTTCGACGCCTGCAGGACATGTTTTGCCGTTATCATCGACAATGTCTATGTCATAAAGGGGCGAAGGTTTTCCCATTGATCCCGGTTTTGGTGTGATCCACTCAAAATTGGCGCAAAGCACAGTAGTCTCAGTCTGGCCAAAGCCTTCAATGATATTAAGGCCAGTGGCTTTTTTGAATTGGTTATAAACCTCGGGATTCAGCGGTTCACCGGCTGTACAGGCCATTTTTATGCTGGATAGATCATATTGGGACAAATCCTCCTTAATCAAAAAACGGTATATGGTAGGCGGAGCGCAAAAGGATGTGACCCTATATTTCGCTATCATATGCAGCAGTCTATCGGGTATAAATTTCTCCATATCATAGACAAAGAGTGTAACACCGCAGATCCACTGGCCGTATATTTTACCCCAGCCGCATTTAGCCCAGCCCGATTCTGAAACCGTAAGATGAAGCTCGTCCCCGCTCAGACGCTGCCAATAGTGAGCGGTCACAATATGTCCGATGGGATGATAGAAGTCGTGTAATACGATTTTGGGCATTCCCGTAGTGCCGGAGGTAAAATACATGAGCATGTTGTCGTAACCACCTGCTGAGGCTGCACCTGTCGGTCTTGTCCAATCTTCAGATGCCTTGTCCAGCTCGTCGTCGAAGTTCAGCCAGCCATCCCGGACACAGCCCACGAGAGCCTTGCACTCAACAGTAGGCGACTCATCCATAGCCTCTTCCACGAATGAAACAATTTCATGGTCAGAAACGGAAACAATCATTTTCACTGAGGCAGCGTTATTTCTATATACAATATCCTTTTTAGTTAGCTGTACTGTGGCGGGTATGGATATTGCGCCGATTTTCTCCAATGCCAGTGTGCAAACCCAGTAATGCCAGCGCCTTTTCAGCATCAGCAAAACCACGTCTCCTTTTTTTATGTCTTGGCTGACAAAAAGGTTGGCGGCTTTGTCGCTGAGCCGCTTCATGTCACCGAAGCTGAAAATCTGCTCCTCATCGAAATCATTGCACCATACCATAGCCGTTCTGTTCGGTTCTTTGGCAGCCCATGCATCTATAACATCATAAGCAAAATTAAAATTTTCCGGCAGATTAACCTTGTAATTGCCTTTAAAATCCTCGTACGAACCAAAATGCCTCCTTGGTAAGAACTTCTCAATCATTTATTGGGTCTCCTTTATCATGCAGTATAACAGTCAGAAATCTTCCTGATTCACCATTCATGGCAGCCTGACCGTGAGGAATATTCGGGTCGAAATAGATAGAATCGCCCGCAGACATAATAATCTCGGTATCTCCGAGTATGACCTTGATACGACCGTCCAGAACGTAGTTAAATTCTTGCCCCGAATGGGTCACCAGCGACATCTTCTTATTCTCTTCAGGATCGATGGTCACCAGTAGCGGTTCAAATTTTTTGTTAGCAAAATTGTAGGCGGGGCTCTGAAAACGGTATCCTGCAAAGCGCTCAATATAAGGTGCTTCGCCGGCCTTTGTATAGGAATAATTGTGCAGACGCGGCGACGAACCCGTAAGCAGCTCTGTCATTTCCACACCCAATATGCCCGCTATTTCGTATAAGGTACTGATAGGGACGCTCTCCTGTGCGTTTTCATACTCCAGGTATGTATCCAGTGGTATGTTGAGCTTACGAGCCAGCGTATCAGGGCTGATATCTGATATTTCCCTGATTTCATGTATGCGATCCGCTATTTCTCTAATTGTTTCGGACATACTACCCCTCCTGACTAAATTCGTTTTTCGATTATTTTAGATTATAGCACAACTTAATACAGTGGTTAAGGACGAGATAAAATAAACACTGTGACAAATGGCGATGACGATGCCTGAGAGTACACCATAGTAATGTTATAAATTCAAATTTTAACCGCTTATTAATTTTATTATTTCCCTATAATATATAATGATATATGTGGAGGCTGGAATAAAATGAATAATCACGAAAGACAACTCATAAAATCTGCTCAGAACGGATGCGTAGCTGCTTACGAGGAGCTTATAAAGCCTCATCAGAGCAGGATATATAGTTTTCTGCTCAATGAATGCGGAAATGAATTTGAAGCCTGCCAGCTCACACAGGAGGTTTTTGTCAAGGTATTTGAGTCATTAGTATCGCGGCAGGGCAGCGGCAGCTTAATATGTGATATATACAGGACTGCCGATGAAGTCAGCCAACAGATTGGCTGCATTTCAAAAGAGAGGGTTCTGATTGCCAATATGTGATATTGTCTTCCCTTTATATTATCAAAGATTTAAATTGGGGTTATTAAAAACTCAGCTTATATGGAAGCTACAACGAAAATAATGTAGAATAATATTGTCGTTGTTTTAGAAAAGCGGATGGGGATGAAAATGAACGAGGTCAAAGTAAAGGTGCTTGTAGTTGAGGACGAACCGCCAATTAGGAAATTTATTGCAATTAATTTGGAGCGCAGCGGTTTTAGTGTGCTTGAAGCTGAAACAGGTGAAAAGGGGCTGGAGATGGCTGCAGCGTACAAGCCGGAGGTAATGGTGCTGGATGTCATGCTGCCCGGGATAGACGGTTTTCAGGTGTGTGCCAGACTGCGTGAGGAAATGCCGGAATTAATCATTATCATGCTGACTGCAAGAGGTCAGGATATTGATAAAATAACCGGCCTGGAAATTGGTGCTGACGATTATATGGTCAAGCCATTCAATCCAAGAGAGCTGACAGCCAGAATTCGAACAGTACTGCGAAGGTCCGAAACCATAAAAACACCGGATGATACCCCCCTGACCTATAAAAATCTCGTGATGGATCTGAAGGCGCAGAAGTTTTTTAAGGACGATGTGGAGATTGAGCTTACACCAACTGAGTTTGCGGTATTAAAAATGTTCATGTCCAATGTGGGAAGGGCATTGAGCAGGAATGAGATTTTCAATTCAGTGTGGGGGAAAAACTATTTCGGCGATTTAAAAACGCTGGATGTTTATATAAGAAGAATAAGAGAGAAGATTGAAGACAATCCGTCCAAACCGCAATATATTGAAACCGTGTGGGGATTTGGCTACAGGTGGTGCGACAAGGAATGAATGCTGAAGCCGGGAGAATATTGGAATGGTACTGAGTATCAGGAAAAAGATAGCCTTTGGCTTTATATTTATCATAATTTTGACGGTAGTAGTTTTGGAAGCCTTAATTATCAATATTGTACGCAATAATTATTACAATAATCTGGAGGCGAACCTGCACAACCAGCTAAAGATTTCCTGTGAGCTGTACTCACGCTATTTTTCTGATACCTCCTTGCAGGATAATGTGCTCAATAATGTGGATACTTTCTGGAAACAAACGAATGCCCAGGTACAGATAGTTGACACGGACGGAAAGGTTCTTATGGATTCCATCGGATATATGCCCGGAGAAGACGAGCGTCTGCCCGATGTGGAGGAAGCGCTGGAAAAAGGGAAGGGCACATGGACCGGTAAGGTGTCCTATGACAACAGTGGTGTCATGGCTGTTTCAAGTACGCTGCACTCTGATGGGAACATAGCCGGTGTGCTTCGCTTCATCAGTTCACTTAGGGTGGTCAATGAGGACGTGGCGGCTGTAAGCAGGTTGTTCATCATCATAGGGCTGCTTGTTACGGCTGCATCTGTTATACTGAGCTTTTTCCTTTCCAACACAATCATAAATCCGCTCAAAAGGGTTACAGCAGTGGCTGCCAGAATGGCGTCCGGAGATTTTCATGTCCGGAGTAAAAAGGCCTACAATGACGAAATAGGAAGACTATCCGACACTCTTAATTATTTGGCGGATGAGATTGAGAAAAGAGATAAACTAAAGAACGATTTTATTTCTTCCATTTCCCATGAGCTTCGGACACCTCTGACATCAATCAAGGGTTGGGCTGTTACGCTGATGGAGCTGGGGCAGGAAAATGGACAGTGTGCCGGATATGAAGAGGATGGGCAGGATGATGCCCAGGGTGGCAGACAAGGTGACGGAGTGGTCATACATGGTTACATGCAAAGCGGTGTAATGAATGATGCACGAGATAACAGTAGTGAGGATAGAAAGAGCGATGCCCATGAGGACGGAGAGCTTTTTGTAACCGGCCTTGATATTATTGAGAAGGAGTGTGACCGGCTGTCGGCCATGGTTGAAGAGTTGCTGGATTTTTCAAGACTCGTTTCCGATAAGCTCACCATCAAAAAAGAGCCGGTGCAGCTTGAAGAGTTTGTTGATACTGTCGGCAGACAGCTGGCTCCCAGAGCGGCAAGGGATGGCCTGCATTTTAGTGTAGAGGCGGAAGGTGAGCTGCCGGGTATAATCACGGACGGAAACCGATTAAAACAGGTCATTATCAATGTTTTGGATAATGCCTTCAGGTTTACACCCCCAGGGGGGAATGTGTTCTTTAACGTAGCCGTAAGCGGCGGTGAGGTAATTTTTGCTATTGTTGATACAGGCTGCGGGATACCGGCGGATGAGATGCCCTACATTAAAGAAAAGTTTTATAAAGGAAAGAATAGCAAATTGGGCAACGGTATAGGTCTATCCATTTGCGATGAGATTATTGGGCTGATGAACGGCAGCTTTTCGGTATACAGTGCAGAAGGCAAGGGTACAAAGGTAGTAATTCGTATTCCTGCGATTACGGAGGGCGATGTGGCATGATGCGAGGAAGGGTCCAAATACTGATTGCATTTGCATTAATATTAACAGCTTTTTCAGGATGCTCAATGGCAACTATGGATAATGAGGACCGGATTGACCAGCCCTCTAATTTGTCCATGCCTATGACCGGTAAGTGGATAATTGAGGACTGTCTGAAATCAGAGAAGGAAGAGGCACCCATACAGACAGGCAATCAGCCCGTTGGTGAGACAATCATCTTTAGTGAGGATAAGCTGGTGTATTCCGACAATTTTTACAGCAATGTCAGCTACAAAATTAAAAGAGTCAACGTGGACGAGTACTTTTTGCACAAGAATGCAGGTGTTCCTGAGAAGTTTAGTTTTGTTGATAACGAGGTATTTGTAGTAATGGTCTATTCCGACGATAATTTTCTCATGGAATTTATCTGTGACTCGGATGGGAAGGTTGCAGTGTCAATTGATGGCCGATACTATTGTATGAAAAAGATATCAGATGAAGCACCTGACGTTCAGGGTGTACCTGAGGGGACAGTCCAACACGCTGCTGATAATGAACAGACATATCTTTTGAATCAAACGCTGAGCTCCGGGCTGCTACTGGGGGTGCGAATTTCTGTGGCTACAGATGATGGGCTGGGAGATTACGCGTACGGCACCTATTGGATATCCGCTATTGACGGCGTGCCACACCCTGTGTTATATTCCACGGATATTTATCTGCCGAGAATGGATGGCTTCTGGAAGGTCAGAATAGAGAAAAAAATGGGCGAGGAAGGCACCGAGGATAATTTGGTCGCCACAAGGGTAACAAATTCTGAAAAAAGAGAGATATCAAATGACTTTGTGAGCCTGACAGACAGGCTTGAAACCAGGCTGCGCAAGGGAATAGTATATATTGGCAATGATTATGTATGCGTGGAAAACACCGTTTATGACACACAGGGCTATCTGGCAGATGCAAGAGCACAGAAGGTAGAAGCAGAGGCAGAAGCGGCCGGAAGAGCTGAAAAGACACTGCGAACGCTGCCCATTGATAATATGGCCTCTGTAGATGGCATAACAATATCAGATCTTGCCGGGGATAATGGAAGGCTGGCTATGGAAAGTGCTATATCCGATCTGATGAAAAGCCCAGGAAACAATATGATAGTGGATATTGATGAGGAATCACAGAGCAAAAATTTTGCGCTTTACAGAAAGACGGGACATTGGTTTTTGAAAGGGCGGATTGACATAGACAAGCAAGGGCAGCTTCCGCACATGGATTTCAATCTCAATCTGATACCTCCTTCCAATATGGTTGCCTATGATGCTTTGCAAATACCATGGAAGGAAGTGAAGGATAAGCTCCCTCATGCTCTTGATAT
>CAZQCL010000106.1:0-6685 GCA_964592435.1 uncultured Oscillospiraceae bacterium
TTATTAGCATAATCTGCTTGTCAGTAGCATTCTTTTTCAAAATCCCTTTATAAAGATCTTTTGCGAAGGCGGACGCAGCTATTAGCAGATAAGAATCAGATGAACTCATAGTTGCAGCCAGAATTCCGGACATGACTATGCCGGCCAGCAAGGCAGGCAGCAAATTGGTCGACATGATGATAAATATATTTTCCGAAGCGCCCCGTGTTAAAAGCTCGGCAGGATACAGGGTCCTTCCGATTAACCCTATAGTAACCGCCGCCCCAAGGGAAATAACACACCATACCGTTGCAATTCTCCTCGATTTTTTTAGTTCGGTGGACTTATTAATAGCCATAAATCTTAATAGAACCTGAGGCATCCCAAAATAGCCTAATCCCCAGGATAGCGTTGATATGATAGCCAACCATCCGTAAGTGCCCGCCCCTGCGAATAATGGCTTTCCGGCTGCATCAAGCTGCTGGACTCCGTCTGCTACCTGTGGCTGGGCGATTCCGAAAAAGTCAAAAAATCCGGGAATGGATTTCAAATTTTCCAATATTACAGGTATTCCGCCGGCCGCAATAACACCTACAATCAAGACAGTGCTCAAGGCGACAATCATTACTATGCCCTGCACAAAGTCCGATACGCTTTCAGCTAAAAAGCCTCCCAAAAATGTATATAATACAACGATTACAGCTCCGATAATCATTACAATATGATATTTTAAACCAAACAGAGTGCTAAAAAGCTTGCCAAATGTTACAAAACAGCTGCCTGCATATACTGCAAAAAATATAAGTATGAATATTGAAGAAATAGCTAATATGATCTTCTTATTTTCCTTGAATCTGTTGCTGATAAATTCCGGTATTGTGATCGCATTCCCTGCAACTTCAGAATAGCGGCGCAGCCTTTTTGCCATTATCAGCCAGTTTAGATAAGTTCCGACTGCAAGACCGATTGCCGTCCAAATTGCATCACTTAGGCCGAACCAATATGCAACGCCTGGCAGACCCATCAGAAGCCATCCGCTCATATCTGAAGCTTCCGCACTCATTGCTGCTACCCAGGGGCCCAGCTTCCTACCACCTATGAAGTAGTTTTCGGAGCTTTCATTGGCACGCTCCCTGAAATAGAACCCAATTAACACGACAACGACAAGATATAGCCCCATCGCTATAAGTATTTGTATTGAATCGCCACTCATACACATAACTCCCCTTCATTTTTTTTATAATGCAAATACATTCAAATACATTTTTTTGAATACACCGCGCAAACCGGAAACACCCAAAAACAAGTAAATCGGGATATCTCTACATCTGCGATTGCCTACATATGTGGCTAATTATATCAGAAGATTATATTCTTTTAAAGTAGAAAATGTATAGTTATTTGAGATTATGCATAATTAGTCAGTATTTTCACTATATTTGTATTTGTGCGCATTAAATGTTATTATTTTATAGTCGAAAACATAGATGCGAATTCGTCCGGAGGATTCTGTCAAGTCCAATTGAAAATGAAAGGATGTGCTTGTGAATGGACAGATTTTCAATCGTTGATATTGGTGGGAGCACGAGGGATATTCCCTATCTGATCAGAGAGCTCCGTCAAAAAAAACTCATTGTCGCAACTGAAAAGGATGTAGGGAATGATACGGTTTATCTTACCAACAATCTATTTGCCGTGAAAAAGATATTTGAGGATTATGACGGTCTGATGCTGGACATAATCAAGAAAAAATGATTATTTCCGGGAAATTGTAACTAAGGATGTCCAATGCTAAAATTATGGCATGTAGCACAACCCATTATCCTTAATTTTCCGAGGTAGATGTATGAGGTACAAAAGAAAAGATCACTTCAAGAGAGTACGGCGGAAAAAAGCGATAGACATATTTCTATATATGGTTGTAATGCCTTCGATAGTCATACTACTGGGGTATTTAGTTGCAGCTGTCTTAATTTTACCCTACATGTCGGAGTGATTTGTTCAAGATGCATAAAAAAGGCTTAAACACGACTTAAAATGTCATTTATAAATGACATTTCATTAATTTTGCCGGTTGTATATAATAATACTAGAGTTAAGAGTTTTCCTCCTTTTTAATATTTTAAAAGCCGACTTAGTGGTAAGTCGGCTTTTTTAGTTATTTACTCAACTTTTCCACATCAGCTTTTAAGTAGTGTTTTGAGGTGCTGGTACCGACATGCTGAGGTGTGATATCACACCGCCGTCGGTAGCCTGCTGTGCAGGCAAGCGCCCAATACACTGTGGAAAAGTTGAGTTATTTATTTTTCGCTGATTATTTCACTTTGCAATCAAATCCTCAAATCTGGTAAAGGGCTCATCGAAAATAGCATGTGTGTAAATTTCACGCTTCTTTCCATCTATCAGGAACTGTACCTTTTGCACTCCTTCCAGCTGTGTCAGTGTATTTACTACAGAACCGATCGCCATTCTCTCACTGGCAGTTCCTCCCGGGCTATTATCAACAAATTCAGCGGAGAAATTCACTGTACATAAGCCGTTCTTTGTGCTGGCGGACAGTAGCCTTGTACCTTCGGGAATAGCGCTCCAAAGACTGTCCGTCCTTGACCCGTCAATTAGTTCACGGATAACAGCAGACTCCAGTGTTTCTCCCTCATAAACCGTCACATCCCTTTTTTCACCTACGACATACATTGCCTCCGAATCAGAAAAGTAGAGCGTGGCAGTCACCATTTTCTCCGGGGTCGGAGTGCCGTCATCATTGAGCGCGGCAGGCTCCATATCTCCAAGCGGCATCCCGCTTGGCCCAATCATATCCTCTCCGTCTATATGCAGCCGCACTTTTTCAATCCCATCTATCTCTGTGAGCGTATTGACAACAGACAATCTATTCGTCACCTCTTCAAGGCCATTTGCATGAAGAAACTCATCGGAAAAATCCACAATGGCAACCTTGTCCTTTATAGCAATTCCAATAATTTCTGTACCTTCTGGGATAGGCGCTCTGAGTCCCTGAGTTTCCGGCCCTTCAGTTAATGCAAGAATACAAGCCTTCAGTATGGCTCCATCCTCTACCTGTATTCCTCTCTCTTCCTGAATAAGGGCGCTATTGTCAATTGTCGGAAAATATAGCGTTACATTGATTGTTTTTGCATTAGCGGAGCTGCTCGCTTCATCACCATCTGCACCTTCCGCGGATGTGCTCTCATCAGCTGCATCCGCTCCAGTTTCCTCATTGGACATGCCCTGCTCCGATGTCAATTCACCCTCATTTTGCTGCGTACCTTCGGTATCCTTATCATTAAGCAGACCGCAGGCCGATAATGAAAACACCAGTGTAAAAAGTAATGTAAATAATAATATTCTTTTCATTTTTAACCCTCCCGTTACCTCTAACACCTTTGACAAAGTATTCGTGCCAAGTTGTATTTTTTCTATGGTTATTATACTCGCTTACTTGTTTGCTACTATCGTTTTTTTATAAGATCGCTGACAAGTACTCATAAGCTTGCTGACAAGTATAAGTATACTGACGCAATATAAACCTAAAAAGTTCCGCCTCATTCTACTGTAATATAATCCTTTATGCTTTCAAACCGAGCCTGTTTAATACGCGGAACCTTCATGATGTCCTCAATTTTTCTAAAGCCATCGTTCTTTTCTCTAAATGCTATGATATCTCTTGCCGTAGCCTCTCCGATCCCGGGAAGCGTATCCAGCTCGGCAATATCCGCACTATTTATATTAACTAATTTGGGCTCGCCGTCCCGGTCATTTTTAGCCTTATCATCATCTTCCCCGATCACGATTGCACTTGCGCCGCTTTTCTTCACAATTACCGCATTTTCAGACATTATCGCTTCTTCCTCTTGCTCAGCCTCTGTATTTGATTTTATGTACAGCATCACATTCTCATTTAGCTTATATACCATATTAATATTGTCTGCATCGGCCTCCTTTGTCAGTCCGCCTGCCAAAATAACCGCATCATAAATCATTTGACCTTTTTCGAGTGTAACAATACCCGGATTTTTTACACAACCTACTACGTAAACCTTTATCATTTCCTTAGCCTTCGACTGTTCCTCACTGAGGCCATCGCGGCCGTCTGCTCCATTTGCTCCATCGATAGCGGTTACTCCTGCCTTACCTATTCCGATTACTCCATCTGAGCCGGAGGCTTTGTTACCGCCCTCAATTCCTGCTTCTCCTGCAGTCGCTGTGTCAGCTTGAGTTTCTTTTTCCTTGCTGTGTCCTGCTTCAATTATTATATCGCTTTTGTCTCTGAAAAAAATACAACCGACAAGGCAGCCTAATAGAACCAAAACAGAAATTGCAATAACTACTGTCTCTGTTCTTAATTCAATCTCCTTCCCAAACAACCGTTTTTTCAAATTTTCACCCCCTGCATTTGTATAATTCTCCCTTTTCGATGGAAATCCCTTTTTATCCCATGATATTTTTATGTTTTTTTTAACTTTTCCATAGGTTTTTTTGTTATACTTAATTTGTATCAATTTGCTCCGGGAGGTCTAAATGAAAAGGCTGTCGCTCTTTACACTAATACTGTTTATTTTTTTATCTGCCAGCGGTATTGTATCTGCACAGCAACCTTCCTTGGCCGCCGATTCATATATTTTAATCGACGCAGAAAGCGGCGGTGTGCTGTGGGAAAAGAATTCGACTGTTACACATTATCCCGCCAGTATGACAAAAATCATGACTGCCATTTTGGCTATTGAAATGGGAGATCCCGAGCAGATAATGACGGCTACCCAGTCCGCTATAGACGGCATTGGGGTAAACGGCAGCAATATAGGTATTATCCCCGGTGAGAAGATAAGCCTGGAGCATCTTTTGCAAGCTTTGTTGATTACTTCCGCCAACGAAACGGCAAATATAATAGCAGAGCATCTGGGCGACAGCAGCGAGGAATTTATATCTCTTATGAATAAAAGAGCAAAGGAGCTTGGGGCTACCGAAACCCATTTTGCCAACGCCTGTGGCATCCATGATCCTATGCATTTTACCACCGCGGCAGACATCGCAAAGTTTGCCAGACATGCCATGACACTTCCCGAATTCAGAGAAATCGTCAGTACTACAAGCTTAACACTGCCTGCCACAAATAAGCATCCCTCATGGCCGGTTATGTCAAATACCAATAAATTAATGCTCTCAGATAAAAGCGATCAATACAAAATCAACGGTATAAAGACAGGTTATACAGGCCCGGCAGGCCACAATCTTGTTTCGTCCGCCGTGAACAGCGATGGTCTGGAATTAATTGCAGTCGTCATGGGCGTTAGGAACGAAGGCGCTTCCGAAAATGTGCAGCTGTACTCAAAGGAGCTGCTTGATTATGGCTTCAACAATTTTGAAAAGGTGAATCTGCTTGAAAAAGGCAAGGTCTATAGGAATGTCAAGGTCGAAAACACAGACGATATTTACGGTCTTGACCTTATTACAACAGATGGTCTATCCTGCGTGCTTCCAAAGGATAAAGCCTTGCGAAGCATAAAAGAGGTTCAGCACATCAGCGATACATTTTCCGCGCCTGTCAATAAAGGTGACATCATGGGTTATGTAGAGTTTTTCAAGGATGAAGTATCTATTGGCAAGATAGAACTGGTCGCTGCCAGAAACCTTGAACATAAGCCGGAGCCGGAAACCTTGAAATCCGCTGCAAAAAAGGCCTATGATAATATTTATGTTAAAATCGGACTGATTGCAGTCGCCTTAATTCTGTTTATTATTTTGCTTAGAATCACGCTCCGACGTGTTTCCAGCAAGGTCCATTCAAAGAGGCATTCCCGATATTTTTAGCTTTTGCTGAAGCCAAAGGCTAGAACTTTTATCGATGCTAAAGGTTAAGCAGAAAAAATCCTGCGTCATTTATTTGTAAATACTAAATCTATAATTTATTAGATAAATACCGGAACTATACTTTAATGGCGGAACTGGAATGACGGGTTTCTCTCCGATAAAACCGGTTAGAATACCCGCCATTTTTTGTATTATTTCACAACTATATTTACCAGCCTGCCGGGAACTGCTATTACCTTGACTACGGTCACGCCCTCCAACAAAGGCCTTACCTTCCCATCTTGCATCGCAGCCTCTTCAGTCTGTGCTTTATCTAATCCCGAAGGAAGCATCAGCTTCTCCCTTATCTTACCGTTAATCTGTATAACAATTTCGACTTCATCCCGCACAAGTGCTTTTTCCTGCCATTTAGGCCATGGGTGGTTAAATATGGAATACTTCTTGCCCATCCTTTCCCACAGTTCTTCTGCTAAATGAGGTGCAAAAGGAGCCATCAGCTTAAGAAGATCGGTTATCGTATCCAAGTATAATGACTTGCTCTTCAAGCCTGAGGACTCATATTTATAAAGAGCATTCACCAATTCCATAATTCTTGCAATAGAGGTATTGAACTGGAATCGCTCTGTATCCTCAGTAGCACCTTTAATTGCATAATTCCTGACATAATTCAATTCCTTTTCTTCCTCGCCCATAGCATCATCTGATTTGCCCATGGCGTCTTCAGAATTGCTCATGAATTCATCTGATGTGGAATCCTTGTCAAGCTCGGCAGCACCCTCAATAAGCCTCTCAACTCTGCCCACAAACCTAGAAATCGCTTTTATACCATCATCGCTCCATGGTCCGCCTTCAGTATATGCAAAACCGAATGCAAGATACA
>CAZQCL010000107.1:0-6658 GCA_964592435.1 uncultured Oscillospiraceae bacterium
GTGGTATGGGTTTGGTCATGCACAAAAACGGGAATTATTCTGTAGAAAAGGACAGGTTTGTGGCACTTGAAGGCTCGGAGCCGGAAGCCATGATTTTGCTGCTTCAAGGTAAGCTCAACGCTTATATTACACCCCCGGAAAAGACACCCCCTGTAGCCTTTGTGGACTTAGCACAAAAAAGCTACAGATTATTCGAAATGGATCAAAATATCTTTATCAACGTTAATGATTTACTGCAAACCGGAACTAGCAGCCTGACTCTTGCATCCACAAGCGACTGCAGTTTATATGCATATGAAGCAGGCGATACCCAGGCTTTGATGAATTTCATCCATAGCCAAAAGGATTACGGAGCATATATCATAAATTCCATCTGCAATCTCATTGACAGCTCCTATCAGGCCTTTCGGAATATCCATTCCTATTGCCTTATGATTGAAAACCTCTACAACAATTTATCTGTCTATTACTCCGCTCTTGAGGAGCAATATTTCGACCCCATTGACTGCGAAATATCCCGAAGAGGTGCAGCCCTATTGGCCGAACGGAAGGAAAATGAAGCATTAATTCCTCTTTATTTCATTAAGCAGTTCATTGAGGCTGAAAGCTCTGATATCGCTGAGCCTTCACAGGAAGTATTGGAACTGCAGGAGTACACTGAGTATTATACCCATCTGCTCAATGTCCCTTCTGAGCTTGGCAAGGCTTTTTTTGCATCGGACCAATATATTACCGAAAAGCATATCATTGATGCCTCAGCATGCCTAAAGCATGTGCTCGATAGGCTTAGCCATACTGTCGGGCGCTTGGAGAAAGCCTTTGCAATGCTATGTGAGGATGATGATGAAAGCAGCTATAAGGTATTTCTTAAAGCAATAGCCTGCATGAATGATAAAGGCCTGGACTACACTCCGGCGCTGGACGCTTCCACCTATATTATCGAGAAGATGAAAGACATATCCGCATATGTTGAGTTTGAATACAGGCATAATATGGGCATAGATTTTGAATATCTGGAGCATTCCCACAATAGCTATATGGCATCGATTGCCGGGCAAACAGCTACAGGCGGCAACAGCACTTCCTTATCAGCAGATGTCGGCGGGAAGCAGGTTCTGCCTGAGGAATTGATTGACAGCGCAGAAAAGATACTGAAGTTTTCTGGCATCCCCGAGGATGAAGTAATCAGCTTCATGATGAATCTGACTGCGTTTCGCAACCTCAAAGACCGCTTGGCCTCCAATGAATCCTCCAGGTCTATCCGTAATGCTATCACAGAACAGTTTTTTCACATCTATCAGGAAGTGTTTAGAAGGGCTTCCTGTACAAAAGACCAATCAAGACTTATCAAAATGTTTCTTTCTTACGGTTACATGGATGAAAAGCTTCTAGATTACGATCAGATCATGGCAATCTACAAGCTTGCCGGCATGAGCTATGATACCGGTATCGCAAATGTGTACTTTATGGATGAATGGCTGGAAAAGATTTATTCTATGGAAAGAGCACCGTCAATAAACAACTTAGGTCAAGACTATCATGATACATTCCGTGAATTGAAGAGGCGCGGGAAGCTGACAGATCATGACAAACGGGCTTATAATAATGATATTGAAGGACGGCTTTCCTTTGAGATTAATCATATGCTTCGTCTGAACCATAAAATATGTCATGGGCAAATAGCATATTACTTTCCTATACTACACAAGGATATGGCGCCTCATAATCCAATCCGTTCTTTGGTCTCGCCGGAGCTTATATGTGAGAAGCTGGGAAGAATTCTCGAAATAGATTATTCCGCGTTTCACAGGGAATTATATTACAAGGATCCCTCAGGCACTATAAAAAAAGAAATCGTAATGATGCAGGTGATACCGGACATCATCCTCATTCCTGTCTATGGCACACGAGCGTTGATGCTGCAGGAAATTTCAGGCAGGCACAGGGATAGCCCCGGAAGACTGGTTCTGCCCGTGTTTACAGATGAAAATCTTGATGAAATGTTGTTTACTCTCGTGGGGAATTTTAGATGGGAGCTGTGCAGAACCATGATGGGATCAGCGTGGAATAATGTTGCGCAAAGCTCTCTTACATCTGAATACGCCGATTATATCCAGCTTTATCGAAAGAATCGCGAGCTTACGGAAGATGCAAAGGATAAAATTAAATCCTTAACCACCAAATATCACAATAGGCTTCGCGACATATTTACCTCGGATTACAAAATTTGGGTCAAGAACGAATCAAGGGGCAATCCCCGTTTAAATAAGGTTGCAAGGAGCATCTTCTTCAAGTTCTGCCCATTCTCAAGGGAGATTAGAAATCACTTGGAAAAGCAGCCTATCTATGCAGATTTAGTCAAGCAAACGAATTTTCAAAAAGCAAGGCATACCAAGGAATTGGAAAGCCGCTATAAGCATTACCTCAAGGCAAATAGCACATTGGATCCTGTATTGATGAAAAATCTGGAGTTTTACCGGGATATGTGATTTAGATATATAGCCAGCAATTACCTGGCTCTTGGTATCAATTTCTGATAGCTTTCATTCAGTCTGTTAAGGTACTCCTCAAAGGATTGCTTTGTGGAAACATCATAATTTGTAAGCCTTAAGCCGTATTCATAGCGGTCATCCAGACTATTCTTCCATATAACCTGTCCACTGAAATAAAACATAGACCGGTCGGTAATCAGGTCTATATCAATAAATTCCTCCAATTCAAGATCCTCCTGGGATATAACACCCATTCCATACAGGCTTATGTCCCTTACTATAAAATGAAGCCGTTTGCCGGAAAACTTTCTGCGTACGCTTACTGCCAGCGACACAGGATATCTCTCAAATATGCGGCGTTCTTCCTCAGCCTCTTTTGCACGCAGGCGTCCGGTAACAAGGCTGTTCTGACTATCTATGTCAGAAATATCAACTGAAAACGGCTCTAACCTTTTATCTCTTGTAACCAGCAGAACCACCGGGTCATGGATTTGTAACATATCTACCCTGCCGCAATTTGGGGCAAATTTTACAATATCTCCATTATGCTCAAGCACTTCACACTTTAAAAGATAGTCAATACTGTAAACACTAAGTAACACTTCTCTTAACTCAGTAGTATCCATGATGCCTCCAGAATTATTACTTATATTAGCTAAATCTTTCCTTATTCTATCAAAAAAGTTTCTATTATTCAAGCGTATATAGTTGGCTTATCACGGCACCTGCGGAGGTATCCACGGCGGCATCCACAGCTGTATCCACGGCTGCATCCACGGCATAAGGCATATTTAATATTGAAACATTCCAATATTATTTATATAATTTATATATTATTAAGAAATGAGTACACAAAAAATTATGAAATGCAAAAAAGCTTTTATATTACTGCTAATAATAATTATAATAATTGCTGCAATTGCTATAGCTGAAAGAATCACTGGATCCACAGGCTATATTCACCCGGAATATGATAAGGCAGACATTACAGGCATACTGGCAAAAGAAGTGTTGAGCGATGACGACTATAGAGAATTGTTCTATCAGACAGGCTTGGGTAAAATAGCAGTTGATGAAATACTGAAGGATGAAGTATCCGGAAAGGAAAAAATACTCAAGTTCCAGGAGGATTTTTTCAAAGAATGCAATGTATTAACCGAGAAACAAGCACTAATCGTAAACTATGAGTACATTGTCGATGAAGAAGGCCAAACAATGCATTGGTTTGACCTTGCCCCCTATGAAAATGGATATGTAATAGTTACAAGATCGACCCATACCTTAGGCTGGAGACATGGACATGCCGGAATTGTAACAGATGCAGATAAGCAGGAAGTCCTTGAAGCATTACTCTTAGGATCTGACTCCACGCTGCAAAGCATTAATGGGTGGAGAAGTCGTCCCTCGTTCATAATGCTTAAACTGAAGGATGCCCCTGAGGAAACCCTGGATGAAATCGCTGAATATGCAAAGAATAATATGCTGGATGTACCTTATAGTCTTATGGTAGGGCTGACGAGCAAAAAAAATCCCGAGCCCGAAAATATAAAACACACCCACTGTTCTCACATTGTCTGGTATCCCTTTATGCGATTCGGTTATGATGTTGATTCAAACGGCGGTTGGCTTGTTACACCAAAAGATATTGCAAATAGCGATTTGTTTGAAGTAGTTCAGATATACGGCGTCGACCCTGCAGAAATCTGGCCATAATTGCCTGCAGAGAGTATCCCCCGGTATGAAACATGTTTCTTTACCTCTGGTTTTTTGTTTGTTTGCAGCTTCATTATAGCCGAACGAAAGAAGCATGTTCTCTTTTTTTATTTCTCTAATTTACAGCATTATACGGACATAACTCTAAAACCATAGGGGACTACTCAAAATTTCAACTTTAGGACAGAATTTCGCCTAAAAATTGATATATTATAGCCAAATCGCAATAAACAAGGCTAATTCCCAGCAAAAATAGTTCTAAAGTTGCAAAAGTGAGTAGCGCGATCCGTTTTCACCTCGGTGGAGTCAAGGCTGGGATACCTTATAATTCATTCTTTATTCTCTCAAATAATCCTTCAACAAAGCTAAAGCCTTATCAATATCACTGTTCTCATAACCCGCCAATCCCTTTTCGTCAGTGATCTTAAAGCCTACTTTTCGGTATATATTGATTGCTTTATAGCTCCACGTCTGGGTATGTAAGTATACATCCCGATCACCCTCTATTTCCAAAAGCTTTCTCAATCCCTCATATAAAAGTGCCTTTCCCAAACCCAATCCCTGATACTCGGGCTTTACAGCAACCCAATGCAACCAGGGATCTCTTCGAACACCTGTGTAAGACCACCAAATAGTAAGAGTGGCGATCTTCTTCCTTTCCCGATTCTCTATAAAGATGCATCTTCTTTCTAGCTCACCTTTATAGGACATATATTTCCTCTGGAAATAGACTAATGCATCAACTTCCCGATCAAACTCTCCAACCGAAGTTTCAATTTCTGCCCACTCTTTTTCATCTCCCTGCTGAAACAGAACAAACCTATAGCCCTCTGGCAGCATAAACTCTGCAAAAGAACTGCCTTGTTCCCTTTTCATCAAGACATCATAGTATTTAATCGATTTGTCAAGCATGCTACACTTCCTCTTCTTATCATGATTGGATTGAGCTAATCCGTCTAATTTGTTCTTGCTTTTTTAATATCAATTTTTCCATTTGTTGCGATAAATCCTTTTTCCCCTCCTTCCAGTAGCATATGCGTCCAGTTCCTTATTTTGCATTTGCGTATTTTCCACTCCTTTTTTCAGCATGAAACACATAGTACCCACCAACTTCAAAAATTTTGCATCCGCCAAATATTGAAGTAAGTTTGTTTTTATACCATTCCCTTCTTTTAGTAACCATCATAATTCGACCACCTACATGCAAGCGGTTAAAACCTTTCTCAATGAATTCTTTAGGCACAGAAAAATCTTCATGATATGGAGGGTTTGACAATATAATAGTGAAACCCTTTTCATTAAGATTTCTAAACCCTTCACTCTGTATAATCTGTACTCCCTCGACCTCATTAAGAATGGCATTTTCCTTTGCCAATCGTATAGCTTCAACATCTTTATCAATCATAACTACATTTTGGGGTTCGACAATTTTTGATGCATAAATTCCAACTACACCGTATCCACATCCTAAATCCAGAACCTTATCATGGCTTTTAATATCGGCCAATGTCAACATAGCCATAGTCCCCTTATCAATCGACATCGGTGAAAACACTTCGTCTGAAGTCTTAAATTTCATTTGCATTTTATTAAGTTCTACATGAATCATGTGTGTTACTGCCATCACTTTTGTCTATCTCCTAAATTTATTACTCGCCCGCCCAACGGCGCAGTCAAGGCTGGATTCCCTTTCTCATTTTATACTTATTGTAATCCTCCCTAACCAGACCATACATCGAATAATCACATATCCCTTGATTATTCCAATCCCCCTGTTTTATTGTTCCTTCAAAAATCATCCCGCATTTTTTCATAACCTTACCTGAATTGGGGTTCTTTGTATCGTGTCTGGATTCAACACGATTTACTTTAACTTCTTCAAAGAAAAATCGAATCAGTTCGGAAAGCGCTTCAGAAGTTATTCCTTGATGCCACCATTTCTTACCGATGCAATAACCTACATGCACCATTTCAATCCCATCATCCATTTTAACAATACTTATACTTCCAATAGGATCACTTCCATTTGATTTCAGAACAATCGCCCATTGATAGAATGTATCATCATTATATCTATTGACCCATTCGCTCAATACAGACGATGTAACACCGACATCTGTGTGTGTAGGCCACATCAGATACTTAGTAACATCAGAATCATTCGCCCAGTTATCATACACTGCTTCTACATCAGTCAACTCAAATTTGCGTAGTTTCAGGCGATCAGTTTCTAGCTCTTTTGTTCCTAGATGTATCATCTATAAAACCCCTTCCAACAAAACATACCATTAGGATAATTTTTTATAAATTCAGCTTAAAGGTATCGCACATATGCGTGGGTAACCATTTTCATTAACAGAAGCAAGTGTAACAACTGAACATTTCTCTAGGCTGGATCAACTAAAGTTGTTTTCTAACCATTTCAACCCATTTACCATACTTGAAAATAAGTC
>CAZQCL010000108.1:0-6535 GCA_964592435.1 uncultured Oscillospiraceae bacterium
ATAAATATCATAAACAGGATTCTGCTGATCTTATTATTATTTCTCACCAGCATCCAAGCTGTCATGGAAGACAAAACTACAATGATCACTATGGATACCAGCGTGACTGTCAGGGAATTGCTGAAGGATTTTAAGAAATTCATCTTTTCCATCGCACTTGCATAGTATTCAAAGCTTATCGCCGTGGGCAAGGCCAGTATATTTTCATATAGCTGTGAACGATTTTTAAAGGAATTGACAACTATAATATAGATAGGGAAAAGATACACAAGCGACAATGCAAGTGCAGCTATATTCAGAACAATTTTACCTGTCCTTTTCATTACATCTGCACCTCCCTCTTTTTCGTGATTGAAACCTGTATCAATGTAATCAGTGCCACAACAAGAAAGAATACAATCGCTTTTGCCTGCCCATAACCAAAATTATTAAGTTGGAAGATCTCATTATAGATATTCATGGCAAACATTTCTGTTGCATTACTGGGACCCCCGCCTGTCAATGAAAAGTTTACATCAAAAATCTTG
The DNA here is from genome assembly GCA_964592435.1 of uncultured Oscillospiraceae bacterium. Lineage (GTDB taxonomy): Bacteria > Bacillota > Clostridia > Acetivibrionales > DTU013 > JAAYBT01. The sequence continues at coordinate 528 of CAZQCL010000108.1, forward strand.
AAGCAATTGGAAAGCGTTAGAAATAATGAAATTGTGAAGGCTGGCATCATCAGCGGAAATTTAATTTTCAGCAGAGTTGACCAGAACCGCGCTCCATCGACCTGCGATGCTTCAATCACATCATCGGGGATTCCTTGAATGCCTGTAATATAAATAATCATTATATATCCGGCCATTTGCCAGGTTGCTACAACAACCATGGCATATAATGCATATTGTGAATCCAGCAGCCAATTAAAAAAGACAGAGGTCAAGCCCGTTCTCTCTCCGATGTACGAGAATGCATCCCCCAAAATGAACTTCCATATATAGCCAAGAATCAAACCACCGATCAAATAGGGCATAAACAGCATAGCTCTCATGGCATTATGAACCTTGAGCTTTGTTGTTACGATCATGGCAAAGGTCAAACCCAAAACATTGATTAAAACAATGGAAAGCAGTGTAAAAACAGTTGTGTGTAAAGCAGATGCCATAAATCTTTGATCAGCGAGCAATTTGATAAAGTTTTCAAAGCCCACAAATATTTTGGGGTTCAATGGCAATCCATCCCAGGAGAAAAACGAATAGGCGATACCGATAACAAAGGGAATGATGACAACGGTAGTAAATATAAAAATCAACGGCCCTGTGAACAGTATGTACCACCCGTAATCCTTTTTTCTAAACATTTTGGCCGGACCCCTCTCTCACTTAACCTGACTTCCTATTTACTAGCTTGTGCCCATGCATCATCCAAAGCCTTCAAAAGCTCATCCGATGTCATATCTGTCGTAAAGAATTTTTCAGCAATAGGCACCAAGTATACGTCAACAATACCGGCGGGCCAATTGCTCATTGGCCAGGGAATTGTTTTCCCGGCTTCTGTATATCTGGCAACTTCCTGTGAAAGGACATCCATCTTTTCACTTTTCATTCCTTTATATACAGGGATAAATCCAAATTCCTCTGTCAGATATCTTTGACCCGTCGCACTGGTATACAGCCATTTCAGGAAGTTCTTCCCTGCAAGCTTCTCTGAAGCGGTAGCCTGGGAATTAACATACCAGCCAGTCGGTACGCTGACTGCAAGCTTATCATTTCCCATAATCGGCAGGGGCATCATACCCATTTCAAAGTCCAGATCGTAATCGGTAAACATACCTGCACACCAATTTCCCTGATGGATCGCCGCCGATTTTCCGGTAGCCAGATCGCCGGTTTCTTTGTCATAGGTGATTTCCAAAGGATTTTGAGCATATTCCCTGATTGCCGCATAAAACTTGGCAAATTCCTGGAATTCAGCTGTATCAGCCATTTTGACTTCTCCTGCGGCTAATTTGGCAACATAATCGTTAGGGTCATCCTGTAATGCAAAAGGAGTATTCAGGATATGCCCTATAAGAAAATAGCTCTCCTGGGACAAGCTCAGTCCATTAATGCCATTTCCCTTCTGTTCCTTCATCATAGTGACAAAAGAATCATAATCCTTCACCTCGGCGGAGTCGATCATGCTTTTATTATATACCAACCCAAAGCCTTCCACCGTGTATGGAACACCGACCTTCTTTCCATCGATGACATTCACCATACCGTCAGCTATGTTGTTAATAAAGTCCATATCACTTAAGTCCTCAAGATAAGCTGCCATTTGCTCCGACTCAGATCCCGGAGCAAGAGAAAACACCGTAGGCCCCTGATTGTTAGCCAGCTTTGTTTTAAGCTGCTGAAAATAATCGTCTCCGGTAGTCCCCCAAACTTCGATCTCTACGCCGGTTTCTTTCTTGTATTCCTTAGCCAAGGCCTCCATTTGGTCAGTAATCTCCACTTTAGATTGAAATACAACAATCTTTTTTGCCTCAGCCAGCTCAGACTGGCCACCTGTTGCTGCTTTCCCGCATCCTGTTAAAATGGATCCGCAAATAATTATGATCGATAGCAGAACATAAAGCATTTTTCTCATTTCTAATACCCTCCCCCTTAACAATTGTTATCTAGTACAACGTTACACCAATATAGTATGCCTCTGTAAATAAAAAGTCAATACAATTTATGGGGATTTTTATCAACATATACATATTTCCCATATGAGCTCCAGGCAAATACCTTTCAACGCTCTATTCTACGGGCATCCTGAGAAGGCAGATTATTAGAAAATATTTTGTTCAAGTAAATAGAAATATGAATTGTTTTGAGTATTGGTAAAATTATTAGTAGAAAATACAGTAAAATTAATTATTATTTTATCGTATTTTACTGAGAACTGTATTTCCCCAGTTTACTTTTGCTGATATCTTAAAAATATCAACATCTTTCTTTCCCTTGATATTTTCAACAAGATATTGTGCTGCGAGATACCCTCGTTCATAGTTAGGAATTTCTACTGTTGTCAGTCCCATGACTTCCGCCAGATCACTATTGTCGAAGCCTGTGACCGCAATATCCTCCGGCACACGCATCCCGTTTTCCCGAAAGAATTTAATCGCACCTATAGCCATGCTGTCGTTTGCGCAGACCAGCACCTCTGGAAGTTCCTCGCTCAGCATCAATATCTTCGCAGCTGTATAGCCGCTTTTTTCCCGATAGTCACCGGGGAAATAGTTTTTTCTCTGGAAGGGGATATTGTTTTTCTCAATCGCGTCGAGGAAAGCCTTATATCGTTCTTTGTTATCCTGCGTCTGTTCCGGGCCTCCAACAAAACCGAATTTTCTATAGCCTCGATCGGCCAATCCCTGTACCAGCTCGACCATTGGATCATAGTTATTGACAACAATGCATTTGATATATGGGTTGTCGATCACTCTATCCAGCACAATAATGGGATATTTCTCACTTGCAGTTTTATTCAGCAATTCATTCTTCATTCCTATATCCAGCGTGATACAGCCGCAGGTAAGACTGCTCCTCATATATTTTTCAACGGACTTAATGGTACATATCACTAAATCAAAATCAGTGTTGTTTACGTAATCACTGATTCCATTGATGATTTTCAAATAGAAGCTCCGGTCGAATTCACTAAAATTAAACAGAATGGTATTGCTGCCTCCGCGCTTCAGATTCCTGCCTGTCGCATTGGGATAGTATCCCACATCCTCACAGATCTTCAGAATCCTGCTGCGGGCCTCTTCCCCAACATTCTTCTTTCCGTTAACAACATTAGAAACTGTCGAAACCGAAACACCCGCCATTTTGGCAATATCCTTTATACCGACCATATAACCCTCCTGCAGCTTGTATATACCTTTTTACATGTATGAATTGTTTATATGTGATATTTTACCTCAATTCAATAAAACGTTCAACTCAAAAAAAGTTACTTAACGCGAAAAAGTGCCTATAATCGACGTTATGGCTTGACTTTTGGGCATCAGGAGATTAGATCTGCTGAGATTTTAGGCAGCATTCCCGCAGAAGCGGTGCAGTATTGCCGCTACCTGCGCCCTGGTGGCTTCGCCCCGGGGCATCAGGCTGCCGTCGCTGCCCTGCATAAGTCCCGCACCGCAAGCCCACTGAAAAGCGGGTATGGCATATTCGGAAATGTCAAAGACATCCTTGTAGGAAAGAATATTGGTGTCCTCACCCACAGAAACATCATAGCCCTTATATTGTGCATATCGATACAGAATAGCTGCCATCTGTTCCCGGGAAATATTGTCGTCAGGCCCGAATTTGCCGTTACCGTAGCCGCCAACGATGCCATTGGCAGAAGCCCACGCCACCGCGTCGGAATACCAGGCGTCGGCTGAAACATCTGAGAAGGATGTAGCAGAAGATTCAACATCCAATAGAGATCCGGAAGAAGCTTCAGGCTCATTCTCCATGCGCCATAGCACCGTTACGAGCATGCTACGGGTTATGGCAAGGTTTGGGCTAAAGGTTTTATCCATAGTTCCTGAAAACAGTCCGTTCGCATGTGCGTATACCACATCCTCGTAATACCACGCACCATCAGGGGTGTCAGTAAAGGGATAATTTCCGATGGCATATTTGGAGAAGCTTCCGGTTCGGAATTCATAACACTTAGTTTTTGCATTATAGGCGCATTCAATTGCTTCAAGATTTATCTTGCCGTCTGCGTCGGTGGCCATGCGCCATACAATGGGGTTCTCAAGCGGCTTGCCTGCAATTGGAATGCTAACCGTTGCCATACCGCCGCCAAAATCGTGTATTTGCTTTTTCCCCATAAAGGCAGTCAGGTCGATGACCGGCGCATCCCCTACAAGGCTTTTTTGATTATCAGTGAGTTTGCTTGAGTCAATCTCGCGCACCACAAGCTTAAAATCACCTGAATCAGCGGAAACCAAGGTTCCGAGTGCCGTCGAGTCAAAGCTTACACTCTTGCCGTCGGGCATGGTGATTGCAAGTCCGGGCGCGTCGGAAGCTGTCACGCCTGAGAGGATACCTCTTGGGATAATCGCCGTATCAAGCTTGGCATCAAGGGAGCTGAGGTCTATGGATACTAGCCTGCCTGCAGCTGCAGCAGCACCGATAAGACTTTGCAGCTCCGTATCGGACAGTGGCTCAACGGTAACAATCTCTTCGGATATGGTGACTATAACCTCTGCGCTCTGTGAACCGCCGGTTATGGGCACGGTAATGTCAGGCATAGCAATATCGAGAGCAGCAATTGGTGGCATAATGGGGGGCGGCATAAAACCACCACCGCCGCCTCCGCCGCCTCCGCCGCCATCCTCTTCTTCACTCCATTTGGCAAAGGCATCTAAGTCTGCAGTAACAACCGTATTTCCCGTTACCATTGTAGTGTCGTCGGAGAGAAACCATCCTAGGAAGATGTAGCCGGCTTTCACCGGTTCAGATGCAGGAAGCGTCAGCTTGCTCCCGCTTCGTACGTTGGATACAGTGTTAAAGAGTGTAGTGAGGTCTGCCTTTTCAGTATAAAATTTGACCGTGTATCTTGGTGCACTGTCGTTTATTGTCAGGACAAGGGTTCTTGGCTCACCTGCGCTGAAGCTAAATACAAAATTATAAACGCCGGATGGCAAACTGCTGAGAAAGCCGTGGCTCAGGGTGAACTTGACAGAATCGGCCAGATCGTCAGTATATGTAGTGGTATAGCTGCTCTGACTTACGGGAATTTCATTATTGAGGAAGTCTTTATAATGGATCCCTGTAAAAATGTTACCAAAGAGTGCAATATCTACATTGACACCTGCAGATTCCGTATACATGTCATAGATGTCGGAAGCTGGGGTGATAGCCGAATTACTTTCGTGGCGCCCGATTGTGATTGTCACGGTGACACTGTCTGGTGACTCAAAATCCTCGTTCTTAGCCTTAAGAACAATTGTGACCCTTTGATCCTTGTAGTCGCCCTTGCTACTGTCGGGTGCATAGGTCAATATGACTCTTTCTGTCTCTTCTCCTTCCGTGACAACTTCTATTTTCGCCTCGCCTCCTCCCTCTGAGGAAACAATAATATAATCTGTGGCCGCATCTGTGAACCAGGAGCTGATGTCGGCTGTGTATGCCTCAGCCGGCTGTAAACCGTCGAGGGATGGCAGCATGGCCGTTCCGCTTAGCTCAAGGGACACATCTTCGGCTACAGAGGGAATATCATAAGTAGAACGAATAATATCGAGGTAATAGGTAGATGAAGGGTCGTCAGGCATCCCGATTATCCATCTGGAGCCGTCTTGGATTCCCTCCCCAGACACTTTGCTTATAGTAACTGTGACGGCGGATGAAGTAACAACAGAAATGTCCCCCACTGTCAGGTTATCAAGACTATCGATAGCCGATTTTGGAATCGTCACTTCGTAGGTGACTGTGCTTTCAGGTGAAAGGCTGGCCTGATATTGACCCAGAACAGTTATTGATTTTATCCCAAGCGGAGGATTCTCAGACCATTTCGCGTAGAATTTCAGGCCTTCTATGTAATAAGTTATCATTTCTCCCGACACTGAACTGAGCAACATTCCAAAGTCTCCGCGGGGGAGGACTTCCACGTGATTTCCGCTGTAATCCGCAGATCTATACCAGCCTTCAAATGAATATCCTATGCGTGT
>CAZQCL010000109.1:0-6484 GCA_964592435.1 uncultured Oscillospiraceae bacterium
TGCTTCATAATATAATAACCTCCGGTATGTACATTCCATTATATATATCGGCATTTTGCCGGGGCATTTAACAGCACAGCTGCGTTTTACACATTACGTTTTAGTTTCAAGTTACTAAATATGATATTGCATCTTGTTGATATGTGGTATATATTAACATTATTAGTCATTTTTTGTGATTCGAAAGGGAGTCCGCAATGGAGCAAAGCCATATGGTGTTAAATTGCATTATTCTATCTATTGTTTTAGCTGTCGCTATTATTGATGATATTCGTAACTATCGCATCCACAATTCAGTAGTGCTCTCAGGTTTGGTTGCCGGGCTGTCCCTCAGCCTCATCCAAGGCGGCTTTCATGGCCTTCTTATGTCTATTCTGGCTGCACTTATCCCTGTTATAATCCTCCTTCCTCTGTTCACGCTAAGAATGCTGGGCGCCGGTGATATCAAGCTTTTTTGCGCTATTGGCGCCATAATGGGTATTGAGTTTATTTTCTGCTCAATGGTTTTTGCCTTTCTGGCAGGAGGTGTCATAGCACTTGTAATCATGCTTTTCAGGAGAAATATGCTAAAAAGGCTCATGCACATAGCTGCTTATCTTAAAAGCATATACCTTTCTCATTCAGCCTTGCCCTACACGACTTTCAGCAACAAAAGGGATGGCGCAAAATTTCACTTTTCTCCTGCCATCGCGGCAGGCTGCTTTATACAAATAATGGTGCTACTGAAATAGGGACCTCATCCATGATATAATAACCTCATACATGAGGTTATTATATGCCTCCGGCGGAATTTATACGCCGCCGAGATTTTTGCCTCTTTTTTTCTGTGTCGGCAAAACGGCGATGCGTAATTATATCATGAATCTAAGAAATTCATGATATAATTACCTCATAAATGAGGGCAGGTATAGCTATGAATAACCAAAACATCGTTTTAATAGGAATGCCGGGAGCAGGCAAAAGCACGGTGGGCGTATTGCTTGCAAAGGCTATGAAAATGCCGTTTATCGATACTGATTTGCTGATACAGAGGCAGGAGAACAGCTATCTTCAGGAGCTGATTGATACCAGGGGCATTGATACCTTTATAGAAATAGAGGAAAAAGTCATTCTCGCCCTCGATGTGCACGACAGTGTCATTGCAACCGGCGGTAGCGTTGTTTACAGCGAGGCTGCAATAAATCACCTGAAAACAAATGGGATCCTCGTTTTGCTAAACACAAAAATGTACCAGCTGGAACGCAGATTGAAAAACACCCGGACACGCGGAATCGCAATGAAGGGACATCAGTCCCTGTCATCGCTCTATAATGAGAGAATGCCCCTTTATAGAGAGCATGCCGATCTGGAAATTGATTGCTCAAGAAAGCATATCGAAACTATTGTTTCAGAGATTAGAGATAAAGTAAATATTTTTAAAAAAAATGTATAAAAAGGTTAGCAAGGGGTCAATAATAACTGTGACCTCACAAAATACATTTTGACCCCCTTTACATGGTTAGTCGCCAGACTAACCACTTTTTTTGCCCATTCTCGTTTTTCATATTAATCCTCAGAACGTCCGTTTTGTGGATATGACCCTGTGGATAATGTTGATAAGTCTGTGCATAACCCTGTATTTAGGGCTAAGAAGCTGTGGATTTGCTTTTTTATGCACAGAAACATTAAGGGCAGTTCTAACCAAAATTTTTACTCCAATAGCTTTATTACTTCCTCCTCCGGAAGAGGTCTTGAGAAATAGAAGCCTTGTACTCTGTCACATTTATAGTGAGTCAAAAGCTCTACCTGTTCATGCTTTTCCACGCCCTCAGCAACAACCGCCAGATTCCTCTGATGGCCTATATGAATAATGGATTCTATCATGCTGTTGTCATTTTCAGGTATATCGTCAACAAAGCTTTTATCTATCTTAAGAGAATCTAAAGGCAACTGCTTCAAATAGCTCAGCGAAGAAAAACCCTTCCCGAAATCATCGATGGATATCTGAACCCCATGCTTTCGCAGTTCTATAAGCTTTTGCATATTCAACTCTACCATCTCCAGCAGCTTAGACTCTGTCAATTCCAGTTCCAAACACCGCGGAGCTAACCCCGTCGTTTCCAGGACTTCCTTGACCATAGACACAAAGTCGCCCTGCATAAGCTGAATAACAGAGATGTTGACAGATACTTTATAGCTGCTGTCCGTAGTATCATTCAGTTCCTTCATAAACTTACAGGCAGTTTCCAAAACCCACCTTCCTATATCTACTATAAGGCCTGTTTCTTCTGCCAAACCTATGAATTTCAGAGGGGCAATTAGACCATAATCAGGTCTCATCCACCTGATCAGTGCCTCAAAACCAATAATCTTTTCTGTCTTCAAATCTAACTGCGGCTGGTAATGTAGCAGGAATTCCTCATTTTCGACAGCTTTACGCAAGCCATTTTCCATATCGATCCGCTCAGAAAAGTCCTTGTCCATTTCACGTCGAAAAATAATATGCTTGTTCTTTCCATCCTTTTTTGCACGATACATCGCTACATCTGAGCTCTTAATTAATCCTTCTGCGGTGGTCGTATGCTGCGGATATATCGAAATGCCGCTGCTAACCGATACATGCACGGAGTTTTTCATTACTTTGAATGGCTGGCTGAATATCCTAGTTACAGTATCTACTCTGCTTATTATTTCATCAATGGTACGGAACTTATGAATAAATATGATAAATTCATCACCTTCAAATCTGGCGACAGTATCTTCAGGTGGGATTGCCGATCTAAGTCTACTTCCGATTTCCTCCAGCAATAAGTCACCGGATAAATGGCCGAATGAATCATTAACATACTTGAAATTGTCAATATCCAGATAAATCAGCGCACATTTATCAAATTTATCAAGCTCTCCGAGCACCTTATTGACTATGTCATAAAGAGCAGTGCGGTTAGGCAATCCCGTAAGGGAATCCCTATACGCCAGCTGCCTTATTCTATCCTCCGTTGCAGCTAACTCACCGTATACTTGGGTCAATTCCTTAAAGCTCTTTTGGAGCTTGTTTTCCTGTTCAACCCTTTTAGTTATATCAATACCCAGCATTTTGAGTAAATTATTATCTTCCTTATCAGCGACTAGGCTGAAATAAAAAAAGCTTGTCCTGCTGTCACCGTACCTGAAAGCAAGCTCAAATGACTCGCTGACGGCACTTCCATTCAAGCCGGAAATGATTTCGCTCAGCTTATTCTTATCCTCCTCTGACAGCAGCTCATAAATATTGCGTATATTACCGGAAGCGTATTTGGAAAAACACAGTAGCCCTTCTTCAGCATGTCTGTTTAGGGTTATAATCGTACCATCGTGCTTAATTGTTATGGCTAACAGATTCATGAACTCGGCAATTCTCAATGTGCTGATCTTTTGCTTCTTCAGGTCAGTCGCCAGAACTTTGGATCTTGAAAAAACAAAGGCAATAATAAATGACGCAGCTATAATTAATGCCGCAAGTGCAGCCGATACAGAATTCAACTTGCTGAAGACCTCTCTTTTAGGTGAAGTGACCGCAATAGACCAGCCGGTGTTTCCTACAGGACAATAGCCCATATACTTTGCTACGCCATCATAACTGTACTCTCCTGTACCCTTTTGTCCGCTAATCATTTTTTCTTCAAGCCGGGCTAGTTGGTTCAAATCAGAATTGTCTTTTGCGTTTTCAATATCATTCGTTTTGTTATACACGAGCTCTCTGTTATTGTGAGCAATAACATCCCCTCGGCCATTAAGCATATAAGTGCCTCCGCTGTCATTCAGCTTAATTCGGTCTGTCATCAGACTCAGGACATCCGCATCATATATTGCATTCAAAACTCCCACTACTTCATTATCATTGAGTATGGGCACAGAGAATATTATGACCATCGTACCGTCTACGCGGCTTATAAAAGGATCTGTAACAAAACAATTTCCCTTCATTGTTTCAATAAAGTATTCCCGATCGCTTATATTCAGCCTAGTTCCGTCCGTCGTAACAGAATAGCCCTCATGATCTGCAATGCTTAACCTCATGAATATATCAATGTCCAGTTGCTTTTTCAACTCTTCCAGCCGCTGTCCCAAGGGTAAATTCGTATTATTGACAATACCGTTTGCAGCAATCGATTTGGCTTCGGAAATCTGACCGGATACATAGGTTTCAACCGTCGTTGCACCTTGCTGCGCAAAGCGTATTAATGAGCTCGTAAGATCATTGATTAAAATACGCGTAACAGCAAGGTACATTATTAGTCCCGCTGCTAGAGCTATCCCAGACACCTGTAACATATGCTTTATGATGAGTCTATTTCTTTTAATCTTCATTTTCACCTTCAGCAATATTTCATTCAATTAAGTTTTACGATAGAAGCAAAATGTGAACTGGATTACACAAATTGCTTCTATGCAAAACCCCGTGTACCAATACGAATAACAATACGAATAACTCTTTAATTTTTCAGTTCCTTCATACAAACTGAACAAATATTCTTGCCCTTATAGTTTATGACATTCTTTGCATCTCCACAGAATATGCAGGCAGGCTCGTATTTTTTCAAAATAATATTTGCATCGTCAACAAAGATTTCAAGTGCATCCTTTTCTGCAATATCTAACGTTCTTCTTAGCTCGATTGGCAATACGACTCTACCGAGTTCATCTACTTTTCTTACTATGCCTGTAGACTTCATGCTATCACCTCCTTCTTATACAATCATGCGTCGCTCCTATATCTATTACATACCATTTAAATGCTTATTCCGACTTGTATTGTCATGTATTGTAAGCTATTATAATAAATGTAATTGTTACTTATATCATGCCAATATATTATTCGGCAGGTATATATAAAAATATAAGCATATACTGCAAAAATCCAAGAAAATATAATAAATTTTGACATAATACACAATATATAATGCATAATTTATATGGGTGATTAAATCTTTAGGGGAAAATTTGCTAAGAACTGCAAATTACCAGAGTTCATGTCACTCCCATTTCAAAGCTTCATGAACCTTTGGCATCCATTCGCTTATAAGTATCCTTTGGGGGCATTTATCTTCGCATATCCTGCATTGTATGCACTCACCGGCTCTGTTTTTCTCATCCATAAAGTCACGGTAACTTCTTTGTGAGCCAGCTAAATCCTCATGAACAACACTGTCATTATATAAAGAAAAGTTTCTTGGAATATCCACATGATTCGGGCAAGGCATACAGTATCTGCAAGAAGTACAAGGTATTGCCGTCCTCTCCTCATACCTTCTACGCACGCGCTCAATAACACCCATATCCTCTGGACACATAGATCCTTCATAATAATTCCTGGCAGAATTCAGATTGTCCTCCACCTGCTCCATATTGCTCATACCACTGAGCACCACAGAAACCTCCGGTTGACTCCACAACCACTGGAGAGCCCAACGAGAAGGGCTCCATTCGCTCCTTCCTGCATTCATAATCTCCTTGACATCCTGGGGCGGATTTGCAAGCTTTCCACCTAACATAGGCTCCATTATGACAACACCAAGTCCCTTGGAGGCCGCATATTTTAGCCCTTCGGTACCTGCCTGGTTATTGATATCCATATAATTGTACTGTATCTGACAGAATTCCCACTTATCATATCCATCAACAATTTCCCTAAATGCGTCAATATCATCATGGAATGAAAAACCAATGTGCTTGATTTTACCGGCCTTTTTCGCAGCCTCTGCACGTTCGAGCACATTATGCTTCAAGACAGTGTTCCTCCACCTTTCTTTATCAAGAGCGTGAAGAAGATAAAAATCAATATAATCCGTGTCAAGCTTACCTAACTGTTCATCCAGAAGCATATCAAAATCCTCTGGATTTTTAATCAACCATACCGGTGACTTTGTGGCCAGCGCGGCCCTGCTTCTGTAGCCGTCTTTCAACGCCTTACCGGTTATGATTTCGCTTTCTCCGTCGTGATATCCATAGGCTGTATCAACGTAATTGACACCCTCGTCTATAGCATGCCTAATCATTCTAATAGCTTCCTTCTCATCGACCTCGTTACTTCCACCGGAAGCATTAGCGACAGTTGGAAGTCGCATTGCACCGAAACCCAAGGCGGAGCCTTTAAAATCCAGACTACCAAATTTTCTGTATTTCATAACAAGTCCTCCAAATAATATAGTAGTTTATGCAATAATACATTTATATAATTACAAATTATATTCAGCTATGTATATTTTACGTTATTGGCTGCCAAAGGGCAATACCCTCTCTAGAACCTTTGGATAAAACGGTTATATATTGGAAATTTCAACTTATTATATTATAATGTGGATATAAACATGTAAAAAGGAGTTTAGTGAAGAAAAGGCAATAAAGCTGAATTTCTAAGAAAGAAATCATAACTCCCCAGTAGCTCCAAATCCAGTCATCATATCCAGTAGGTCAGCTTAATTGATAATGGGGAATAATTATTTACTATTAATATTTAAAGGAG
>CAZQCL010000110.1:0-3277 GCA_964592435.1 uncultured Oscillospiraceae bacterium
TACTGGAGACAACTAATTTGCCAACCGGCAGGATTGCCGTGATGGTTGGCTATCGTGATACTAACTACTTTTCACTAGCTGTTAAGAAAAGCACCGGTAAGTCGCCTAAGAACTATAGAGAGGAACTGCAAAAAAAAGCATTTAACATAAATCAGTAAAAAAATTGTAAACATTTTATGAATTCTGTAATAAAACTATTGAATTTAGCTGGGAAAGGCCTATTATTTAGTATGTGTAGCATAATATATTTATAGATTATGTAATAACATAATGATATAATTATATAATGTATTTGCATTGCTTGGGGAAGCAGATGTACAATAGATTTTATTTAAATTTTAAAAAGGGGTTGTGTTTATGTTTGGTAAGAAAAAAGATGTTGGGTCAAGGTATGTTATAGCAGTAAAAGATTATGACAAGACAATGGAGAAGCTTAAAGCCGGCGAATTGTCTTTGCCCTACGATAAAGCTATTTATCTAAAAATGCTGGACAGCCAGAGCATGAAAGCAGATAGCCTTAAAGAATTGAAAAAATTTGCAAAGGCGACAGGTAAGTCTAAAAAGGAAGTGGGACATTACTGGGAAGGCCTGATTGTGGATGGCTACTCATTGGTGAATATTGAATATATTGACAAGGTACCCTCCATTGATCATTTATGCAATAATGATATTATTAAATATGTAACTACTGCTTAGAAATTAAGCTGCAAGAATAAGTTTAGTCCATACCGAAACCACCTGTTCTTCAGGTGGTTTTTTGAATACAGGTTGTTGCGACAAATTGTAAATGTTATTATTGTAGCATGATTGTGGGTATAGATGATACAATAAATGTGAATTTCCTGGATAGGCGGGTGAGATGTAATGATTAGCAAAAAAAAGGTGCTGGTTATTGATGATGATGTGAATATATGCGAGTTGATCCGGCTATATCTGGAGAAGGAAGGATATGAGGTGCAGACCGTCTATGACGGCAGAAGCGGTATTGAGGAGTTTGGAAGATTTACACCTAATATTGTGATCCTCGATATAATGCTGCCCGGAGTGGACGGGTGGCAGGTCTGCAGGGAAATCAGAAAGACCAGTAACATCCCGATTATTATGCTGACTGCAAAGGGAGAAACATTTGATAAGGTGCTGGGACTGGAGCTTGGAGCGGATGATTACATGGTTAAGCCCTTTGAGCCAAAGGAATTGATGGCCAGGGTAAAGGCGGTGCTCAGAAGATATGAACGAAAGGATTATGATGTGCAGGAGCTCATATTTCCGAATCTGGTGATCAATAAATCAAATTATGTAGTGGCGCTCAATGGCAAGGAGCTTGAACTGCCTCCAAAGGAACTGGAATTGCTTTATTTCCTGGCCTCCAATCCAAATAAGGTATTTACACGAGAGCAGCTTCTTGAGCATGTCTGGGGTTTTGATTTCTATGGGGACAGCAGGACAGTAGATGTTCATGTGAAAAGACTTAGGGAAAAGATCGACATACCCAACCAGACATGGTCGCTAAAGACCGTTTGGGGTGTGGGCTACAAATTTGAGGTAAAATAATGTTCAAGACGATATTCAGTAGATTGATAGCAATGTTTCTTATAATACTCGTACTTGCTTTTACTATTACCGGGGTTATGCTGACTTTGTTTCTCGATAAATATGTAACCGAAGAGAAGACAGATACACTTGTAACGGCCAGCAGTTGGATTAACCTGGTTTTTAGTAATTACATGCAAAACATTGATGTCAACGATTATCTTAGTGCTATAAGGGCCAGGCTTCTTTTACAAGACTCGCTTATAGTCTTTGGTAATTATATGGATTCGTATATTTGGATTGTTTCAGAGGAAGGATACCTTTTTCAATCTAATTGGGATATGCCGAAGGATATTGCAGATAGGTATACCGATGAAGCATCGGGCTATGTGAAGGTACCTGATAACAGGCAATTTCCAAAGCTGATTCAAAATGCGACAACAACAAGTGAAATCGGTGACTTTGGCGGATTTTTCAAAAATGAGTACTTTGAAAAGTACGGCGATGTCTGGCTGTCAGTTGGACGCTCCTTCGAATATACTGAAGCAAACGGCAAGAATGTGATGATTGTTATATACATGCACACCCCTGTCGCTGAGGTCATATCCACAAGGAAGCAGGTTCTCAAGTACTTCTTGATTTCCGGCTGCGTTGCTGTGGCAATTGCAGTAATTATTACCTATATTTTTTCTTTGAGATTGTCTCGGCCGTTGAAGCAAATAAAGAATGCGGCTGTAAAGATTTCAAATGGTGAGTTTGAAAGGCAGCTCGATATTAAATCCAATGATGAGATAGGCGAACTGGCTATGGCATTCAATCAGATGGCGTTAGATCTTCAAAACATTGAGAAAATGAGAAGGAATTTTATAGCGAATGTTTCACATGAGCTGCGCACGCCGATGACCTCCATTCGAGGATTTGTCGAGGGAATATTGGACGGTACGATTCCGCCGGAAAGGCATAATCAGTATTTGAACATTGTAAAGGATGAGACCTTCAGACTCAACCGGCTGGTCAATGACCTGCTTGATTTGGCCAAAATTGAAGCAGGAGAAATGAAGCTGAATATTACAACGTTAAACATTAATGAGATAGTGAGAAAATGTGTTATTAAGCTAGAAGCCTTGCTTATTGAGAAGGAACTGTCCGTAGATGCCGATTTTGAAGAAGAAGAGTTGCTGGCAAAAGGTGATTCTGATGCGATAGAAAGGGTTTTGTACAACCTGATGCACAATGCTATCAAGTTTACACCGGCAGGCAAGAAGATTGGCGTGACCACGCGTAAATCAAAAGACCGGATAGAAGTGACTGTTAAGGACAGTGGAATCGGCATCGACCAAAGTGAACTGGATCATATCTGGGATAGATTTTATAAAACCGATAAGTCCAGAGGACGGGACAAAACTGGTACAGGGCTGGGGCTTGCAATTGTAAGAAATATTATAAATGAGCACAAACAGAGCATCAATGTTCAGAGCAAACCTGGTCAGGGGACAGCATTTACCTTTACACTTGCTTGCGGCGATCGTGACGATGAGGATGCCGAAATACATACATAATGTTAACAAATTATTCATAGTTTTTTCAAATTGGCAATTTACAATAGAAATATGACCTGAAATGTTATGAGTGTGAATATATTGGATGATGATAAACAGGAGGTATTATATATGGATGAACTAAATAATGGTAATATGAGTAATGTGAATGAAATAAATAAAGAAACTGAAGTAGCTAATGAAGCAGT
>CAZQCL010000110.1:3377-6469 GCA_964592435.1 uncultured Oscillospiraceae bacterium
CAGCAGCAAAAGAGCCAGCCTTACTACACAGAAAACATTAAAAGGACTAAAACCAGAAAAATCGGGGCCGGACACTTGATCCTTGTTGCTATACTTAGTTCAATACTTGGAGCATGTCTTATGTTTGCCGCGGTAACATTTGTTGGGCCGGTAATCCAGCCGTCCATTAACGAATGGCTGGGTGTAACGGAACAGGTATCTGTACCTGCCAACGAAAACACCTATAAAAAAGTTGAAATCACACAATCCGCATCACCGATTGAGGCGATTGCGGAAAAGGTTAGTCCTTCTATCGTAGGAATCAAGGTTAATGTAAAAGCACGTGCTGACAATTTTTTCTTTAACCTTGGCAGGGATGGGATTGGGTATGGTTCCGGTATTATAATGAGAGAAGATGGCTATATTCTTACGAACAATCATGTCATTGAAGGGGCTCTTGAAGGAAATACAAATAAGCTGACAGAGGGCTCTTCGATTGAGGTAATCTTGCCGGGGAATGTGGAAAAATCGTACCCTGCAAAGATTGTGGGAAGAGATGACAATACTGATATAGCTGTGATTAAAATTGATGCGAATAATCTTGTAGTTGCTGAGCTTGGAGACTCTGATAAGGTAAAAGTCGGCGAATTGGCTGTGGCAATCGGAAATCCCGGCGGATTGGAATATATGGGATCTGTTACTGCCGGTATTATCAGCGGAATCGACAGGACCTTGGAGCTGCGTAATGGATATGATTTTAAACTGATTCAGACGGATGCGGCAATCAATCCGGGTAACAGCGGTGGTGCGCTGGTAAACTCACAGGGACATGTTATTGGAGTTAATACAGTAAAAATAGCATCCATGGATGTTGAAGGTATCGGCTTTGCAATACCGATTAATAAAGTCAATGAAATAGCGGATAGCTTAATCAACTATAAATATGTAAAAGGCAGACCTTATCTTGGCGTAATGATTGATCAGTCATTTACCGAAGAATATGCACAACGCCTTGGCGTGCCTTACGGACTTCTTGTATATGAGGTACAGCCTCTTACCGCGGCATATAAAGCGGGGATTCACAACGCAGATATAATCACAAAGTTTGACGGAGAGAGCATTACGTCCTTTAAGCAGCTTGAGGAGCTAAAGAACATGCGCAAGCCTGGTGATGAGGTGGTTATAGAGGTTTACAGGGATGGGGAGACACTTTCGTTGACGGTCATCCTAGATGAAGAAAAGCAAATTGAATGATTGAAAATACACTCCTTCCATGGTACTTTCAAAAAGCAGCCTATCTTGGCTGCTTTTTGATGTGTATAGAATAACTGTCCACTTAAGCATATCCCGGCATGTTGAAAAATACTATAGTACAGGAGTATTTACAGCTAGTGTGTGGTGTATGCATAATGAAGTTGCTTGTTGTCAATGGAAGACGATTGCTTATCTCTTTTCTGGCTTTAGCTGGCCTTTTGATGATTATATATACACTTGTTATTATGGTACCCGGGGCCATGAATGTATTTTCGGAACAGAAGGAAATACCAATCTATTGTGTTGATACCTCTGAAAAAAAAGCATCTATTACCTTTGACTGTGCATGGGGAGCAGATGATATCCCGGATATTCTGAACACGCTTAAGGAATCCGATACTAAAGCTACATTTTTCATGGTAGGCCAATGGGCGGAGAAGAACGCCGAGCTTGTTAAAATGATGGCTGAAGAGGGGCACGATATAGCAAATCATTCTTATTCCCATTTCAGGATGGGCTCTTTGGGAAAAGAAAAGGTTGCCTCTGAGATCAAGCAGTGTGGTGATGTACTGGAGGAGCTGTCAGGGGTCAGGTGTGACCTTTTTAGAGCGCCGTATGGGGATTATAACAATCTTGTTTTGAACCAGGCGCGCAAGCTTGGCTATTTTACAATACAGTGGGACGTTGATTCGCTGGATTGGAAGCCAGGGATAAGTAAGGATGAAATCCTGCACAGAGTACGGTCTAAAACCGGGCCGGGTTCCATCATACTGTTCCATAATGACACACCCCATACGGCACAGCTGCTGCCCGGAATAATAATGGAGCTCCAATCGGAGGGTTTTTCATTTGTGCCGATTTCTGAACTTATAATCCGTGGGGATTATTATATTGACCATGAAGGACGGCAGAAGAACAACACATAAAAACAGCTAAAAAGAGCATTATAAGAGTGATAATACTGGTTTAGCAAAGATAGGGTTATTATGATGCTCATTGCAGGTATATTTGGCAGTAGAGGCAAATTACAGACCGCAGCTATCATCAGTTCGATGCTTGCTTCAAAAGGTGAAAAGGCAAGTGTTATTGATTCCGCACAATTGCCGGCTATGGATAGTTTTAAGATAAAGGCATACATCGCTGAGCTTGAAAAAAACAATGTTGACCTGCTGCTGCTCAAAACCGAGCTTGGTGATATTGATAAACTATTGTCAGATGGCGTGCAGTTTGATATTTTGATTTATACAGATAAGGTAGAGGATGACCTGGAATTTGAAAAGACCCAATATACAAATAAAGTGAAGCAGGTGTTTTCTCTGATGGCCGAAAAAGGTGTTGCGATTGTAAATGTTGACGATAGTGAACTGATTAGGCTGCTTCAGGGAACGAAGCATAGATTTGTCACCTATGGGTTTAATACAAAAGCAAGCGTTACCACATCGAGTATTGGTGATTCGGTATTTAAGGATGGATTTATCTGCTGCCTTCAAAGATCCATCTCAGCAAGGAATGGCAGAGTTGTAGAACCGCAGGAATATAAGCTCCAACTGGATTCAGGAGAATTTGATAGCCATAATGTACTTGCGGCGGCATCTTTTGCTATAATAAATGGGATTGATTTGAATAATTTGGATAAAAACCAACTAATTTAGTTGAGAATACTCTAAAATTTGATTTTAGGGATTTGCAAGTCGTAAATTATGTAATATAATATAGAATAAGTTGTTCATTCGTTGACAGAGCTTAAGGAGTTTATTTGAATTGAGTTTATTTAGATAAAGAGCACGCTAATGTTGATAGAATGCAATTTTAATTCTAAAACATGCCATTCTCGAATAAACATACATTAGAAAAATGCA
>CAZQCL010000111.1:0-6387 GCA_964592435.1 uncultured Oscillospiraceae bacterium
AGAAGCTCTTCACAAGGGGATATCGCTGAGCTTTAGGGATGAAGTGACCGATTTCGTGCTGGAAAAGGGCTATGACCCGAAATTTGGAGCCAGGCCTCTTCGCAGAGCGATTCAAAGATATGTAGAGGACGAATTGACCGATCAGTTCTTTCTTGGTAAAATCCAACCAGAAAGCAATATATTCGTCAGTGTAGCTGAAGGGAGCATCCAATTCAGCAGATAGGGCGTTACTATATATTGTGTAGCTGAATTGCATAAGGTTACATCGCAAAAGCCTTAGATAAGGAGTTGTATAGAGTGAGGAGAACTGCGCTATCTCAGATTTTGCTGCCTTTCCTAATAATGCTTTTACTGGGTGCCTGTTTGCAAGCACCCTCTAATACGCAATCGCCTCAGACCGAAAATACAACCGGCAAGGACGCAAAAACTACACTGCGCTTTATTAGCAGCTGGGGCGGTGTCGACAGCAAGGCTGAGGCACTAAAGAGCGTTTTAGCCAAGTTTGAAGCAAGTAATGCGGATGTTACCGTGATCAATGAATCTCTCTTTGGGGAGGACTTCCTACCCAAAATAAAAACTGATTTCGCTTCGGGAAACGACCCTGATGTTTTTGGGCTTTGGCCGGGATCAGATATAAATATGCTGATTAATGCCGGGAAGGTAGCAGATATTACAGCCCTGCTGATGGATGATCTGGAATGGAAAAGAAGCTTCAATTCGGACATGTGGAGCTATACCACACATAACGCCAGAATTTATGGGCTCCCCGTAGAAGTAATATTTGAGTGTATGTACATTAATAAGGATCTCTTTGCAAAATACAATGCTCCTATCCCAGAAAGCTTCGAAGATTTAAAGGCCGCTGTGCAAATCTTCAAAGGCAATAAAATCGTACCAATTGCATTCAATACCTATGCTGAAGGCACATACCTATACCAAAATCTGCTCCCTATGGTCGGAGGGAAAATCGATACTGAATTTCCTTTTATGGATGGCAAAATCAAGGACAGCCACCTGACAGCCCTTCGATATATAAAGGAATTGTATGACATGGGTGCCTTCCCAGAGAATTGCTTTACAATGACAAACAATGAAAGGAATATACTTTTTAAAGAGAAAAAGGCGGCAATGATTGTGCAGGGCTCATGGTTCATAGGAGAGTTTGATGCAGATGACTATAGCGTAGATATTATCAGATTCCCATATGTTGAGGGGTATGAGCAATATAAGGGGGCAATGGTGTATGGAATTGGAGGGGGCTCCTTCCATATGAGCACCGTGGCCACCGAAGACGAAGCCAGAGCCGGGGCATCAATAAGGCTCTTGAAGGCGCTGACATCTCCTGATACTGCCGCATACTATGCTACCGAAACCGGTATGATCAGTAATGTTAATATTGAAAATTATCATATTCAATACAGAAGGATGACAATAAAAGGGAAGAGAATGCTTGAAGAGTCCGATATGTTGGTTGGACCGTTGGATTCCTTTGTAGACCGAAGCTCATGGGAGCATGATATTGCAAAGCAGTTTCCCTATTTCCTTTCCGGTGCGATTACCGCAGAGGAATTATGGGAAAACGCTATTGATAATGGAATTATGCCTGATTAAATATCTGATAAATATAGAATTATTTCGGGGGCTATAGGATGAAACACTTTCCCTCAGGATTACTCAGGTTTTATAGAAATTTATCAATCAGAAAAAAGCTGGTATCTGCTTTGTTCATTCAGATTCTGGTACCGCTATTGCTGTTAGGTTTTTTGAGCTACAAAAATTCCGAAGGCATTATAAAAGAAAACTCAACGGATTATTCCAGAGATATATTGAATATGATTCAGTTAAGACTGGATGATTATCTAGAAAACCTGATTGAAATATCCCAGGATCTCCTCTATGAAGATAAAATATATGATACACTGCAAAATACCATTGACATTGAAGACCCGCTTAAACGGTTTGAATATGAAAATACCATTAACAGCCATCTTAAGATGGTGGTCATCACCAGACCTGAGATCCGATCTATATGTGTATATTCTGATGAGGGCAGGATTTATTATCAGGACGATAATACGAGAGAAGCAGGTACGAAGGAGGATATTCCCTACCTTAAAATGATTGAAGAGGCCAGGCGGAAAAATGGGAAACCGTTCTTACACATCGTTTCTGAGGGGAACAGGGTCCACAACATTTACCTTGTGCGACAGTTCAATGACAGAGATAATTTTCAGGAGCTTGGGCTGCTGGTCATACTTGTAAAAAAGGAAATACTGGACGAGGTATATCAGGGCTTGACAGGCAATCTTCAAAACATAGCGATTTTGACCTCAGATATGGAGTTGATTACTAGCAGAGATTATGACGATCTGTCCATATTTACGGGGCTGTTGTATGATAAAATCGGGGATGAATACGGCGAGATTGCAGATGAAGAATCAGGGTTTTTCATAGCTCATACCACCCAGAAGAGCACCGGATGGAAAATCGTAGTCTATAACACATTGGATGAGCTATACAAGGATGCCAATATGCTCAGAAGGAACATCATCATGTTGAGCTTTATTGTAATTCTCGTACTTATCGCTATTACTTTTTTCATTGCGATGGATATTGTCAAACCAATCAACGTGCTTGTAAATGGAATGAAAAAGGTGCAGGCCGGCGGTGAAAATGTGCATGTAAATGTGGACAGGCATGATGAATTGGGGTTTTTGGGCAAGACCTTCAATGAAATGTCCAGTGAAATACACCATCTGGTCAACTGGGTATACAGGGAACAGCTTACACGTAAGGAAGCTGAGCTGAAGGCGTTGCAGTCGCAAATAAACCCGCATTTTCTTTTCAATACCCTTGAGGCAATCAACTGGATGGCACAGTTGAATAATGTCCCTGAAATCAGTAATACCGTATCAGATCTGTCTGATCTGATGGAAGCAAGCATAGGCAGGGATGAAAGGTTGATAAGCCTTAAGGAGGAATTCAGCTATGCTGATAAATACATATCTTTGCAGAAAAGGAGATTTGGGGATAGAATAGAGTTGGTAAAAGATATACGTGTGGATGTGGACGATATAAAAATACCAAAGCTTCTGATACAGCCTCTGATAGAGAATGCGGTTTATCACGGGATTGAGGGAATAAGGGGCAAGGGTGTGATTACCCTTAATGCAATAAGACAGGACGACAATATGAGAATAGAGGTAATCGATAACGGCATAGGGATGAATAGTGAAGATTTGGAGCAATTGAATGAACGGCTTTCAATGGATAGTGACACGTACTTTAAAAGCCTGAGAGATAAGGGGAACAGAAGCATTGGCATAGAGAATGTAAACAGGAGGATTAAGCTGTTTTACGGTGAAAATTACGGATTAGTAATTGAAAGCGAGGAGAACAACTATACAAAAGCCATAGTATCGATTCCGGGTGAGATAAGTACTGAGAACAGGGAGGGCTTCTATGTTCAAGGTCCTGATAATTGATGATGAGCCAATCATACGAAAGGGCTTAAAAAATATTATTAACTGGCAAAATTACGGGTGTGAGGTCTGTGGAGAAGCTGCAGATGGGCACGACGGGAAAGGCTTGATAGAAGATCTGCGGCCGGATATCATCATTACCGATATAAAAATGCCTGAAACAGACGGACTCACCATGCTTCGCGAAATTAAAAGCACTGTTCCGGATAGTAAAATAATTATACTCACAGGGCACCGTGACTTCGATTATGTCCATGAAGCATTGAAGGTCGGTGCCTTTGATTTTCTGCTCAAGCCCTCAAAAATAGAAGAATTGACAGCTGTCATCGGCAGAGCGGTGAAGGAGCTGAAATTTCGCAGGGAGAGGACAGAAGAGCTTGAGAAGCTTAACGAGCTTTTTTTGCAGAACATTTCAGTCCTGCGTGAAAAGCTCCTTTATGATATTATCTATGAAATCAATACAAATGAAGAAGACATCATTCAAAAGCTGGAGCTTTTTGAGATTGAGTCAGGAAAATTCTATATGATGATAGTGCATAATGATTCGGAGGAAAGTGAAAATAATGATATCAGCCAATATGACAGACGCCTATATCAATTTGGAATCATTAATACATTTAAAGAGGTTTTCTCAGATAAATTTAAGGTAACCCAGATTACATTGGATAACTTTGGAATAGCCTTTCTTGTGATGCCTATTGATAATAATGCAAGTGCGCCGGAACTGATTAATAAAAAGTGTGCCTACCTTCAAGAGATCATATCCAATTGCTTCAGCTGCATCATTACCATAGCAATAAGCTCAGAGGGTATTGAGTTCACCGAGCTTCCGCAGAAATTCAATGAGTGCAGAGAGGCTCTTGAACACAAATTCTATATAGGCAGCAACTCCATCATATTCCATAGTGATGTAAATACATTTTTTAAATATGATGACCATTCCATGCTTGAAAAGCTGCAAAAAGCCCTGATAGAAGGAGTTAAATCCGGTAATGAGAGTTCTGTTAAGGAAAGGCTTAAAGACATTAATAGCTACTTTAAAAAAATTGACCCGAAAAAGGCAAATTTCATAAAGAATTTCTGCTGGAACACCATTTCTTCTATTAATAATATCAGGATTTCTCTACTGGACAAAGAAGGGGGCAGGAAGCAGGAACACAGTGAACTGAACGGGCTTTTCGGGCTTATTGAAGGATGTGATAATGTGCAGGATCTTTACACTCTTCTTGATAAATCTGCCCGCAGTGTTGCTCAGAAGGTCAATAGCTACAATAACAAGAGCATTAAGCTTGTGATGCGTAAGGCAGTGGACTTTCTTCGTGCCCATTATCATGAACAGATCACTCTCAATGAGGTAGCTGAGCATACCTTTGTAAGTACATATTACATCAGCAGAATGTTCAAAAGAGAAACGGGCAAAAATTTCGTGGATTATTTGAATGATATAAGAATTAATAAAGCTAAAGAGCTTTTGAAAGACGTTCGCCTAAAAACCTATGAGGTTGCAGAAAAAGTTGGCATACCGGATGCACACTACTTTTCCAGGTTGTTCAAAAAACATGAGGGGCTTACCCCAACAGAGTTCCGCGAGCAATGATTTTGGTGCACAATCTTGTTGCATTTTTTTGCCTGGTGCAGAAGGGCAAATAAATGCACTATTCAGCAATACATTCTATTCCTTTAAATATTAAACTTCAGTAACATGTATTAGTAAGCTGTACATCAACTACAGGGGTGTGATAAAGGAATGGATCTTGCCACAGCTCCGGACAAGTCGGCTACAGTTGCTGCAAAAAAACGCAAAAATAAGGGCTTGTTATATCAGCTGAGGACTCAATGGCCTCTTTTTCTGATGCTGGTACCGGGTATAATTATTCTTACTGTCAACAATTACATACCGATGTTTGGTATTATTATTGCTTTTAAAAGATACCGTTTTCACGGAACCTTCTGGAAGAGCCTCTTCCAAAGTGAATGGGTAGGCTTCAAGAATTTTGAGTTTTTTATTAGGACCCCATATGCTTGGCAGATGACCCGTAATACCCTATTATATAATGCTGTGTTTATCATTCTCGGGCTGATTATTCCCGTAGCCTTTGCCATTATGTTGACAGAGCTGAGAAACAAGAGAATGTCAAAGTCTTATCAGAGTGTTATATTTTTGCCCTACTTTCTTTCATGGATAGTTGTAAGCTATCTGGCTTATTCACTGCTCAGCATTGAGAATGGATTCATCAACAAAAGTATTATAGTGCCACTTGGCATGGCACCGGTGGAATGGTACAGCGAGCCTAAATACTGGCCCTTTATACTTGTTTTCTTCCAGCTGTGGAAATACACCGGCTACAATGTGGTGGTGTATCTTGCGGCCATAACCGGAATCGACCCGGAATATTATGAAGCTGCTGAAATCGATGGTGCCTCAAAATGGCAGCAGATAAGGCATATTACATTGCCCCTGCTTCGAACACTGATGATTATCCTTACGCTGCTTGCGGTGGGAAGAATATTCAATGCAGATTTTGGTCTCTTCTACAATGTGCCCAGAGACAGTGGTTCGTTAAAGTCAGTCACTATGGTTATTGATACTTATGTTTATGCTGCTCTTAGAAACACCAATGATATAGGCATGGCTTCGGCCGCAGGGACTTATCAGGCGGTTGTCGGATGCATTACTGTCTTTACGGCAAACCTTATCGTCAGAAAAATCGATAAGGAAAGTGCACTTTTTTAAGAAAAGGCAAAATGCCTAAGGAGGATAGCATGTTGGGGTTAACTAAAAAAACAAGACAAAATGAAATTAGCTTAGGAGCAAATTTTGTTATAAACATATGGTTTTTGATTGTTGCTGTGTTATGTATTGCTCCCGTACTTCTGGTAATAGCAATTTCGGTCACTGATGAAG
>CAZQCL010000112.1:0-6374 GCA_964592435.1 uncultured Oscillospiraceae bacterium
GACTATTATCCGGAATTGCCGGTTATGTCTATCTTCTTCATACAGGAGCCGGAGATGCTGCCAATGCTACAGCTGCAGAAATACAGGCGATTGCATCTGCAATCATCGGTGGGACATTATTAACCGGAGGCGTTGGCAGTGTAATTGGTACGCTTTTCGGAGTATTAATTTTAAAGACTATGACCAGTATAGTGGTTACTTCGGGGCTTAGAGAGCCATATTGGCAAAGCATTACCACCGGGCTTATGCTGTGCTTCTTTATTTTGGTTCAGAGCGTTGTTATCGCGCTTCGTGAAAAGGGCAGCTTTAAGCTTTTGTTGCCGGAATGGATGAAGTTCAAGAGTAAAAAATCCTGAACAGAAAATAGCCTGGATAAGGCTTGACTCAAGTGAAAACTTGACGAGCCTTTATAGCAACCATCCTTCCTATAAACGCAGGAATGGTCGCATAGTGTAATGGGGTCCTGTTGCACTTTTTGTTTTTATAGACTTTTCATAATAAAAATGATAGTATATATCATATAGTTGTGAATAATGAATTACTACTTAGGATTGACAAATACATTACTTAGTTCGAAAGAAGGGAATCTAGATGACGATTTTCAAAGTGATGTCACAGTTTTTTGTTTCAGTATACAAATTTCTTTCGAATTTTTCCCGCAAATTCATAAACATTAAGACAATACGCTCGAAACTGATATCCGTATTTGCCGTCCCAATTCTTTTCCTCATGATTTTGGGCATCATATCCTATTCAAGCGCATCAAGCGCTGTACGCAAGGTTGCTCAGCAGTCAACCGTCTCAACGATGGAAAATGGAGGTAAATATTTGGATGTCGTTTACTCGTCTATAGATGACCTTGGTAAACAGCTTCTTATAAAAAAAGATATTCGCGACTATCTCTCGGATACATCAGACGGCAGTAACGACCCTGCTAAAGCAGCTGAACTGTACCGAAACGTGTCCAACGACTTATTGAATATTTCGTCAACCAACAAGTACGTTACAAACATTTATCTGATCGGTGATGGCAACAAATCAATACTGCCTTCCGGTTCAAAACCGACATCAGATTTTGCCTTGGACTCCGTGAAGGATTTAGAGTTGTACAAGGAAATGGCTAAATTGAACGGAAGAACCGTATGGTTGGGTTCACATAAAGAGATTGATGAAAAGATGGGCATTACCGGGAAAGACTACTCTGTTACTGCCTTAAAGGAAATAAAAAGCACAACGACCGGAGATTTGATAGGAATATTAGTTATCGACCTTGATATGAATCTAATACAGGAATTCCTGGATGGCATGAATCTCGGCAAAGGAGGAGAAGTACATCTTGTAAGCTCTGATAAAATGGACTTTGCAAATAATGGTATAGGAACAGAAAACGATTCCATCGCAAATCAGAAATTTTATAGCGATATAATAGAAAGCCAAGAGGGAAACGGTTCTTCAGAAGTAAAATACAAAGGAGAGCATTACCTCATGACTTACTCCATGATAGGAAATTCGGGATATACAATTATCGGTTTGATACCAACCTCTGAATTGAATGCTTCAGCAAAACAGATTATACTTACTACTGTTATTTTTATCATTCTTGCCGTGTTAATTGCATCGGGGATTGCTATGCTTATGGCAAACAGTATGAGCAGGACGATAAACAGGATTATTAAAGCTTCAGGACAAGCTGCTTCAGGTGATCTTACTGTTGATTTGTCTTCCAAACGGCAAGATGAACTTGGTTTTCTCACAAAGAGTATTAATTCGATGATTTCGAATATGAGACATCTGATTGAACAAACATCTGGCATTGTACATAATGTTAGGGAGAATGTACTCGTATCATCGGACAACTTAATGGAACTATCGGGGAGAATAGCCGAAGTTTCGGTCACTACCGAAGAAATGTCCGGAGTAACCGAAGAAACAGCCGCCTCTACCGAAGAGATGAATGCAACGTCAGCTGAGATCGAAAGCGCGGTACAGTCAATTGCTGAAAAGGCGCAGAACGGACTGGCCGTAGCCAGCGAGATAAGCATACGCGCCCAGAACTTGAAAGAAAATGCGATTGTTTCGAAAAATGCTGCTCATGATATGTGTAATGATATGGATTCAGAGATGAGAAAGGCATTGGCACAATCAAGAGCTGTTGAAAAGATAAATGTACTGACACAGTCCATACTTCAGATAGCCGAGAAGACAAACCTGCTTTCGCTAAATGCTGCAATTGAGGCTGCCAGAGCAGGAGCCGCTGGCAAGGGGTTTGCAGTTGTAGCCGATGAGATACGAAGACTCGCAGAGAACTCAAAGAATACAGTTACTAAGATCCATGATGTAACCATAGAAGTCATAGCCTCAGTTGATAATCTGGCCTCATGCTCTGAGAAAACTTTACAATTCATTGACACAAGAGTTATCGACGATTATAAAACTATGGTGGAAATCGGGGAGCAGTATTACAGTGACGCAGCATCGGTTCAGGATCTTGTTACTGACTTTTCGACAACCTCTGAGGAATTACTTGCATCAATACAGAATATGGTCAAAGCTATAAATGAAGTATCTGTTTCAAATAGCGAGGAGGCTCAGAGAACACAGGATATTTCTCAGAAGGCTTTGGATGTAATGGAAAGGGCGACTAAGGTCTCGGAATTGATGAAAGCAACAAAGCAAAGTTCCGAAAGCCTTGCAGAGAGTGTTTCAAGGTTCAGAGTATAAGATAGATGTATTTACAATCATTTTCAAGATATTTGCTTGTTAAAATGCGATTATAATATTAAAGTATGTTATAGTTGCATTTTTTTTGATGTACCAAGAAAGGGAAAATTCAAATGAAAAAAATTTTGATGAAGCATAAACTATTGCGTACACTTTTTGAGTTACGCGGCAATCCGCGTGCATGTGTTTATACTGAGCCTTTGTGGGGGCTCTCCATGAACCTGTGTCTGCCTTATGCAACGGTATACATGCTTACTTTTGGCATAAGTGATATACAGGTGGGGATTGTCACTTCAATTTATATGTTTTCACAGATGATTTTTGCTTTTTTATCAGGTGCTATCATTGATAAAATAGGGCGCAGAAAGAGTACTGCAATATTTGATTTTCTAGCGTGGAGTTTGCCGTGTCTCATATGGGCATCCAGCCAGGGGTTTTGGTTCTTTGTTATAGCCGCATTGCTTAATGGTACGATGAAAATAACAACAGTATCTTGGGATTGTCTGCTTGTTGAGGATGCTCCAAAGGATAAAATAACCCATATATACTCCTGGGTTCTAATCTCCGCTAATCTTTCTGCATTGTTTGCACCAATATCTTCAATACTGGTAGCAAAGCTTACACTGACACCTGCTATCCGAATACTATATATCAATGCTTTTATTATAATGACGGCAAAGATAATAATATTATATAAACTCTCAACAGAGACTGCTGTTGGAAAAGTCAGGCGCGAGGCGACTCGCAATATGTCATGGAGGGAGATGCTATCAGGGTATAAAAGTGCATTGCGCAAAATACTAAATTCTCAAGGCACAATATTTGCAATAATCATTAGTATATTAGTGGAGATTGTAGCTATGATTGGGATGACTTTCTGGCAGATCATCGCATCTCGCCGCATCGGTATCCCGGATACATTATTACCTATATTCCCGATGGCACGAAGCATACTTTCAATTGTTCTTTTCTTCACAGTTATTTCACATATAAATCAATCGAAGATGAAATGGCCACTGCTCGGAGGATTCATAAGTACCATAGTCAGTTGCATATTGCTGATTTTAATATCAAACACCGGGGTGTGGGGATATGTGATATTATCAGTTTCTTTGATTTTTGAAGCTCTTGGCTTTGCTGTTTTAGGTACAATTAGAGAATCACTGGTCGCTATTCATGTCGACCCTGATGAACGTTCGGGAATTATGGCGTTACTTCAGACGACAGTTATGCTGGTGAGTGTACCCTTTGGATTCATAGGCGGACTGCTAAGTGATATCTCAAGAATATTGCCCTTTGTACTCAGTATTGGATTATTATTGTTAGGTATGCTTGCAACAGCATTATTTTATCGTCGATCTGCATAAACCATATATAACTGTCGGTGGAAGATATAGCTAATGGCAGATACATCTGTGAAAATGGGGGGAAGGATGTACAATGATACGGACAAGCATGAAAAATAATGATGTCTATTTGTATGGTATGATTTTGATTACCAATAGTTTTCTGCTAAAGGATACATACCCTGAACCGGATACTTATGGGGAAATCGCAAAACGCTATGCGTTACCAGGTGGAGAAACCGGTACGTCAGCCACTGTCCTGGCAAATTATGGCTGCAGTGTTATTATGGATGGGACATAACAATATTACAGGCTATACATTATTTGACGTTTTTCCTCTTTTGGATAAACTCAATTAGCTTTTTATTTGTTCTCTTATACTTATAGTAATTAATAATATTCGCTGTTATAATTATTACCAAGGCTATAACAAGAACAATAACCAAATCTTTAGCGTAAAAATTTTCAATTCCATAAAAGTATAACGATAATATGGCAACTAATGTAACAAACAATGCAATGAGATTATTGATTATGAAATACAAGCCCGGTTTAGCGTATTTAGCCGGAAGTAACGCCATGATGAAAGAAATGACTGCGCCAACAATTAATCCAATTATTCCACTGATAAAGGCACATATGAGCAATGATCTCATATCCGGGACAGTGTTAAGTAGAATCTGAGCAAATAGACCAATAATCGCACCAATAACAAATGAAAACAGAATACTTTTTATATCAACTTTATCCAACATATGCCTACTCCTTACATATTTAAGGTTTTTCTTAATGCCTTTGAGTAAAACTTTGAAACTTCCAACTCCTGATTATTCTTTAACACCAGTACCAGCCTTGCATTAAACCAGGGTATGATTTCCTTTACATTCATTATATTGGCAAGCTGAGATTTATTAATTCGTACGATACCTTGACAACTAAGCATATCTTCGTAGTATTGCAAGTTATTTTTCAGATAGTAGGTTTCCTTTTCTGTATAGCATTTGATCTCGGATCCGTGCGCATCAATATGGTTGATATAATTAACCGGAATTATGCAATATCTGTTGTTTGAAAAACCTGTGACTGTACCAGGGCCAGCCAGCTTTGATCCCGTTTCATCATACAACAACTCTAAAGCTTCCATATAATCAACAGGATCAAAAACGATGGCAAGCTTACCGTGAGGTATTTCAAACCCACGTTCAACCATTACAATTTTTGCATTCTCAGATACATTTATACTGTGTTTAGTAATAATCCTATGTATTTTTTCTTTTATTTGCTCTGAGCAGATTAATTGTATATCCATATTCACCAGCCCGCATCAATCTTTTAGACGATCCACTAACATCAACACATTGGCAAGAAAAGGAACGCTTTCTTCCATAAAATCAACAGAACCGAAATTTCCAATAATATGAATATCATTTGTTTTGTCATACATCATAAAGGTTGAACTATCTCCTACGCCGCCGTAAATATTTGGTGTGCCTTTCAAAAAGGCTGAGAATTCACCGAAATTG
Organism: uncultured Oscillospiraceae bacterium; assembly: GCA_964592435.1. Lineage (GTDB taxonomy): Bacteria > Bacillota > Clostridia > Acetivibrionales > DTU013 > JAAYBT01. The sequence goes on from CAZQCL010000112.1 coordinate 5,591, forward strand.
AATTCCATCATCCCAAGCCCATAATGTACTCCTGGAATATATTCCTGATTAAAATCCGTCATTAGCTTCAATGTGTCTAAGCTGACTAACTCACCTTTGTTCAACGCCTTGTTGAATGTTAACAGATCCGACATTGTTGTCACCAGTCCGCCGCCTGACCAGTCGAAGCTCAATGCATTGGTGTTCGACAAATCAATTCCGTCAATGTACACTTCCAGTATATCATATTTTCGAGGATTATTTGGTTTTGACTTAAACATCAAATAGGTATCATTCATCTCCAGCGGATCTAATATTTTGCTATGCAGCACATCATGAAAATTTTGTCCTGTAACAGACTCTATTACAAATCCAAGAAGGATGTACCCTGTATCAGAATAATGAAATGTCTCTCCCGGTCTTGCTATTGCTTTTTGATTTTCCCTGGTGAATGAGAGCAGATCAAGAGGAGTCCAGATTCTATCCTGTTCATTTTTCAGGAGTTCAACCATGGTGGGGCCTTGTGATACAGGGTCTTCATAATAGTCCCCGATACCTGACATATGGCCGAGTAATTGCTTGACAGTCACCTGATCTTTATAATCTACTCCTTCATATATAAATAAGCCTTCAAGCAGCTTATCATCCAGATGCGTTGATATTAAGTCATCATAACTGATAGCACCCTCTTCACAAAGCATACCGACCAAAGTTGCCGTAAATGTCTTTCCTATACTTGCTGAGTAGTATGGATGATTAACTGTAACCGCTTCAGCAAAATCTTTACCTGTATTACCTGCCGCAT
>CAZQCL010000113.1:0-6373 GCA_964592435.1 uncultured Oscillospiraceae bacterium
GGGACGGTTCTTGAGTTAAGCAAGGCATTGGATAGTTGGATGGAACCATTAGAATCAGTATTTCCGACAAAGGTTGGTAATGGTGATAGTAATGCCAAAACATTTAGCTGTCAAGCCAAATTTAACAGGGGTAAAGATGGGCTACAAAACAATACATTGCACACGTCATACGCAAAGCCCAGGGTATTTATTCCGGTTTTCCCAGGCACAAACTGCGAATATGACTTGACAAGGGCATTTGAGAATGCTGGAGGATCTGTAGATATTCAGATTGTAAAGAATCTTACACCTTCTGATGTTAAAGAAACAATACAGGTGATGCAGCAAAAAATAGGGGATTGCCAGATTATTATGTTCCCCGGTGGTTTAAGCGCCGGTGATGAACCGGAGGGCTCAGCTAAGTTTTTTACAACAGTCTTCAGAAATCCATATATTAAAGAGTCTGTAATGGATTTGCTAAATAATAGGGACGGTCTTATTCTTGGAATTAGCAACGGATTTCAAGCCCTTGTCAAATTAGGACTTCTGCCATATGGCGAATTTAAAGATATGAATGCAGATAGCCCAACTCTGACAATTAACTCTATTGGCAGGCATGTATCATGCATGGTACAGACCAGGATTGCCTCAGCAAAATCGCCATGGTTATGTAATGCAAAGGTGGGTGAGATACACACAATAGCGGTATCGCATGCGGAAGGCAGGTTTGTCGCTACTGAGGCTGAAATTGTAGAATTGGCTAATAACGGACAGATTGCTGCGCAATATGTTGACTTAGAAGGAAGAGCCACTTATGACATCAGGTACAATCCAAACGGATCGATGCATGCTATTGAAGGGATAACTAGCCCTGATGGTAGAATAATGGGCAAGATGGGGTATTCCGAGAGAATAGGGACTAATGTTTGTAGAAACGTCCCCGGTGACAAAGATCAGCGGTTGTTTGAATCCGGCATACAGTATTTTAAATAATGTTATGAGAGTTTTAAGCAATTTGGAATATTTAGTTTCAGTAGATGATGAGGTATTTCTTGCAGAAAGTGAATGTTGTCTTTTATCTATTATTAGAATATAATATTTATCTAGATGTGAAGGCTAGAAACGCACTAGTTAGCGGTTTTGAAGAGTTGAGAATCGTCCCCTAAATAAGAAATGTCCCTGCGTTATAAATGGAGGCCTAAATGAATACAAAAAAGCTAAAGATTCTGTTTGTTACTGCAGAAATGTCCCCTTTTGCTAAAACCGGGGGATTGGCGGATGTAGCCGGATCTCTGCCTAAGGCAATGCTGGAGTTGGGACATGATGTTCGGGTTGTTATGCCAAAATACCAATTGATTGAAGGCGATTTCCTATATGTAACGGATTTCCTGGTCCAAATCGAGAATCGTATCGAAACATGTATCGTAAGGAAGGCTGACATTAATTTCAAGGCCGGAGGGAAAAAAAGAAGGCTGCCCGTCTATTTTACTGATAGCTACAAATATTTTGATAGAGATGGCATCTATGGACACTTTGATGATGCCGAGCGTTTTGCGTTTTTTTGTAAGGCTGCAATTAAGATGCTTCCTCTTATTGATTTTAAGCCTGACATCATTCATTGCAATGATTGGCACACCGGGCCAATATGCCTGCTCCTAAAGGAGCAGCTAAAGAACAACGAGTTTTACAATAGAATTTCTACTGTATATACAGTACATAATTTGGAGTATCAAGGCAATTTCCCAAGTTATGTGGTCAACCTGCTCAATATCGGTTACGAAGTATTTACACCGGAAAAGGCTGAATTCTATGGAATGTTCAGCTTTATGAAGACGGGTATTGTGTATGCAGATGTTATTACAACTGTAAGCAGCGTGTATGCAAAAGAAATTCAAACACCGCAATATGGAGAGCGATTGGAAGGCCTATTACAAAAACGTTCAGAAGACCTGTTCGGTATATTGAATGGAATCGATTACGAGGAATTTAATCCTGGGACAGACAAAGCTATTGAACATAATTTTGGAGTTGATAATTTTCGGGATAAGAGGCTAAACAAAATCGCACTGCAAAAAGAAATAGGTCTTCCGGTAAGCAGCGCTCCCATGATTGGCCTTATATCTAGACTGTCAGGACAAAAGGGTCTCAATTTTATTATTGATCGAATAGGTGAATTAATGGCAAAAGACTTACAATTCGTTTTGTTGGGGACAGGTGATGATTATTATCAGGATCATTTTAGGAGAATTGCTGTAGAATACCCAGAAAAAATTTCAATTCACCTTGAATTCAATACAAAGCTTGCACAAAAAATCTATGCAGGAAGTGATATGTTCCTTATGCCTTCGCGCTTTGAGCCATGCGGGCTGGGACAAATCATTAGTCTGAGATATGGTACGATTCCGATAGTGAGAGCAACAGGGGGGCTTGCTGAAACAATTATCGACTATGATGCGGATACAAACCGTGGAAATGGTTTTTCATTTAGCAATTTCTCTTCTGATGAGATGCTTGATGCAATTGATAGGGCGATTATGGTATACAAAGAAAAGCCGGACGAGTGGGGGAAATTGGTTATCAGAGCTCTGGAATCAGACTTTTCATGGAATAAATCAGCTTCGAAATACGTGGAATTGTACATTAATGCAATGAACAAAAGGAGTAAGCGATGAATAGGAAAGAAAAGGCGATAGAAGTAATTGATCAACTGGAAAAAATGTATCCGGATGCGGCATGTTCACTATGTTACGAGGATCCGATTCAATTATTGGTTGCGACACAATTAGCCGCGCAATGTACGGATGCTCGTGTAAATATAGTCACAAAGGACCTTTTCAAAAAATACAAGACGGTTTATGATTTTGCGAATGCAGATTTATTAGAGCTTGAACAGGATATTAGATCAACAGGATTCTACCGAAACAAAGCAAGGAATATTATAGGCGCATGTCGGATGATTATTTCTGAATTTGGGGGAACCGTTCCCTCAGAGATGGATAGTCTGTTGAAATTACCCGGTGTTGGCAGGAAAACCGCGAATCTTTTGCGGAATGACTATTTTGGTATCCCTGGTATAGTGGTAGATACCCATGCTAAGAGGCTCTCAATTAGAATAGGATTGACTGATAATAAAGATCCGGAGAAGATTGAGTATGATTTGATGAAGATAATTCCAGAGGATAAGTGGGGACGGTTCTGCCACCAGCTGGTGTATCATGGAAGGGCAATTTGCAATGCAAGAAAACCATTGTGTGAGAAATGTGGAATCCTACCTTTCTGTAAATTCGGGGCGGAATTCTATTGAATGACATCAAAATTAAGTGCATGGCATCCAAATGCACTATATCATAGATGAATGAACTCATATAAGAAGGAATTTTATATAAATTTGTCGAAATATTACTTAATTAAAATGATCCTTGAATTACAGATGTCCCCAGCGCAGTATATTGCGGGTATGTATGAAAGTCTGTCACTATATATTGTGCAATTCTTATATCAAGGTTATACCGCAAAAGCCTTGAGTGAAGAGTTTATGCAATGTGTTAAGGGGATGTGTTATGGTTGAAGAAACCAAAAGAAGAAAGATGAATGGAATTAGTAGCAAGAAAGTAGATTCTCAAGCCCAAAAAAGAAGCAGGGTAATTAAGCTTGTGGAAAATGTGCCAGCACAAAAATCCTTAAAGCGCAAAATCAACCCTGATAACATTATATTTGCCATGGATATTGGCACAAGGACAGTTGTTGGTGTGGTTGGCGTGCAAGAAGACAAATGTTTCAGGGTTGTTGCAACTGAGGTATGCAATCATGAACACCGAGCGATGCTGGATGGACAGATACATGATATAGATCAGGTTGCGTCTGTAGCAATGAAAGTGAAGAAAAAATTGGAGGCCCGAATTGGATTTGAGTTGAAAGGGGTTGCAATTGCAGCCGCGGGTAGGGTGCTCAAAACATGTCAAGTTAGAGTTGACAAAAGCTTTAATCATACTGTAGAGATTGATTCGGATATTACCAGTAGCTTGGAAATAGAGGGTATTCAGCAAGCTCAAATGATTTTGGATGAGGAAACTACTGCCAAAGAAAAAACGCAGTTTTATTGTGTTGGATACAGTGTCATCAATTATTACCTAAATGGGTTTGTTATTTCCAAGCTTACCGGACATAAAGCCAAGAGTGTTGGTGCAGATGTGTTGGCAACCTTTCTGCCACTGATTGTAGTAGACAGCCTCTATTCAGTTATGAATAAAATCGGCCTTGAAGTCAGAAGCTTGACTCTTGAACCAATTGCTGCAATTAATATTACAATTCCAGCTGATATTAGACTGCTGAATCTGGCATTGGTAGATGTAGGTGCCGGAACGTCTGATATTGCAATTACAAAGGATGGCAGTGTAATTGCCTATTCGATGGTTGCGGTTGCAGGTGATGAGATAACTGAGCAGATATGCCAGAAATATCTTGTTGATTTTAAGACAGGAGAAAAAATAAAAACGGCTCTTTCGTCTAATAAAAATGAGATTACTTTTACCGATATTATTAAAGGCAAACATTCAATATCGCCTGCAGATGTCTTCGATGAAATTGAGGAAACACTGCAATTACTTGCTTCTGCAATTACACAAAGGATACTTGAATATAATAAGAAGGCTCCCAATGCCGTCTTTTTAGTCGGTGGGGGCTGCCGAATTCCAGGGCTAGCCGGGTTGATTGCGAAAAAATTGGGACTGGCTGAGGAAAGAGTTGTTGTAAGAGGAAGAAGCATTATAAGAGATATTAAGTTTAATGATAGAAAGCTATACGGACCTGAATCCATTACTCCAATCGGCATTGCAGTTACGGCGCAAATGAATAGTGGCAAGGATTTTCTCATAGTTACGGTAAATGGGAAGAAGATTAAGCTTCTTAATGCAAAGAAATTAACAGTTGCCGATGCTTTGGTATTGTTTGGATTTGATGCGGAAAACCTTATTGGCAGATCTGGAAAAGGTATATCTTTCTCAGTAAACGGTGAAGCAAGGAATGTTCGTGGTGAGCATGGTAAGGCAGCCGAAATCATTGTCGATGGTAAGGTTTCGAGTCTGGATACACCTATAGCTTTTGGAAATGACATAACTGTAGTCCCGGCTCAAGATGGAAAAGATGCGATGATTAGAGCTCATGAACTTGTGTCATCTTATTTCACAGGAATAGTAAAGCTGAATGGAAATCCTGTTGATATTAGCACACAAATTTCTATTAATAACAACAGTGTTGAAAAAGAAACATTAATTAAGAATGGGGATATAGTAAGAATATCGAAAATCAAGACATTAAGAGATATTCTTGAAGCAGGTGGTTACAATGCTGGTAATTGTGAGGTTTTTGTAAACAATAATCGAAATTGCAGTATGGATTATGTTTTGAAGGATAGGGACGATATTATTTGCAGCGAACGGAATGATACAAAAATGAAGCATTCTCCTTCGGAAAGGGCTTCTCCGGTGGAGTCGCCTTCCCAGGGAGAACCGTCCCGCTCATTGGATCCATTAGCACCATCAGGTGTTCAGCTTACTGTTAATGGGGAAAAAGTCGTTTTAGACGGCAATAGAACACAATATATTTTCGTTGACATATTTAATTATATTAATTTTGATTTATCAAGGCCCACGGGAACCATTGTATTAAAGCTAAATGGGCAATCTGCTGCGTTTACCGATACTATTAGGCAGGGCGATGTAATAGAGATTTACTGGAAGTAGTGAGAAGCGTCCCCATATTTTTGAGAAGCGTCCCAATATTTTGGCCATGCACCAAAAAAAATGCTATGAATACCATGATACTATCAGACCTTTTTAGGGGGAGTCCGGCGATGAGGATAATGGTAGTAAAACTGCCCAAGTTTTTTGGGAATCTGATCAAAAAAGTACTTAGAATGAATAGATAATTAGAGAGTGAAATGAAGGGATCGATAAATCAGGAAAATCAAGAGGGATAGTTTGTTCACAGTGAATAAGCTAAATCATCCCTCCTGATGCTCTTTGATTTTAATATCATATTGCTCTTGTAACCTTATTGGAACGCAGACACCTGGCACAAACCTTAACTGTCTTCGGAGTTCCCTTGTCCAGTATCTTAACTTTTCGTATATTAGGTTTCCAGGATCTACTTGTTCTTCTGATCGAGTGGCTCACGTTGTTGCCAAATACGGTATCCTTACTGCAAATTTCGCATTTTGCCATATATTACACCTCCTTTTAGTTTGGAGCTTTTTATCCCACAAAGCAATAAACATTTTAACACAATAGCGTCAGCATACGCAAGGATTATTTTACAACTTCCCAATTTCCGCAGATTATAACGTTAAGTGTCGTATCGTTTAGCACTGTTTCCTTTCCTTAATCGGCATAAAACT